>NZ_CP076723.1:4307500-4607500 GCF_018986915.1 Geomonas oryzisoli
CCCCGCCGGCTATCCGAAAGCGGTACCGATCGCCCTCGCCGACCACGTCGAGAAGAACCAGCTGCAGGGAAAGCTGAGGTTCAACCTCTTCATCGGCGCCTCCGTCGGCGTCGAGACCGAGGACCGCTGGGCGTCTCTGGACATGATCGATCGCCGCTGGCCCTACCAGACCGGCAAGAACATCCAGGCCGGCATCAACGACGGGCGCATCCGCATGGGTGACAAGCACCTCTCCATGTTCGCCCAGGACCTGGGCTACGGCTTCTACACCAAGGACAACGGCGGCCGCCTCGACCTCGCCATCATCGAGTGCTCCGCCATCACCGAAAACGGCGACCTCGTCCTCACCGCCTCCTGCGGCGCCGTTCCCGAGATCGTCCAGATCGCCGACAAGATCATCATCGAGATCAACACCTCCATTCCCAACTTCGAGGGTCTGCACGACATCGTCGAACCGATCGCACCGCCCAACCGTCTGCCGTACCTCATCTGCCGCGTCGACGACCGCGCCGGTTCCCCCTACGTCCGCGTCGACAACGACAAGATCGTCGCCATCGTCGAATCCGACAAGCCGGATAACGGCCGCGCCTTCAGCGAGCAGGACGACACCTCGGAAGCCATCGCGGCGCACATCATCGACTTCTTCTCCGCCGAGGTGAAGGCCGGACGGCTCCCGAAGAACCTCCTGCCGCTGCAGTCGGGCGTCGGCTCCATCGCCAACGCCGTCATCGGCGGCCTGGCCAACGGCCCCTTCACCGGCCTCAAGGTCTGGACCGAGGTCCTGCAGGACACCATGCTCGACTTCTTCGACTCCGGCAAGCTCGACTTCGCCTCCACCGTCTCGCTCTCCTTCTCCGTGGACGGCTTCAAGCGTTTCTACGGCAACTGGGACAAGTACAGCAACAAGGTGATGATGCGTCCGCTCTCCATCGCCAACCACCCCGAGCCGATCCGCCGCCTGGGGTGCATCGCCATGAACACCCCGGTGGAGTTCGACATCTACGCCCACGCCAACTCCACCCTGGTCGGCGGCACCAGGATGATCAACGGCATCGGCGGCTCCGGCGACTTCTTGAGAAACGCCTACCTCTCCATCATGCACACGCCGTCCGCGCGCCCCACCAAGACCGACCCGACCGGCATCACCTGCGTCGTGCCGCACGTGCCGCACGTGGACCACACCGAGCATGACCTCGACGTCCTGGTCACCGAGCAGGGTCTCGCCGACCTGCGCGGGCTCGATCCCAAGAGCCGCGCCAAGCTCATCATCCAGAAGTGCGCGCACCCCGACTACAAGCCGCTGCTCGCCGACTACTTCGAGCGCGCAGCCCACGATTGCCTGGGCCGCAAGGCCGGTCACGAACCGCAGCTTCTGGACCGCGTCTTCAAGATGCAGGTGAACCTGGCCAAGAAGGGAACCATGAAGATCGACAACTGGGATCTGTAGCCCCCCACTGTCACCATTGGTTGAAAAACGGCAGGACGCCCCCGCGGCTCCCGCCGTTTTCTATTTCGGCGTCCGGCGCCGGAACGATCTGTGACAAAAGAACCGCTCTTTCTGCTTCCTTGGTGCTCCTGGCAGAATTTTCTCTCAACAAAAGATTTTTTTCACCGAAATGATGCAATGACAGCGCAACACTGTACTCTTATTGCCATCAAGGAGGTGATCTATGAGAATAACCATGAGCGACTACATCGGCAGTAGTTGCGAAGCGGTCAGTAACTCCCACCAGTTTGTCTACCTGTGGTTCCGCACCAGCGGCAATCCATGCCTTCAATGCGGCGTCAAGGCGGAAACCTGCGACTGGTACCGCCAGTTGTCGCGCACCAGCCGGCAACTCCGTGAGGCGGCAGCGTAATTTTCCCGCTTGTCAGGTTAAAAAATTCCAATATCGCTGTACCCTCTACGGATGGCAAACATCCGTCCACTGATGGGCGCCCTCCTCGCCCTTGTTCTCATCGCCGCACCGGCCGCGGGCTTTCCCGTCCCGGAGCGCCTGGTGTACGAGGTGACCTGGTCGGGGATCAAGGCCGGCTTGGCAGTTCTCGAGGTCACTCGGCAAGGGGAGGAGCTTCGCCTCACCAACACCATCCGCTCGACCGGCGTCGTGGCCGCCTTCTTCAAGATCGATGACCGGACCGAATCCGTTATCACCCGCGCCGGCAAGCCTGCCTATTACCAGGAGCACAAGCGGGAGGGGAGCTACCGGGCCGCGCGGGAGGCGACCTTCAACTTCACCACGCTCAAGGCCAACAGCCTCGACCTCCTGAAAAAGATCGAAAAGACCGACGCCATCACCCCCAGCACCTACGACAGCCTCTCCAGCATCTACTTCATCCGCAGCAGCGAGTTGACCCCGGGGCAGTCCATCTCCTTCGACATCTACGACACCCAGCGCCTGTGGAACACCGAGGTCCGGGTGGTGCAGCGGCAGGAGATAAAGACGCCACTGGGAAAATTCAAAACCGTCATGGTTACGTCCCGGTTGAGGCACAAGGGAGAGGTCGCCAAGGTCGGCAACGCCACCTTCTGGTTCACCGACGACGATCGCAGGGTCCCGGTGAGGATCACCACCACCATGAAAGTGGGCGAGGTCACCCTGACCTTGTCCGGAGGGCTCTCACCTTAGCCCTGAAAGCTGTTGCGGATCGCTTCCCCTTTAAGGTACGATGCTCACGGGTTTGCCGCCGTTTCCGGCGCACTGCCCCAACCCGAAACAAGAGCGTGTGCCCGACCTGATGACAGAAACCATCCCCCACCTGTTCAAGCTTTTCCTCGACTGGCTTCCTTCCGCTTCTGCCATGCAGTCGGTGCTGAAGCTTTTCCTGATCCCCGTCGGCGGCGGCATCCCCGCCGGTGTTCTGCTCGCCAAGGGCCAAGGTTTGACCTGGCCCATCACCACACTCCTCTACCTCGTCTCCGATGTCATCCTGGCCATCGCCTTCGAGCCGATACTTCGGGTCATCGCCTGGATCTGCGGCAAAATCCCGTTCCTGCGCCGGGTGAGTGCCGCCATGCGGGCTGCCAATGCGCGCAACGTCGCCCGGTTCCAGGGGACGGCCACCGGACCGATCGCACTGGTCATGATCGCCTTCGGCGTCGATCCCATGACCGGACGAGCCTCGGCGCTCGCCGCCGGACACGGCTTCCTGGCCGGCTGGGCCTTTGCCATAGCCGGAGACATGCTCTATTTCGGCGTCATCGCATTCTCCACCTTGCGCCTGAACAAGTACGTGAAGGACCCGGACACGACCATGTGGATCATCCTGGCGCTCATGCTCCTGGTACCGATGGTGGTGCGCCGCGTCAGATCGGCACGGGGGCCGTGTCAGGCACAGGAAAATACTGCTTGAGCCGGTTCGTGTCCGACGTAATTTCCTCATTTCTGCCACAATGCTTCCCTATTTCATCGATACGGTGAGGCCGTGCAATGAGGAATCCGCCTGGCTGAGGCCGGCACCGGCCTACAGATAGTGCAACACAGAAGGGGGTATCAATGAAAAGACGGATTACATCGTTATTTGTGCTTCTGGCCCTGGGAGGGTGCGTGACTGTCCCCACCGGCCCGAGTGTCAAGGTCCTGCCTACCAAGGGGAAGTCCTTCGAGACCTTCATGAAGGAGGATGCGACCTGCAGGCAGTGGGCGAATTCCCAGATCGGATCGCCCGTGCAGGAAACCTATGACAAGAATATGGCCACCAGCGCCGTGGTGGGAACCGCCGTCGGCACCGGCGTCGGAGCCGTGCTCGGTTCCGCCTCGGGGCACACGGGTGCCGGCGCCGCCATCGGTGCCGCGACCGGCCTTCTGTTCGGCGCCGCGGCAGGTTCCGGTTCGGCCCAGGTCTACGGAGCACAGGCGCAGCACCGGTACGACAACGCCTACGTCCAGTGCATGTACACCTACAACAACCAGATTCCCTCGACCGCGACCGTCGCTTCACGGCCGGTCGCACCGCCTCCCGCCCGGGTGGTGGTGCCTCCCCCGCCGCCGGTGGCCGCTCCGCCGGTTATGGCGCCTCCGCCGCCTCCGCCGCCCGAAGAGGTCATGGTACCAGCTCCCGAGGAGTACGAAGCCGAGCCGCCCGAATTCGTTTACTCGCCGCAACTGAACGCCTATGTCGCCGTCGGCGTACCCTATGACCTTGTTTATAGCGGCGACGCATACTACTACTTCTACGGCGGCAACTGGTACCGCAGCGCCTACTACAACGGTCCCTGGAGCTACGTCCCGCGCAGGGCCTACCCGCAGGTGTTCGTGCGTTACGAGATGGTCAACATACGGCACTACCGCGACGTCGAGTACCGGCGCTACGTGAGCGACCGGCGCCACTACGACGGCCGGGTCTACCGTCCGCAGTACCGCCGTGTGGCGAGGCATCGCCCCGCTTACTGATCCCGCTTCTGATAAAAGGGCACCCGCTACCAGGCCGGTGCCCTTTTATCATTCTCCCCTCCGCGCTGATTCAGCGTTTCAGCTGCCGCTCCTGCCGTTCCACTCGCTTCCCGCATTGACAAACCACACCATTAAGATACTTTCATTTGGTCGCAGATGACGCGGGTCTTTTCAGCACCGAAGCTACAGAGGTAGCCTCGCCGGCAAAACATCGACGCTATCCGTTGCGGAAATGCCGCTGCCAAGGGAGGGAAACTGCATGAAAGGCAAGGCGATAGGGGTTGCTCTGGGCGTCGCGGGAATGGTGTTGTGGTTCATGCCGCTGGTAAAGGTGGGCTTCAACGTGTACGTGGCGGGGAGGCAGATCGGGAACGTCAGTTACATATTGGTGATCTGCTCTCTCGCCTACACGCTCTGCTCCTTCTTCGAACTGCACAAGCTGCGGGTCATCTCGGCCACCATATCGACTGCCATCGGCCTGCTATTGCTTTCCGAGGCATGGAACTTCGCCGCCTGGGGCTTGTACGGCCTCAACATCGTCTCCGTGGCCGGTTGGCTCGCGTCGGTCTCCGATTGGGACGCGACCAAGAGATCGGTAGAGGACACCCAGAGCTGAAGACGACCCGTTCAGAGTAAGGAGGAGAAATGGACCACAAGACCAAAGGAGTCGTACTCGGTCTGGCCGGCGTGATCCTCTGGTTCATGCCGCTGGCCAACTTCGGCTTCATGGGGCTCGACCTCTACCAGACCGGCTCGCATATCGGCGGGATCAGTTACCTTCTGCTGACAGCGTCCGCGGGTTACGCCGTCCTTTCCTGGTTCGAGCAGCACCAGCTGAGGATCATCGCTGCCGGCATTGCCACCGCCATAGGTCCTCTTCCTGGTCCAGTTCGGGGACCGGGCCGCGTGGGGGCTGTACCTGCTCATCGTCGTTTCCGGCGTCAGCTGCATCACGGCCTACTGCGACGAGCAGCAGCGCAAAAAGGCGCTGCAAGAGGCGGAGGGGAGCGACCTCCCCCAACGGTGACCGCGAAAAAAGAAGGCACCCCGCTGGACGGGGTGCCTTGCCGTTACTTCTCTTTCATCCCTTCAACAGGATAGTTCTTGTCTCCGGTCATACTGAGCATGAATCCCTTCATCTTTCCCAGTCCGTCCGTATCGTCGTTCCATCCCAGCGTCCCGAAGCGCAGATCGTAGGCCTCGTATCCCAGCTGGTTCAGCATGAGAGTAGCGGACGCCGCCATGTGACCGATGTAACAGACCACGACGATCTTTCGGTCCTTGGGGAGCTTGGCGAGGCTCTCCTTGCTGGCGATCTGATTGAAGGGGATGTTGACCGCGCCGGGAACGTGCCCCGCGGCGTAGTCCTCGGGGCGCTGTATGCTGACCACGAACACCCCCTTCCCCCCGTCTTTGCCCGCCTCACGGTACAGCTCGCTTCTGTCCATGAACAGGTTCCTGCCGGAAGTAAGCACCGCCCGGGTGCGTTCCGTGATCAGCTCTTTCCCCCCTGCAGCCGTGCCGGCAACCTCGGGAAGTCCCTGCCCCGCTACAGCTTCTTTCTTTTCCGCAGTCACCGGGTACTTCGGGGAAGCGGTATAAGGCGCGGCGGAACTCGCCCGGTTCCAGTGGCTGAGCCCCAGCGGCATCGTGGTGGCGGTGTAGCCGAGCTGGTTGAAAAACAGCGAAGCCACCATGGAACGATGCCCGTCATCGCAGGTCAGCACGATCTTCTTGTCGCGCGGCAGGATCTCTAGGGACTTCGCTTGCGTGATCTCGTCAAACGGGATGTTCACCGCGCCCGGCACGTGGCCCTTGGCGAAGTCCGCGCGGGACTGGAGGCTCACCACGAAGTAGCCCGGTTCTCCGCCTTTCACGATCTCGTCATACACGTTCTCGGCCGTCATGAACGGGGGAGCCGCGAAGAACGCCGTGCTTCTCTTCAGGATCTCTTCCGACAACTGGGCCGATGCCGTGGACTGAACCGATTGGTCCGGGTGCTGCGCCGTGCCGTAGCCCGGGCCGCCGGCAAGCGACCATGCCGGGACGGCCAGGGACAGCAGCAGGATTGCCATGCTGGTAACGGATTTGCAGTTAGTGCGCCTGACTCTCATCAAACTTCTCCTTCACACGAAAAGTAAAAGTCCCCCTTTGCGAAGGGGGATTTAGGGGGATTTGCTTTTGGTCCCGCTTGGGGCAACGCCATTGCTGCGCACTATCCCACCCAGCGGCCAAAGGCTCAAGGAGAACTTGATGAACGGGTCAATCCGATGGATGAACGGTGCCGGCGGAGGCAAGCGCCTTTTTCACCGCAGGTACCAGACGGCGGGAAACCGGAACGGCGGGGATGGAGGGGTCGGAAAAGGAGACCATCATGCGGCTGTCCCCGACCGGGCCGATCGCCTGCACGTGTCTCAGGTTCACCACGAAGCTCTTGTGCACCTTGAGGAAATCTGAGACCGGGAATCGTTGCAGGACCGCCTTGAGGCTCATCAGCAGGTAGAACTTCTTGTGCGGCGTATGGATGCGGCAGTAGTTGCCGTCGGCCTCGATCAGGTGTACCTGGTCCGCCGAAAGGAAGTGGAAGGCACCGTTCTCGTAGATCGGCATTTTTTTCAGCTCGACGTGGCCGCTGGCCGGGTTGGTGCGGGCGCCGGTCTGTTCCGACAGGTCCATGAACGAGACCGCCCAGGCCATGGGGGTTCCCGGCACCACTAGGCGGGACAGGCTGATCATGAGCACCTTGCCCAGAAAGTCGATCACCATCGACCTCTGCGTCGACTCCTGCAGGCTCGACAGTTCAGTCAGGATGCCGCGCACCTTCTCCCTGCTCCGCGCCGGGTGCATCTGGAACAGGTTCTGTCCTATGGGCCCCATGTCCGGTGCCGCGATGCGCAGGGCATGCTCGTTCATCCCCAGAACCTGCCACTCCTCCGACAGGAGCACCAGTCCGATCTCCACGCTACTGCCCTGCTCACTCAGGTACTGTTCCAGTGACATCCTTCACCACACCGTTTTCAGTGCCTTCATCTCCCGCAGCTTTGTATCGCAGGTAACAAGGCTTGCTTTGTGATGCAAAGCGGTGGCAGCAATTATTCTGTCAGCGGGGTCGCCATGAGCAAAATCAGGGCGGTGGCTTGAATGGTACGCGATGTCGGGGGTTATGGGGAGGACTTTCAACTTGTTTGCGGCTATGATGTCGATGAGAAACTCGCGTGGCGGCATGGGGACTTTCACGCGACCTTTGCTCATGAGCATGGCAATCTCCCATAGGGAGATGTTGCTACAACTCAAGGCCCCCTCCGCCCTCGCCTTTTCCATTTCCTTCACAGCCCTCCGACTCAGTTGGTCCGGCGCCAACGCGTCGAAGATCATGGCGCAGGTGTCAAGGATTACCACTTTCCACCTCCCATACTTCACCGACAGGCGACACCACGTCACCAACCCAGCTCTCTTTCCTGGCGGCTTCCAACCGTAGGCGCGCCTCGCTCGCCTCATCGGCTTCCGGAACGAGCCGTGCGATTACCTTGCCGCGCGAGGTCACCGCCACCTCTTCCCCCGATTTGACTTTCCCCAGGTAAGCCGGCAGGTTATTTCTCAGCTGCGTCACATTCACCTTGATCATCTCACCCCTCCACATGTACAGATGGACCGTACATTTACTGAGACATTTTGTCAATGCAGCAGGCGCAATCCCTCCTTACCAGACACCTTCGACACTCTCTTCCCGGAGCGGGACAAGCTCTATGCCTGCTGCCCCTTCAGCAAATTCCCTACCTTCTTCTTTACCCATCACATTAGACAAGTATAATCTTTCAGTGGTCCGTGCCGCGTAGTTCCAGCAGCCGCGAGGCGGACCTCATTGGCTGTGTTCCGGCGGTCCCAAAGCGGCCGGGGCATCGGGAGTAAAAACTCGTCACAAAAGGAGGATCATCATGTCGAATGGTATTGGCGAAAGGAAGGACCATCGAGGCTCACAACAGAGTGGATGTACCAGACTTGCCGTCTTCGTTTCACTTTGCCTGCTGCTGGTCGCTTCGCTCCTGGCGAGCCGGCCGGCCGGCGCGCAGGAGCAGGAGCCCATCGCGGCTACCGGACACGGCGGTTTCTTCGCGCCCGACGGACATCAGATCCCGGTGACGCTCGACTTCGCCGCCCACGCCCAGGACTGGTACCGCAAGAAACTCACGGCGGCTCTTTCGCCTGCCAAGAAAAGGGAATTCGCCTCCTACGAGAGAAAGCTGCGCGCCGGTCTCGATCTGCGCGGCCAGGACCGGCTCATCCTGCAGCACCAGGCGCTGGAGTGGCTTTTAGCCAACACGAGGCCGGACCAGATCGATGTGCGGACAGTCGCCAAACTGCGCGCGCTGCGCTACGCCATGGAGTGGAAACTCCCGGACAAAGCCGATCTGAAGATGGTGGAAAAGGCGGAGCCCTTCGTCCCGCGCCGGGACGTGCTGCGGCGCATCGAGTCCCTCCGCTTTAAGCCCTTCAAGCCTCCCCAGGTGACGGTGCTCTCCGCCACCGTCAATTCGGGCCAAGCCTATCTCGCCGAATGCAGCGCTGCCGGGGTTCCGACTCCGCCCACCATCAACGTGATGGATCCCAACGGCACCAACGGCTGGAAATCCCAGGGCTTCATACCCCAGTCCACCCAGTTCATCGTCGGTTCGCCGGCCGAGGTACGCACCTACAAGAGTTCGGCACCGGAAGGGATGTGCTACGCCCTGCCCAGGTACACCGACGCCACCTTGAGCACGGTCGCCCTGGACGGTGTAATCTGCATCGGCAAGCAAAGTTCCAAGGCCTGCTTCTGGGACAACCAGTGGACCGTCGGCGGCGTGACGCAATCCTTCTCGTTCCCCGCCGGGACCCAGATCCCCATCGGTGTCCCCACCACGGCCGGAGGAAAGTACCAGGCAGGCGGCAAGGAGATCGAGCCCGGCGCCGGCGGCATCTGCACCGATTGCCATGCCGGCGAGAACCCGTACATCATCCACCCCAACGCGAACCTCGCTTCCGGCGGCTCGACGCTGCTGTGGGGGAGCCTCTCCGGTGCACCGCAGAACCTCCCCTCCATGCCGGTGTACCGCTACGATCCATTGGTGGGAGGATCCTGGCCGCAAAACCAGTTGTCCCAGGCCGGCTCGACGCTCCCCTCACAGTGCAGCCCGTGCCACGTCAAGGGAAGCGCGGGGCGTTTCCCGCACCTGTCCAACAAGCTCCCCTCTTACTGCGGCACCATCCTCACCAAGGCCTTCACCAGCACCATGCCCCCGGGAAGTCCAGGCAGCGCCGCCGCGGCGGCAACCACCTTCAGGGACACTTGGTGCGGCGGTCCTCCTAACGCGAGTTCGGCCGACGCAGGCGACCCGCATCTCACCACCGTCAACGGAATAAACTACGACTTCCAGGCGGCGGGTGAGTTCACCCTGCTCAAAAACGAGGACTTCTTCGAACTGCAGGCCCGCCAGAGCCCCGTGCTCACCACCTTCACCCCCGGCGCCAACCCCTACACCGGCCTGGCGAGCTGCGTAAGCCTCAATACCGCCGTCGCGCTACGCATCGGCAAGTACCGCCTCACCTACCAGCCCGTCGGCGGCAACCTCTCCCCGGAGAAACGGATGCAGCTGCGGCTGAACGGAGAACCGGTCCCCCCCGGCAAGGACATCGACTTGGGCCCCGGCAATACCGTCCGAACCGATCGCAGGACCGGCGAGCTCGACGTACGCCTGGCCGACGGCACGCGCGTGGTGGTGATCCCGGTGTTCTGGACCTCGCAAGGCTACTGGTATCTGGACGTGCAGGTATTCAACACCCCGGCGCGTGAAGGGGTCCTGGGCCCCATGCTCGCGTCGGAATGGCTGCCGCGCGCACCCGACGGTTCGAGCTTCGGCCCCAAACCCGTTTCGCTGCTCGACCGGCACCTGCAGCTGAACCACAAGTTCGCCGACGCCTGGCGCGTCGCCAGCGGCACGAGCCTGTTCGACTACGCACCCGGCACCGGCACCGCCGACTTCACCGACGTGAACTGGCCTCCTGAAAGCGGTCAGGCCTGCACCAGCACCACGGTGAAGGGCCCGGTCCCCACAGTCAGGGAGCCGCGTCCCGACCTCGCCAAGAGAGCCTGCTACGGCATCAAGGACAAGACGATTCACCGCAACTGCATCTTCGATGTCACGGTGATGGGAGACCCTTCTGCCGCCAAGGGGCACCGCCGCGCCGACCAGCTCAAAGCCGCACAGTAGCCTTCAGCACCAGGTGCGACAGGCACACCTTCTAAACCAGAGAGAGCCCCTGGCCGATCATGCCAGGGACTCTCTAGCCTGCCCCGTTCTTTCCCTTCAGGCGCCGTCGCTCGCCTCACCCCACCCACAAGCCCGCGATCCACAGCACGTTTGCTGCGCAACCAGCGTTCCCGGCGCCGGGGCTCAGCCCCGGCGGGCGGCCTCGATAGCGGCAACATCGATCTTCACCATCTGCATCATCGCATCGAAGGCGCGCTTGGCGGCTGCAGGATCGGGATCCGTTATCGCCTCCGACAGCACCACCGGCGTAATCTGCCACGAGATGCCCCATTTGTCCCGGCACCAGCCGCACACGATCTCCTGTCCGCCGTTGCCGACGATAGCGTTCCAGTAGCGATCCGTCTCCTCCTGGTCCTCGGTGGCCACCTGGAACGAAAACGCCTCATTGTGCTTCACCTCCGGTCCTCCGTTCAACCCCAGGCACGGGATTCCCATGACGGTGAACTCCACCGTCAGCACATCCCCTTTCTTCCCGGAGGGGTAGTCACCCGGCGCCAGGTGCACCGCGTCGAGCGACGAGTCGGGGAAAGTCTCCGCATAAAAGCGCGCCGCCTCTTCGGCGTCACCGTTGAACCAAAGGCATATCGTGTTCTTTGCCGGCTTTTTCATAGCACTCTCCAGTATAAGCACGCTGCGAGACCACAGCTACGCGGCTTGAAGCGACCGGATCCTGGCGAGTTCTTTTGCCAAATCCTTTTCCGCCTGCCATAGATCAACAGCGCGCTGTGCGTTCAGCCAGAACTCAGGTGTGTTACCGAAAAGGCGGGAAAGTCTCAGGGCCATCCCCGGGCTCAGCGCCCTGCGTTCGCGGAGCAGTTCGTTAATAGTTTGCCGCGACACTCCCAACGTCCCCGCCAGCGTTGCTGCAGTCAACCCATAATCCGGCATGAAGTCTTCGCGCAGCATTGCTCCCGGATGGGTTGGCGGAATTTCTCTTTTGTCTCGGTCACTTTTAAACATGATGCACCTCAATGATAATCCGTTATCTCCACTTCATACGCATCGCCGTTGTGCCAAACAAAACAAATCCGCCACTGGTCATTGATCGAGATGGCATGCTGGCCGTATCGGCTGCCATGCAAAGGATGCAACCTGTTACTCGGAGGCACTTTAAGGTCTTCAAGGACTGAGGCAAGGTCTATGTATTCCAGGCGCCGTCTTGCCCTTCCGAACAAATCGGGAGGTAGCCGCTTAGCCTTACCTGTCAGGAAGAGCTGCTTCGTGTCTTTGTCTGCGAACGTTTTTATCACACCTGCAACTGTAGAGTGTCACGCGTAGCGTGTCAACCTCTTCCCGGCGTCCCCTCCTCTCATAAGACTCTCCTCCAACGAACACGGGCGCACCCCGAATGGGATGCGCCCGTGATGAAGCGATGACGAACGTTTCCGTCCCTACGCGACTACCAGTAGATGAAGGTGCCGATGGCGCCGATGTTGGCGTCCTGGGTGGCGCCGTTGAACCAGCGGTCCTGCGCCCAGGTGTACTCGCCGATCACCTGGACGAACTTGTTCACGTTGTAGGTCACCGCGACCGTGGCCGCCTGCTGCTTCTGGATGTTCAGATCGGCATCGTTGCCGGCCAGTTCAGCCCTGCTCTGGCCGTAGTTGAGTCCCAGTTTCACCACCGGCGTGAGCTGGTAGGTCGCCTGGTTCAGGAAGCCCCAGTTGGTCCTTTCCTTGCCGTCCGCGGAGAGGGCATCCGCCCCCTGCATCCCCAGCATGCCCAGCGCCTTGCCGCCGTAGCAGGAGGTCAGCAACTGGAGCCCGTGGATGTCGAGCTGCACGCCGCCTGCGCCGCCCACCGAAGTCACGTGACCGCCCGGACGAACCGCCGGAACCACGTGCTCGGGTGTGATGCTTCCGTCGGGATTCAAGGTCACCGGAACGGTCACGAACTTCGAATCCGAGAAGCCCGCTTGCTGGTAAAGACCGGAGACCCAGGTCTGCAGCTTGCCGCCGGTGAACGACGTCGTGTAGGAGATCTCGGTTTCCAGGCGCGGGACGTTGCGGATGGTCGCCGCCCCGATGTTGTTGGTGTCGTTCACGCTGAAGGCCACCTTCAGGCCTTTCAGGTCAGGCGTGGTGTACCTGATCTGCGCCCCGAAGTTGGGATAGAGGTAGCCGTAGCCGATGTGTCCCATGGTCGGGCCGCTGTCCACCGGCCCGATCACCCCCGCCCCGAAGAGGGTCATGTCGGTGAGGATGTTCTTCGCCTGGTAGAGGTTGATGGCGCGGCCGGCGAGGATCTGGCCGAATGCGCCGGTCGCGGTCATGTTGATCTCGCGGAAGTCGATGTTGGGCGAGAGGTCGGTGCGGCTGCCGCCGTTGTTCTGAACCTGCGGGTAGAGTCCCAGGCGCACCGCGTAATCCACCCCGTTGGTGGTGGGAGCCTGGATGTTGAGCCCGAAGCCCACCGGCAAAAGGCCCGTCCTCACCCGGAACTGCTGCTGGTTTTCCCCGGTGCCCGTCTGATCGCCGCCGATCTCCCCGCCGATGACTCCTGCCGGGCGGGTACCGACCGATTCATAGGTGGCGAACACGTTGAGGAAGCCGTCCGTGGAGAACTTCCATCCGTTGGCCCCGCCTATCTCGAAAGCCTGCACCGAATGTGCGCTCGCTGCGACAGCCAGGACCGCTGCCAGCATGGTGATGTTCTTCTTCTGCATTTTCCCTCCTGGTTTTATTGATTCCATTACAACGACTGAATGTATGTGAAAGCATGGCCTCTGTAACAACCGCTGCCGACCCACCTGCTATAAATGTGTTTTTGTATGACATTATTCGGAGGCTTGTGAAGCGGACACAGCCCACTTCGCCTGTGCAAGTACTTCAGCAGCTGTCAAATCAAATTGTGCATACAGTTAAATAGAATGGCTTTATAGCAACAGCCATACCTAGATCAGTCTACCGGTGTCATTTCACCGGCGAACGGCCATTACTGTGCGTAAACAAAGGGGAGTTAGTCAGGCAGGTGTATCCGGATAGAAAGGGGTATGTTGCGCAATGGAATAAAACGGAACAGCGAAAACGGTCCAAGCTGGAACAAGTCACGTTTTTGGAACAGCGAGATACCGTCAAAGTGTGGCAGGCAAGCGGGCTCCCCGAAAACCGGCCCCGCGTCGAATCTGCGTTTCCAGTCGTCGTACCCGACGGTGTAGTTACTTGCCCAGCAACCCTTTCTTCAGGTTTTCGTCGGCGGGGTGGTCCCCGAGATAGATGGCGAGGATGGCAGTGGCGAGGGGGTACGAGACCAGGGTGCCGAGGATTTTGCCGTTGTGCTTCGCGACGACGTTGCCGTTGCCGCCCAGAAAGATGTCGACCCGGTCGCCGCGCTTGAAGTCGCTGGTGAAAAGCGAAAGAAACGCCTTCACCTCCGCGGCATTGGCGAAGTCGGGCGTGTTGTTGCGAAAGCCTTCCCGGAATGCCTCCACGATCTTCTCCTTCTCCACCTTCGGGTACACGAAGTCCATCCTGATCAGCTTGTCCCCCGTGTCGTCGAGTGCTTCGGTACTGCTGGTCAGGCGTCTCGTCGCATATAGCGACCCCACGTAGATCTTGAAGAAGAATTTCTTCCTGATGCCGCTGCCGTTCAGCTGCAGCGCCTCGGAGTCCACCAGCACCTGGGGTTCGACCTTCACCCCTTCGATTTCCATCGCCGGAGCAGTGCTGACGACAAACACCACCAGGATCAACGCAAGTAGCAGTCTCATAGTTGCTTGCCTCCAATGCCTTATGGTCTTTTTGCGCTCATTCAGGGAGAAGTGATCATACCCGGCAGTCATCTCCGTCCCTCTGCAGTACAAGGTGGTCGAAGGGGCTATCGCGCCGTGGTCCACGGCGCTAGATTAGATCACGCCAACAGGTTGTCAAGCGTCTTCAACTGTATCATGCACGAATGACATGCTCGCAACGGGGCAGATTTTTTCTTACCGCGCTGGTTGACAGACATCAACTTTATTGTCATTTATTAATGATCATTCATATTGTGAACAGGAGGAAGTCATGGGATTTGAACTGGAGTCGCTGTACCAGGCAATGACGTTCGCGCTGGTTGATCTCGTAGCAGGCAATGAACAGGAGCGTGGTGTTGATATCGGCACTCGCGGCGACACTGCGCGGATCAGGGTGTTGGAATCGACCGGCGAAGTAGTGATGACTGTGTATGGGACCGGGTACAGTGAGGTTGGTGAGCAGTTTGTGCTTTCCTGCCTGAAAAGGCTCAGCGTGCAGCGCCTGGGCGAACTGCACAAAACACCGTTAAAGAAAGCCGCGCCGCTCACACTTGCCAAAGGATAGGAGGGGGTATGGAAACCGGAAAGTTCGAGATTACAAAACTGTGGGAAAGTATCGCCTTGAGCCTATTGCAACTCTGCATGCGCGATGTAGGCGACAAGGATTTCGGCGTGTTGCTTCTGGGGGAAGACATCCACCTGAAGGTGACTTCTCTCTCTACTGACACGGAAATCAACGTCGTAGGGGGAACGGAATACAACGACCTTGCAGAACAATTGGTACTTGCGTGTCTTCAAAAGCTCAGCGCCGGGGACCTCGTCGCACTGCACCTGAAAGAACTGAACAACGAAGCCGACGTGCTGAAGCCGGCATAGCTCCTCATCTTTCTCCATCTACGGGTTCAACACCAGTGGGCGCTGTTGCGACAACATGGTCCTTGACCAGATTTGCGCGGGCTGTCGTATATCCAGGTCAGCCGAAGGGTGACGGCGGGTACACATACACAAGCCGTAATGGGGAAGACAAGATAATGCCTTAGTCACGGTTTGGACGGAGGATTATCTTAACGCGAAGTGGAGTAACATGTGGGAAGAGTTTCCTTCGAGCATCATCGTAGATACAAGCACCAATCTGAATGATAGGAGAGGCAGATGACCCAGCGGAGAAGATTTGTGCCCGGAGAAGAGAGGAAGACAACCTTCAGTTACGCGCCGCTCCGGATCTTTGAGGCGTCCAAGGTCGAGGAGGTCATGGCGAAATCTGAGGAACCGGGACAACAACTCGAGTTCGACTGCAAAGACGTAAAAAGCCCTGACATCCGTATTTAACCCACCGGCTCAAGGAACAACAAGGGGCAGCGCTCGACGGTTTGTGATCCGTCAAGTGCTGCCCCTTCCCTTTTGCCGGAGGCATCAGGCCCGCCGTGACTTTTTCAGTTCTTCACGATCCGGAGCGAGTTTTTCGTACCATCTGCTTTGCCGTGTGTCCCGCCCCGAACAACAGAACTCATATATACAGAAATTTTTAAATTGGACTTGACATAGCGTAACTCCACCTGCTACTAGACCGTAAACATAGCGAATACAGAATCTGTCACCGACAAAGGTAAAACACGGGTAACCGTGCGGCACAGAGCTACCTTCCAGTCTTCACACTGGGCAGAGGGGCAGACAACAGCAAAGCCCTGAAACGTTAGCGCGAGGCGACGCGCGACAAAAACCCCTTCAGTGCTTGCCCGACGTGCAACAGAAACCGGTCCCGCCAGGTACCGTCACAAAAACGGGCGCATCCCGCATGGGATGCGCCCGCAATGAAGCAGCAGATAAGCACCGTCCACCCCGCTCCGGGGCAGGTCCCGGACTAAAACAGCGGCGCGGCAGCCGGGAGGCTCGCCGAATCGATCCCTTCACAGTTCGCATTGTCTACGCTCAGATTACCCTGGGCATCCAGCCGCACGGTCCAGATCGTATCGTAATCCGTCGATAGCCAGTCCGTCCATCCGTCCGGCAGTGCGGCGTAGTTGCCGCCGTAGCTCTCGATGAGCTTTTTGAGAAACGGCTTGATGTGACCGGATTCCCACGCTACCAGCACCGTCTTGTTGGAGAACGTCCCTCCGGTGAAGAAAAAGTCCTTGGTGGCCTCAGCCACGGTGTCGTCGGTCGGAGTGAATGCCGACCCCAGTGAGAAGGTACTCGCCAGGTGATAAGGGAGGTTGTTGGCAATCGCATACGGCAGCACGGTGAGCGAGGGACGGATATAGGAAACGTTCATGGCCCCGTTGGGATACCAGGTGCCGGCAGGATCTATGGAGTAAATCATGTCCGGCCTGGTTATCTTGTCCTTCAGCGCATTGGCGAGTGAGAGTGCACGCCATTGCCCCGCACCCACGTAGTTGCCGTTGTCGAAACGAGCACCGGGACCCGGGTGCGCCTCCGCATGCCGAACGATGTAGACGGTGGCATTGGTATTCATATGGGCGGGGACGGTCACGCCGTTTTGTCCGGCAACCCTCGAATAGGAAAGAGGGCTGTCGGTGCACGCGACCGTCGCCACCGGCGCAGGGAGAACGGGATAGGACGATGACGGCTTCACCCGGCTGTTGTAGGTGAGCAGGCGCGCAGCTCCGGTGGGGGGGATCGATATCGCGTGGATATAGTTGCTCCCCTGGTAGGCGGCCGGTAGCGCCAGACGATAGCCATACCTGGTGTTGATGGACCTAAGCAGGGCATTGACCGTCTCCCACGGCGCGGAAAACACGAAATAACCCGTTCTCCTGTTATCGATGATGCTGTAGGCCAGCGCCTCGTTGGCAGCTCCGGCATTGTGGAAATCGAGCCCGGTGCTGTCGGGGCTGTAACGGGGAAGGATCGGCAGGGGCGCGGTGGGTGGGACCACTCCGTCCGGGACCTGCCCTTGTCCGTACGATGCCTTGATCGGGTAAGTGTTGCCGGTGTAGGTGGTTCCGTTTTGGTCAATCGGCAGGGTCGTCTGGTTCAGGAGGGCAAACTGCTGGATGAACCCCAGGGGCGCCATGTCGGGATATCCGTACGCCGTCTGCAGATGGGTCATCGGCTCAAGGGCATAGATACCGGTGACGTTGCCTCCCCCGAGCACCTGCTGTTTCAGGTAGCTCGCCAGGAGGAGCGAACGATGCAGTCCCTGACTGGTGAGGTTCGCTGTATCGGCGGCCACGTCCCCGCTTTCGTGATAGGCGAGATCGGGGCTGACCACGAAAATCAGGTTGGTATGATCGGCATCAAGCGGCTGCGGTGAGGACGACGCAGAGCCGCACCCTCCAACAGACAGCACCATAGCCAGGTACAGCAGCAACGACATCACGACAGGCATCTTCCTCATAGACGACCTCCAGGACGCGATACTGGTCCACAACGTCTTGGACGTGTGGTGCTCGAATGTAAGCTGCATAGAGACCCGGCAGGATTGGCAGCAGGCAGCATGTCCGGGTACAAGGTCAGAAAGCTGTAGAGAAGGTATCGCCAGGCGGGTTACGGGCACCGTGGCAGTCTTTAATTAGAGAGCACAATGCCATCCTTATCGTCACAGGAGAGGTGTCCTTGAGGGAAATATTTGTCCATTCGAATACCCAAATTTGCGAGAGGAAGGATGCCGATGCAGCATCAGGCCGGCCGTGACCGGGCAAGATGCTGCGGGAGGTAAGGATTTAAGCGAGGGGAATAGTGCAGGCTTGGATTCTTATTTAGTTCTTCACGACCTGGGCGAGTTTTCGCACCATCTGCTTTGCCGTGACTCCCGGGATCTGCTTTGCAGCCAAATCTTTTGACGCCTGCTTGAAGTCGTCCCGCACCTGGACGCCGGTAGCCTGTTTGCCGTCAGGAAATCAAGAAATTGATGCCGTATCGGGAAGAGTTTAAGGGAGCAGTTGAGTTCTATATTGGACGATTGAGCCAGGTGAACTTCAAGTTGAATGGTTCAACGGTTACACAGAGATACTCAGAATCCTTTTTTTAGGGACCGATGGATTCACTGCGCTCTCGTAAGCCAGTCTTGCTTGCAGGTGGTAGGATTTGGGATCTGGGGCAGGAAGGGGCAACGGCGTGGGATCGACTATATTTTCTATTCTTCTTGGTATCGAATAACTGTAGTCTGGTACAACATCTACAGCCACTAATCCGGCGTCGACATCAGCTTTACTGCTTACGTGTATCACAGCAGATCTATTATTGCTGCTGTGAAATTGTACTTGCTTGGGCTGAGCGTTGATTAGCCCAAGCTCACGAGAAAAATTACTGCGACTATCCGCTAAAATGATAATGTCAGACATCGAAATTCCAAATGCTACATTACAAAAAAATTATCAGACCACATAAGCTTTTAAAATAAGCTCAATACGGCAGTAAGAAAACCTGCCTACAAAGCAATGATTCATATCATACACAAATAAGTATTTCCACTTAATTCAACAGGACCCATCATTTGGCTCCACTCCGTGCCACGCCACGGCTGTTGCGAGCAAGCGCAAAAAGGCTGAAAAGGCTGGGGTCAGGCTTGCTAAGTTTCAAAGTCGATAAGATTTTCCTTCAATTGCTTCATCCGTTCAGCAAGATCGGCATTGCCCTTGGACTTATCGGTGAGCCTGGCGATTGACGAGCTCAGACTCGTGACGTCCCGACCTAAGATATGGCCAAGATCGGTAAGGGTGTCGTCGCTCATTTCCCTCACCGCCCAAGCAGCCATGCTGCCGGCTTCCGCCATCTTAAAGCTCCGGTCTGCGTTAACCAGACCGTCTTCAGGCAGCCCGTAAATGCGTTCCACTGCCCTTAAAACATCCGCTATACAAGGTTTCTTCAATTGCTCCGGCCCCATCTTCTCAACGACCATGTCAATAAATTCATCTGGACCTAGAAGCCGCGAGTCAGCGGTGTCTCCTCTACTGAAAGCCTCGCAAGAAACAGCAGGGGGACGCCCATGAAATTATGCGTTTCTCTCTAATCCCTCAACTCCCACCCCTTCGCGGCAGCTAAAGCCTCGCCGCGAGCGGCCGATCTACTTACTGATGACTGCGTAATGCCGAGCTTGATGGCGACCTCAGTTTCAGTCATGCCTAACTCAGACGTTGCCCAGTAGCACAAAAGACTTCTTGCCTTCACGAGCAAAGGTTCTTTGCCGTGTTGGCAAACTCGCGCGTCATCCATCTTCAGCAACCGCGCAACTCGGGCCACGGCGTGCTCAAAATCAAACCCTTCCGTCCGGTACGCACTTGTCCTCTCGACATACTCTTCCGCCCGCTGTAATACCCGCTCAACAAACTCACTATCACCAAGGATACGCTCATCACTTTTCAAGAAGATGCCGGCGCGACGAGCAGCAATGACCTCCTCCCATCCACCAGCACTTCGCACCATACCTCCACCCGTGAGATCCTGCCTCTTCCCAGTTTTCAGTCCTTCCGCGACGAAATTCTCATAGTTACAGCGTGCATCATGCTCATTGCTCCCGAATCTGCCAAGGACCTCCGAGGTCTCTTGCCATGCGTACTTCGTGTCGCCTAGCAGTTGACCATGTCCACAAAACCTATGGCGTCGCAATTCAGGCAAGGTGTCAACGATTCCTGCCCGGATCGGGTTCAGGTGGATATACCGTACCAGTTCAAGCAGGTATAGATCCATTTGGCAGAGGATGGATTTGTATCGATTTTGGAAGAGGTGGCCCGAGCGGTTGTGACGATGATTGAACTCTACTGCGTAACCCGTTGTGAGGCGGCGCATGACGTCGGAGATGGGAGTATTGCCGGTTTGGAGAAGAAGATGAAAGTGGTTGGGGATAAGCGCCCAGGCAAAGCAGCGAGTCGAAGACTTCTTCAGGACGTGCCCCAGGCGCAGCAGAAACCGGTCCCGGTCAGTGTCATCGAGAAAGATCTTTCTCCGCTCGATGCCACGACAAATGATGTGATGGCATGCACCAGGAGCGTCTATGCGGGCTTGTCGAGGCATGGCAACAAGGTTGCCACACCCCTTTTACATTAGCAACGGGCACACCAGGTGGAGAAGGCAGCAGAGAAATGCATAATTTCATGGGCATCCCCCTGTCTCCCCTCTTACATTAGCAACGGGCACCCCAGATAGAGAAGGAGGCAGAGAAACGCATAATTTCATGGGCGTCCCCCTGCCTCTATGGGCGTCCCCCTGCCTCTCTTTAGCCAAAAATAACCCAACTTTGCGACTTTGCAAGCCTAATCCCAGATCCCCCCGTCTCTCTGCCAGCCCCTGCCGCCAACGACCTCCGATTTTCCGTCACTTGACCCGCCGGTGACCGGACAACGGACGCGTAGTTGGTATTTTATATTTGCGATCGCTATCATCCCATTTCAGGGGAGCATAATGGTAATCGCCAGACACAGTCGGGTCGGCAACATCTACCCTAATTTCAGTAGGAATGCCAGATTTCCACTTCCCGTACCTAACATATACGCTGTTAACATAGCTAGCCGGGTAGAGCTCCGGAAGCGTGCCACATTGCCGAAACTGGTGGTCGACCAAAATGGGCAGGGGGAACTCCTCCCAGGTCTGCTTCCTATTAGCATCAAGATATTCATGCGACCATATTGAAACCATTGATATTGTGGCGTCGGAACCCTTGCTTTTTGTGAGGCCGCAAGTTTTGACGAACCCTCTGTATTTGTGCCATTTAGCCGGAAGTAGCCTCAATTCTCCGTCAGACAGGACCACACACGTGTCATCTTTCACGTCCACAAAATTGGCGTCCCCCGCATCGGCAACTGCAAACATTGAAAGCAGTCCTGTTATCCCTATCATTGCGTAGTAAAGAAGCCTCCTTAACATCAATGCCTCCTATCCGTGGAAACTCTTTGTCAGGGCCCGACATATTTCCAAAAGCGGACCCTGTCAAACTTATTAGGCCAAGGGTCCATGACTGTCTTATCCCCTTTGCTTCTTGCACCAGGCCAAGTGCCCATTGAAGTTGACATAGCTAATGGGTAGACACCTAGACTGCGGGCTTCTTCCATCTTTCCGGTCTTCCGGTCCGCATAATGGTAGCCACCACTCGATTTCGGTGGGCCTGGGTACACAACTATTACATGCCCGTGATTGTTCTCGATCATTCCGCCGACCACAAGAACGCCTTCGTTTGCCAATTTACCTACTTCAAAAACCCGCACTTCTTGCCATCTTGGGTCGGTAAATAAAGTAGTAACAAGGGCATTCGCTGTCATATATGGTTGAGTCGGGAGATATCCCTTTATGACGTGCCAAACGGCATGACTACATGAGTTCGGATGTTTAGCAAATGCTTCGTCGCACCGGGCTTTCAGGCCATGACATCGTTGGCAGTCGTCTTTCTCTGACATTCTTCCTCCTGCCTCGCAGTTGCCGAGCATTCACCCTTGGAGGGACGTTGTTGAGATTTTGATATTTCTCAGAATGGCTTTTGTATCCTCACCCTCGATGAGGGCTTCCCCCCTTCGTGCTGCCACGGTGACTCCAGACGGGGTGACATTTAGAAGACGCGCTATACCAACGCCGCTGTAACCCATTAGCCGTTCCGCCACAAAGCATGCTACTGCCCTCGCGTGCGATATCGTTCTCTTCTTGTTGGGATGGCAGAGCTGTTCAAAACTAATTTTGTAGTGGCTTGCGACCGCTTGTAGTACAGACTCAAGTGCAGGTGGGAGGTCATGTTGCGGTTCTTGCACCGAGCATATCTCTTCCACGAATGTGCCGCTGCCAAGGACTCGCTCGTCAAAGGCTTCTTTACCAGGCTCAGTCTCAAGAAAGCGTGAACTTCGATACATGCCCCCGCCGGCAAATTCCTCCCGGTGACCAACAGGCGCAGCATCCTTTACAAATGACTCATACCGCGACATTGCCATCTTTGGCGTCTCTCCAAAATAAGACAATACCTCCATCGTCGCCTGCCCGTTCAATTGGCGTCTTCCCATCAAGACGCAATGGCCGCTCCAGGGGTACCCAAGAAGGTCCTCCACGTCGTCTACTAAACCAGCTCGAAGAGGGTTTAGATGTATGTATCGAACCAACTCCAAGAGGTAAGGCTCCTCTTCGCACACAATCGATTTGTAACGATTCTGGAATAGATGACCTACCCGGTGATGACGCTTGTTGAAGGTTACAGCGTATCCGGTAAGAAGGCGGCGCATGAAGGAAGAGAGTTTAACGCGCTGTGGTCTTAGCAGGAGGTGAAGATGATTGGTCATCAGGACCCATGCTAGGCATGCTGTGTTCGTCTTGATGAGTAGAATCGATAGGCGGTCAAGGAAAGAGTGGCGGTCCTTGTCATCGATGAAGATATCACACTTCTCGATGCCTCGGACCATGACATGCTGCAGGACACCGACGGCATCAAGGCGGGCAAGTCTGGGCATACCTGCAACATTAACACTAGCCAATCAAAAGTCAAAATCTCAACAACGTCCCCCAAGGCGACTCGCAGACGATAGATTTGTAACGGTTTTGGAAAAGATAGCCGTTGCGGTGATGGCGAAGGTTGAAGGTTACGGCATGCGCGGTCAAGAGTCTGCGCATGAAGCGGGCGAGGTTGGTTTGGCTGGGCCGAAGCAGCAGGTGAAGGTGGTTGGACATCAAAGCCCAGGCAAGACAGTCCATCTCCATCTTTACGAGGAGTTCGGTAAAACGATCGACAAAAGACTGGCGATCCCTGGTATCGAGAAAGATGTCACGTCGCTCTATACCCCTGACGATGACGTGCTGAAGGACGCCGGCTATGTCAAGGCGTGCGGCTCGTGGCATGCATCCCAGCCTACCAGCCAACGCCTTAAAGTCAACTAATCAACACCGTCCCCCCTGCCTCCCCCTTCGTCCGCGTCCACAAGGATCGCCCTGTATCGTCCTTGGAAGAGGGGACCGACTCTGTTCTGTCGCCAGTTGATCCAACGGGTATACCTGAACGCAAGGTTCTGGATGATCCTTGGTAGCGGGATCTCGGATACTTGGCAAAGAAGATGGACGTGGTTTGTCATCAGACAAAAAGAGAGGATCGAATGGCCAAACCTTTCGATCCCCTCTTGGAGAAGCAGGTAAAATTTGTAGCGGTCTACATTGTCGTAGAAAATGTCCTGCCGGTCATTACCCCGCAGGATCACATGATAGAAAGAACCAGGAAAATGTATCCGCTGTCGGCGCGCCATTAGCCAAAACTAACCCAATTTTGCAACTTTGCAAGCCTGACCCCAGATTCCACAGATTCCAGATTCCCCACCAGATTCCCACTCTATCTGATGACAGATGTACATTAAGAAGTTACTCAAGTTACTTACATCCCACCAAGCCCCTTAGCCGCCAATCATGTCCCTGTTTCGACTGACAAGCCTAAACCTACAATTTTGGATTCGTTAATAATCAGTGAGGTCCTTTTAACCCAGGGGACATACCAAGTTAGTAAAACCTTGTGCTTCACATCACATGTTATATTTAAAGCCGTACACAGCCTGAGCCACAAAACCATTCTAGCTTGCATGGTTGTGAACGAGGGTGACTTCAAAAAGACATAAGCAATAATTATGGCAGCATTAACCAAAGCGGTAAGAATGACTCCTTTAAGCGATTTCGGGCTCATGGCTGTTGCCAAGATTAGCCATGACACAAAAAAGGTGAATTTGGATGGCGAAAGACCGTCTAATAGACGGCTTGTAAACCATGAAAATTTTTGTTTTACGGCATACCGATATGCCTCTTCAAACAGCAGTGCCCTTTGTAAAAAACGCACCATTCTGTTATCACTAAGAAAGGCACGGAGTAACTTGCCCGCTATGATATCTTTATTATTGCCCACAGAAAACTTGTCGCCAAGAATCTCACCGAGAAACTCTACAGATACTGGAAGTGTAATAACATCTTCAAGTATAGCAGCAGTCACTTTAAAAATTGCATTGGCTTTTTCAGACTCCCTGTTGATAATTTTATCAGCAACTACACTAGCAAAAAGGTATTCCATGAAAGACTTGTGACCAAACTTAAATGCTCCTGGAGTTGAAGGATCATCAACAAGTATACCACAAGCTCTTACGTCAGTTTTTACATGTTCTATACCATACTCAGCATCTTTTATTCGTTGTTTCAGGGGTATTCTCACCTCACCAGTTATTGTTGTGGCAGAAGTCGAAATACAGTCAGGAATTATAAATACAAGCTCCTCTATCAGTTGGTTTAGTTGGTCCGATAGTATCTGATTTGGCAGATTATGTACTGCCATGTAACTCGCTATGGCAGACATAAAGAATTCTCTTTCTGAGGTATTGAGTGCCATGAACTGGTTTGTGTCGGCTTCTTTTAACCCTTGCCTTCTGTAACTGTGTCGAATAAACAAATCCATGACAAAGGCTGAATTTAATTGCTCTACCTTTTCAAACAATCCTTCCGACTCCCAAAGGGTCGAGACGATGTGAAGCAACGAAGGACGTGAAACAAGTTCGTTAAATCTCATATTCTGCTTAACCAGATTACATATCTGATCGCGCACATGACCTTTGTGCTGCCTAAGAGATTTTTCTATTTCATTTAATGTAAAAGGCAATAGCCGGACTGCTTCACAATATGGTTTGTTGGCTAACGCTTTTCCGATGCCAAGAGCGTTCTTCATCTCTTCTTCATCTAAGAAAAAGTTAGGTCTGCCTGTTATGACAATTTTTGCCTTTGGGTAGCAGAATCCCCAGATGGTCCTAAAATGTTTAAGCCGCATCTCTGAATCCCCAATCAAGGCCATCTCATCAAATCCCTCAAAGATAAGCAAGAGCTTGCCTGCTATGTGTAGTTTCATCAAGGCTTGCGGATTAAGATTGTATTGCGCGGCCCAAGCGCCAATCAACTGCAATGGCGTTAGATTCCTGGGGCTTGTCCCCCTTAGTTCGATCAGCAGCGGTATCCGTGTCGGGTTAGATTCCTTCAGCAATCGATAGGTAAACATTAGGGTAGCTGTACTTTTGCCTTGCCCATACTCTCCAAGCAGCGCAATTTGTTTTCCGTTTGTAATCCCCAGCCATTCCTTGAGATAATCTTCTACATTAACTGGCACCACATCTTCTTTGGCTTTTATATTTGTTACTGTTATTTGCGCAGGAACATAGACATCGTTGAGTTTAAAATCCGAGTCTGGCAAATTGTCTTTAAGCACTCTATTATTAATGTGGTTTTTGTAGTCCGTAAAATCTACCAAATTGGACAAAAGAGCCTCTTCCCCCACTATTCTAACGGTATATCCTTTATGTTTTACCAACTTATCAGTATTGCCACCTAAAATTGCAATAATATGTTCTACATTGGTTTCGTCATAGTCACCTTGCTTGACGGTATATTCCACAAATTCTTTGATTTCTTTTTCCGTTACACTTTCGTGTACAGGGTACAAGAAAACAGGGCTATGCCCATCAACATTTTTCCCTATCCAATACCCAACGCTGTCGTGCCACCCACTCGGTGAGAACATGTACGAGGTTGAAGACAGCCTTATCAACTCTCTAGCCTGATCTTTCCAGGCCAACGAATCGGTAATTGGCTCTAATTCCATCACGTTACGCGTTTTAATTTCTGAAAATTGCACAGGTGGTGGGAGCCCCTTCGAAATTCTTCTGAGTTCACTCACACCTTCGTTTATAATTCCAGTAGGCATGTTTCTTTGTTCGCGCTGGTACTGCTCGTAGCTTTTTAGCCCGTCCCAGCTTTTAAAAATACTAAGTATGGCCTGCACTGCTACGATATACACGAGAACCAACAGTGAATAATCTGTCCAATCAGCCTCTCGAACCTTTATTTCACTTGAGGTGACATAGTTAAACAGTTGCAGGCCAATATGCCATGGCATCAAGTTGCTTTTCATTGATGTAAGTACTAACATTGACATTGACGTTATCGAAGCCAACGCCGCAAAAGCAAACCGTTCTCTCGTATACTGTTGTCTTTTTAAGTATATATAAACGCCATATGTGATGGCAGCTATTAACAGTAGTAACAAAATTACAAAAAGAATTTTCATATTAGGCTCCTAGTATCTCCGCATTTATGCGGAATAATATACATTCAATCTGTTCCACGCAAAATTACCTACCCCAACGATACAACACGACTTTCGGTTGAGGCTACAAAGGGCTTTTAGTTCAAGGGATAGCCCTTCAGTAACATTCTCATCATCTTGGGTGAAATCACCAGTGGTGACGAAATAGCCGGCGGCGGCTCCGGCGGCGGCCATCACTCCGTAAAATTCGCGTACCGGCTGAACGCTGACCTTGTATGCCTTCCATTGCTTGCACTGCACCAGGTGCTTTTCTCTCCCCTTGCGCAGGACAAGATCGATGCCGCCGTCCGGACCGCTGCCACCCTCTCGCGCGACCTCAAATCCGTTCCGCTTGAAGTGCTCGGCGACCAGGGTCTCGAACTCGCCCCAGGTCATTTCGTTCAAAGAGGCGACATCGGTACGGGACTTGACGGTTTCGTTGAGCTTGCGCTGCTTTAGGGAATTGTACCCGGAGATGCCTGCTGCGATTAGAAAAGCAGGAGCAAGAAACATCTGACAAAACATCGCCACTATCGGTGCTACTAGATTGCCGGGGGCTTGGGAGGGTATTGAGCGGGACATGAGAAAGGTTACAATGGCAAGGACCACCGATACCCACCACGGGAATTTGCTGGCGATGATAATGACATCTTCGATGGGGCTGGTGCGCGGTCTTCGTGCCATGGGACTTTGCGGAACTCCTGAGGGGATAATCGTAAACACACAATTAGCACATAGAATAGCTTTAATAAAGTAGAATCAACACGCAATCTAATTTGTAACGCAAAGCCGCAAAGGCGCAAAGAGAGACACATTTTAACAGGGATAAAGGGGATAAAAGGGATGGGCACGGGGGATTGGGAGGTTCCGGGGGGCGGTTGCACTATTGCTGACGGAATAAGCCAAAACCGAAATCGGTTTGCACTATTCTGAACGGAATAGTGCTATTTCGGTTTGGTTTTGCACTATTTCAAACGGAATAGTGCAAACTCGGACCAAAATCTCACGATTTCAAATGGAATAGTGAGATTTCAGATGGGAATTGCACTATTCTGTTGGAAATAGCACTATTTCCACCCAAAATCTCACTATTCAGCTCAAAATCTCACTATTTCTTTCAAGATTGCACTATTTCAGTTGGAATAGTGAGATTTCGATCAGGAATTGCACTATTCCAGATGAAATAAGGAGATTTCAGATGAAATAGCACTATTTCCAACAAAATCTCACTATTTTGGTTGGGACTGCAGGATTTGCCTGGGACGGCCTCCAACGGCAGGGGGTTGGACTGCCATCAGCGGGTGTGAGTACGAGAAAGGGGCGGTTTTGTGTGACTCGGACGGTGAGGATGGGGAGTTTCTGGCGGGGATTCAGGTTGTGAGGTGAGAGACGGGACCATTCGAGGGGATGAATAAACGAAAGCGGCTGCACGTTGGTGCAGCCGCTTGGTGGTAATGGCTAATTCAGGCAAATCCCCCCTGTCCCCCCTTCGCAAAGGGGGGAACTGTGGTTCCTCCGATCCGCTTCGTGGCTGCGCCGTCCGCAGTTCCCGGGATTGTTTGAAGAACCTTCGCGTACAGGAAGCTGCTTTTAGATGATGATCAGTTCGACTACCTCGGACCAGGGGCCGACGCCGGCATCGTTTATCAGCCTGGCCCTGAAGTAGGCCCTGCGCGCCGGCTCTAAACCGTCGACGGTGAAGTGGCAGTAATGGGACATCTTCAGGGCCTGCCACGAATCTTCCTGCGCGGGATTACCGTAACAGATCTGTACATCGACACTCGCCTTTCCCTCCCAACTGTTGACGTACATCTTCACTCCACCTGATCTGTCACCATGACTGACCTTGAACTTGTTGAACTTCTTGGGCAGCTTCACGGTAGTGCTCCGCGGCGCCTTTTGCTGTCTATTGACAGGTACGCCCTCCAGTTGGCTGGGATCATTGGTGTGGGTCGCAAACATGACCACGTACTGGCAGGAGAACTTTATAGAGTTGATAATCTTCTCCCGCTTCTCTTGCCTTAAGGGTTCCTTCGATGGGTCCAGGCGTGCCGCATTTGATGCGTGCTTGATGTCCTGTGCTTCCTCCCTCAGATTGCCCGGGCCTGGAATACAGATTGGGATGGTTTGCCCCTTGTAGGCCGGATGTTCCTCCAGGTGGTCGGCCAGGGTTTCGCCGCAGAGGGCCAGGTCGCCGTCGGAAAGGTCTTTCAGGCCGGTGATGTCGAAAGGTTCGCTCATAGTAGGCTCCCGTGTTCGTGTGGAATGATGGGATAAAGTATTAGCCGCTACAAATATTGTTGTCAAGTAGGGCGGTGCGATTCGCTCCTTGGCGGGTACATCCTTTGGCGCATTTGAAAGCTCATCCACAGACAGTGCAGAGCTCCACGGAGGCTCCAGAGGAAGACCTGAAGGCATCTCACGCAAAGGCGCGGAGACGCAAAGTGAAGCGATCTACAGGGATAAAAGGGATAACTGCGAGCTGCTGCCGGTGGGCAACGGAGGTCTCCCTAAGGCTTGGGTTCCATGAGCTAAGACTGGGACGCAATCACTTGTCAGGTTGACGCCCGTGCGCCAATGACGTACCGTATTTCAGGGGGAATATCCATGAGCGATGAACTTTTCAAGGAGTTGTTGGAAAGTGTGAAGCAGGGTGCGGCGATAATGAAAGGAGAGACGGAACCCTCCCGTTCTTTTGACTTTCCTGAAACGGAGGTTCGTGCTCTGCGCGAGAGATTCGGGCTGTCCCAGGATAAGTTTGCAAACCTCGTCGGAATCAGCGTCGGGACGCTGCGAAACTGGGAACAGGGGCGGCGCAAGCCGGAAGGCCCAGCGCGAGTGCTGCTGAGAATTGCGTTACTGCATCCTGAAGCTTTGCTGGACGTCGGTGGGAGGCAAAAACGGGTGTAGACATTGGGCAGCAGTAATGCTCGTTCAGTCATGGTTCGAGATCCACAAGGATGATCTGCTGACCGACTGGCACCTTGCCGTAAATGACCAGAATCCTTTGCTCATAAAGCCTTTGGAGTAGTCATGAATAAAGTGGTTTCAGTAAAACCATTGGAGGACAAAAAAGTAGCGGTCGTCCTTTCCGATGGCAGGTCAGGCTTTTTCGATGTCGCCCCCTATATCAAAAGCGATTTTTTCCAGCGCTTGAATGAGGAGGCGTACTTCAGGCGGGTCTCCCTCTTCTTCACCGGCATCGGCTGGCCCGAAGGGCAGGATCTTGGTTCCGACACCATCGCGGCGGAGTTGCAGCCAATGCCGGAGCAGCAGGAGTCATCGTGTAACGGGGCGCAGTTCCGCGAGGGCCCTTAGGAAACCAGAAACAACTAACAGGGATGAAGGGGATAAAAGGGATAACCTGCCCCTGGGAGGGTGGGCTGTGACCCCACACTCTTGGGAGGAGAGCTTGGGCGATGTTAAATTTGGGCTCTGCTACCTGTCCGCGATGCCTATCCACAATGCCAATAGTCTCGTGATCTCGGACATCTGTTTGTCAGACAAGTTCCCTATGACATCACCTACTTTTTGGCGGGGCACGGTCATTAGCTTGTCCACCTGAACAAAAGAGGGGGCTGACAGCCCATTCTCTGCCGTCGGTGCGAGCTTGTAACGATAGAGCGGGGCATCCAACATAAAGGATGTCAGGAGACAGAGCGTTACGCTTGGGTGCTCAGAAAAGTAGTCGGTTTGGACCACAAGAGCAGGTCGTGGTTTGCCATAATCACCTGCAGTGGTCACCAGGACGACATCTCCCCGTTTCATTCCTCACCCCAGTCGGCCACCTCAGCCATGTCTTCCAAGTCCTGCAGATTCTGCGGGTCTTGAAGCGCGAGCCGCGATTGTCTGAGGCATTCGGCCTCAAAACCAGGGGTCGCTGGATCGGGAACCCATATCTGAACCGGCTTCAATCCAGCTTCACGAAGTTTTGCCCTGTAATTTTGCACTCTATCTCTTGTCGGCTGCATAACACTCCCCTTTCGTTACATGAAACAACACTTTACACTCCTTGTAAAGTATTCTTTACCGCTTGCGTTTCAACAGGAGGATGGTGTTGTCGTACCAGCGAGTAGCGGCATTGCCACCGGGCAGGAGTGCGATCCAGTTTTCTCCTCCAGGGCCAAATGGCACATCAGGACCAAAGTCTCCTTTTCCGCACCCGACCCAATAAACCGTCACGCTCGCACCGCCATCTGCCGCCAGCATGTACCTTTTAGATGCAGCTGACTGTTCTAATTCCTCTTGCCTTGCCATCGTCTTCGCCAACAAGCCATCGAGGGTGCTCCGTTGCTCTGTGATGTTCGGTCCTATACACCACAGCGTCTCCGGCAAATTGCCTCTGGCTTCTGTGCGTTGAATTGTGACCGTCTTACCAAGTAAGCTCTTGTCATCATATTCGTAGTAGGTGCGGGCGGTAAAAGTACTGTCCAGACGAACCCCAACCACTTGCCACTTGCCTATAAGTTCTTTGGGGAAACCTCTGCGCGCATCTGCCTGGAGAGGAGTAGGTTGAATTATCAGGCTCACCAACAGGAGTGGCATCAAGAGATTCGGCGTCACCTGTTACCTCCAAACTTTCAAGGCTACTTCGGATATGGCTAAGGCTTGATGAGAGCTGTAAGTTTGCGGCGCAGGGGAGACCATTTTGCTACGGTCTTTTTCGAAGCCGGCGGCAGTTTGTAGCCATCGTCTCTAGTTACGTTCAAAGCTGTGGCTGATGCGTCTATGTAGTAGATGCGGTAGCAGTAGGGATTCACATCGGTGTCTGCTGGTTCCTTTTCTAACACGATTAACGATGTAGATTTCTTTCGTTGGTTTGGATCACAAAGTGGAACTCTGCCAAATCTGTCCGGCACGCCCTCCTTCATGAGCTCAGGTAGGTATTGCGACCTGTAATATCTGCCATCTTCAATCTCGTATGCAGCTGAATTGCTTTGACGATTGGTAATAAACACTGTCGAGGCGCCAGTAGCTGGGTCGCTGCATTGTATCAAGGTAGCTCCTGTTGGCTCGCTGTACGCCACTAAGCCCGCCAGATGAGAACATGGCGCCGTCATTTGCTCTGCTGGTACATGGAACGAGCAAACCGCTGAGGAGCAAACTGCTTGTTCCTGAGCCCATGCAGCGTACGAAAGGACCTGTAGAGCTGCAAGTGCAGTAAGTAGTTGCTTAAAGACGCACATATGCGCCTCTGTAATGCACTAATAATTTGAACTTTGGGTTCTTTCGCGTCACTCTGCCCCCTCCCTCAGTAGATATGAACGGCTCCGACGTCAAGATGCCCATCCTGCGGCTGATACAATCGGCTTGATACTTGTGCTTCGCTCCTCGCCCCCTTTCCATAACAACGATAGCCATTATCTCTCCTTGCGTCTTTGGTTTCTTCTCGCCTATTTGGCTGATTATGGCTGCTTTTGATTTACCGATACCGTATTGTTGCACGCATAGGTCAAATAGCGCTGCGTATGTGTTAATCTCGATTCGTTGAAATTCAATCGGTTTAATTGCCCTCAGCCACGCAATATCCCGCATTACCAGCATGTGATAATCTTTAATTGCCTCGTCATTTTGGATCTTGTTGAAGACCGCCACCCTTGCAATATTTTTAAACGACGTCTCCCATCCGCTGCGGTTCGTCTTTAGCAGAGATCTGGCCCACTTTTTTTGTCCTGCCTGATCGTTTTCGAGTATCGCTTTCTTCAGTGTCTCGTAACCGGTATTTTTGGTGAAGCAATTTTCAAATTGACCTGGATCTGCTCGCAGCATCTTCTTGAGTATCGGCCCAAGGGTGTTTTGACCAAAATTCCACTGAAGCAGTCCAAATGAGGTGGCCTGGTCATCACCATCATCGGCCAGGGTTCCATACTTCGCCTCTCCCCCTTCGAAATATGTCGAAATTTCTAAAGCTATAATTTGTGCCTGGTCCAGTGGAATCCAACGCTCGGGTGCTGAAATTCTCAAAACGGCTTGCGGGGCATTGTATCGCGCAGAGGGATCTGCAAGATCATTCCGCCCTACTGGCCCAGGTGTGTCCTTAGGAAGGGCTTTCGAATTAGGCGATGCTGCATCGTTGTAGCCTAGGGGGCCGGGGGTGAGGGTGGGGCGTTGGAAGGGGTCGCGACGGAGGTGATCTTGACGGGAACCGGCCATCTTGGAACCTCCTAATGGTGAGGTCGTGAAGATGGAAATGTACCAGGGGCTAGGTGGGTGTCAAACTTGGCGTGGGATGTCCTCCCTTCGTCAAAGGGGGGGACGTGAGGGGCGCGGCAACGCTTCGGGGACAAGGTTTCGCAGGGGTGGGACACCGCGTTTGTGTTGGCATATGTGAGGGGGGAGGTGGACGGGCGAATGATTATTCGCCCCTACACGTGACATGGAATCACCAGGGGCACGCGCGCTCCTTCTTTCTGCCAGGGACATACAAACGCAAAGAGGGCACCCGGAATCGGGTGCCCTCTTTTTGCTTCTATAAACTAGCTCGTCTTAGAACTGTACTGCTTTCTGCGCCAACTCGAGGACGGTGCCCGGGACTACGCCGAGAACCAGGGTGGCACCTACGGCTACCAGCAGACATACTGCGATGGCCGGGGTGGCACCTGCCCACTCGAAGTCTTCGGTCGGATCTTTCATGTACATGAAGACCATGACGCGCAGGTAGTAGTACAGGGATGCCGCGGAGTTCAGTACACCGATAATGGCAAGCCACACGTAACCGGCTTTGATGGCTGCGCTGAAGAGGTAGAACTTCCCGATGAAACCTGCGGTCGGCGGCATGCCGGCCAGGGAGAACAGGAAGATGCTCAGTACCATTGCCAGAAGCGGCTTCTTGTGACCGAAACCGGCCAGATCCTGCACGTTGCCGTTGATCTCGCCTTTCTTGGTGATCAGTACGATGACACCGAAGGCGCCGATGTTCATGAAGGCGTAGGAGAGCATGTAGAACAGGATGCCTGCTGCACCTTCGGCGTTCACGGCGGCGAAACCCACCAGCGCGTAACCGGCATGGGCGATGGAGGAGTAGGCCAGCATCCTCTTCACGTTGTCCTGGGACAGCGCGATGATGTTACCGACGGTCATGGTCAGTACGGCCAGAATCCACAGCAGGTCGCTCCACTCAGCCCTCAGCATCGGGAAGGCGAAGATCATGACGCGGATGAAGGCTGCGAAGCCTGCTGCTTTCGGACCGGCAGACATGAACGCGGTCATCGGGGTCGGTGCGCCCTGGTAGACGTCCGGGGTCCACATGTGGAACGGTGCGGCGGCAATCTTGAAGCTGAAGCCGACGGCGATCAGCAGCATGCCCACGATGAAGAGCGGGTTGCTGGCTACGCCGGGGTTGCTCATCACATAGGAGGAGATGGCCATGATCTTGGTGCTGCCGGTGGCGCCGTAGGTGAGCGCCATGCCGTAGAGCAGGAAGCCGGTGGAGAAGGCACCCAGCAGGAAGTACTTGAGGCCTGCCTCGTTGGATGCCAGGTTGTCACGGTTCCACCCGGCCAGGATGTACAGCGGGATGGAGAGAAGCTCGAGGCCGAGGAAGATGACCATCAGGTCGGTCCCGCTCGCCATCAGCATCATGCCGACGGTGGCGAAAAGAACCATCGGGTAGAGCTCGCCCTGGTTGCAATCCTCCTGGACCATGTAGCGATCCGCTATCAAGATGGCAAGGCCCGCGGAAATGATGAAGATGATCTTGAAGAAGATTGCGTAGTTGTCCTGCACTACCGATCCGTTGAACGCTGATACCGACGGCCCCCAGCCGCCCACGGCGCTCGCCGCGGTCACTGCAAGGCCGATGATGCTCAGGTAACCGAGGTAGGCCTTGTTCTTGCCCGGCACGAAGACGTTGACGAGCAGCAGCACCATGGCGATGCATGAGAGTAGGATCTCAGGCATGATCACTGCCAGGTTTATGGCCGGCATAGCAATTGTTTCCATCTATAATCCTCCGTCAGTAGTTCTAAGCGGTCTATTTTGCTTCGTTGTTTGCGGGGATGGCCGGGTGTCCTGCGGGCATGCCAGCGGGTGCTGCGCCTGCCTCCGGCATCGCCGGGTGACCTGCGGGCATACCTGCGGGTGCCGCACCTGCCTCGGGTACTGCCATGTGACCCGGGGGAAGTGCCATAGCTGCCGGCATTGCTGCCTGCGCTACCTGCTTCTGAACCTTGGTCTGCGCGATCATCTTGTCGATGGACGGGGCCATGGTGTCGATGATCGGACGCGGGTAGATGCCCAGGAAGAAGATGAGGAAGATGAGCGGCAGCATGATGGCGACTTCGCGTGCGTTCAGGTCCTTCAGGGTCTGGTTCTTCGGGTTGCTCAGCTCGCCGAACATGACGCGCTGGAACATCCAGAGCATGTAGACGGCGGAGAGGATGACGCCGGAGGTGGCGATGATGGCATACCAGCGCAGGCTGCTCTCGAAGGAACCCAGGAGCACCAGGAACTCACCGACGAAGCCGTTGGTGCCCGGCAGGCCGATGGAGGAGAAGGTCACGATCATGAACATGGTGGTGAAGACCGGCATCTGCTTGGCCAGACCACCGAAGTCGGTGATGAGACGGGTATGACGACGCTCGTAGATGAAGCCGACGATAAGGAACAATGCGCCGGTGGAAACACCGTGGTTCAGCATCTGCAGCATGCCGCCGGTGACGCCCTGCTGGTTGAGGGCGTACACGCCCAGCATTACGAAGCCCAGGTGGGCTACCGAGGAGTAAGCAACGAGTTTCTTGACGTCCTGCTGCACCATGGCCACCAGCGATGCGTAGATGATACCGATCACGGAGAGGGTGGCGATGAGCGGGGTGAACTGCAAGTTGGCATCCGGGAACAGCGGCATGGCGAAACGTACGTAACCGTAGGTACCGCATTTCAGCATGACGGCGGCCAGGATTACGGAGCCGGCGGTCGGCGCCTCGGTATGGGCATCCGGCAACCAGGTGTGCAGCGGGAACATCGGGACCTTGATGGCGAAGGCCAGTGCGAAGGCCAGGAACATCCACATCTGGGTGGTCGGGTCGAGGTGCAGCTGGTAGAAGCGCAGGATGCTGAAGTCGCCGCCGCCCGCCTTGAAGTAGAGGGCGATCAATGCGACCAGCATGAGGAGCGAACCGACCGCGGTGTAGATGAAGAACTTGACTGCTGCGTAGATCCTGTTCTTGCCGCCCCAGATACCGATCATGAAGTACATCGGGATCAGCATGATCTCCCAGAAGATGTAGAAGAGGAACAGGTCGAGCGAGATAAAGGTGCCGATCATGCCGACTTCGAGGAGAAGCAGGCAGATCATGTATTCCTTCACCTTCTCCTCAACCGCCGTGTAGGTGGAGAGGATGGCGATGGGCATGATGAAGGTGGTCAGGATGACCAGCCACAGGCTGATGCCGTCGATGCCCAGATGGTAGCTCATCTGGAAGGGACCGGCCGCGATCCAGGGGATGTTCTCGAGGAACTGGAACCCGCCGATGTCGCTGCCCGGCGCGTTGTACCCGGTGATCAGGGGCAACGAGAGGACGAACGTCACCACCGTAACCGCCATGGCGATGCTACGGAGCACGCCGTGGCTGTTCTTGTTCACAAAGAGGAGCAGTATCGCCCCGATCAGCGGTGTGAAGGTTAATATGCTCAGTAACGGTAGCTGGTTCATTTACTCTGCTCCTTTTACTTACAGGTCAAAATTATCTCAAGTCTCGAATCTTAGCGGAAGATGTACACCGCGACGATCAGGGCCACGCCGAACACCATGGTGAAGGCGTAGTTGTGAACGAAGCCGGTCTGCACGTAGCGCAGGATGCCGGAGAAGCCGCGGACAACCGCCGCCACGCCGTTCACGATACCGTCGACCACCAGCACGTCGAACCCTTTCCAGAGGAAGTTGCCGAGAGCCTTGCAGGGGTTGACGAAGGCGAAGTCGTAAATCTCGTCCACGTACCACTTGTTGTAGACCGCGCGGTGCAGTGCCGGGAAGGTGGAGGTGAACTTCTCGGGGAAGCCCGGTGCTACGATGTAGAGCGCGTAAGCGAGAGCGATGCCGCCGCAGGCGATCAGGACAGAGGTGCCCATGAGGCCCCACTCCATGGCGACGGAGTGCAGACCATGCGCGCCGTGCGCCTCGGTGTAGTGGGTGGAGTAAGCAAAGACCGGCTCGAGCCAGTGCTCGAAGTAGTTCGGCATTTCACCCAGCACTTCACCGAGCACCTTGGGCACGCCGACCCAGCCGCCGAACACGGAGAGGGTGGCGAGGCAGACCAGCGGCACGGTGATGACCCACGGTGACTCGTGCAGGTGGTGGTAGGCCTTGTCGGAGAGACGGGTCGGACCGAAGAAGGTCATGAAGACCAGGCGGAACATGTAGAATGCGGTGAGGCCTGCGGCCACGGCGCCTGCGCCCCAGAGGACGTAGTTGACGGCATGGTGGTGCGGGTTGGCGAACGCCTGCCAGAGGATCTCGTCCTTGGAGAAGAAGCCGGCGAAGCCCGGGATACCTGCGATGGCGATGGTGGCGAAGAGGAAGGTCCAGAAAGTAACCGGCATCTTCTTGCGAAGCCCACCCATGTTCCTCATGTCTTGCGGGTCCGCTTCGGAGTGCTCGTGGTGCAGCGCGTGGTGCATGGCGTGGATGACCGAGCCGGAACCGAGGAACAGGCAGGCCTTGAAGAAGGCGTGGGTCATCAGGTGGAACACGCCGGCGGTGAAGGCGCCGACACCCATGGCCAGGAACATGTAGCCGAGCTGGGAAACGGTGGAATATGCGAGGACGCGCTTGATGTCGTTCTGGGCGGTGCCGATGGTCGCCGCGAAGAGGGCGGTGGCGGCGCCGACGCAGGCGACTACCAGGAGAGCGGTCGGGCTCTTGATGTAGATGAAGTTCATGCGGGCGATCATGTAGACGCCTGCGGTAACCATGGTGGCGGCGTGGATGAGCGCGGAGACCGGAGTCGGGCCTTCCATCGCGTCCGGCAGCCAGGTGTACAGCGGAATCTGGGCGGACTTACCGGTGGCGCCCAGGAAGAAGCAGAGACAGACGGTGGTGACCACGGCGCCCGGGACCAGGAGGTCGGCGTTCTTGGCGAGCTCCACGAAGTTGATGGTCCAGACGTTGTGGTTGTGACCCAGGTAGTAGAAGAGGGTGAAGAGACCGAGGAGGAAACCGAAGTCGCCGACCCTGTTCATCACGAACGCCTTCTTGCCCGCATCGCCGGCGCTCTTCTTGTGGAAGTAGTAGCCGATCAACAGGTAGGAGCACAGACCGACGCCCTCCCAACCGATGAACATGAGGAGCAGGTTGTTGCCCGACACCAGGCAGAGCATGGAGAAGGTAAAGAGGTTCAGGTAGCAGAAGTAGCGGTAGAACCCTTCCTCACCGTGCATGTAGCCGATGGAGTAGAGGTGGATCAGGAAACCGATCCCCGTTACGATCATCAGCATGGTGGCGGACAGCGGGTCGATCAGGAAGCCGATGTCGGCTTTGAACGGACCGCACTGGATCCAGGTGAAGATGGTCTTCTGGAACACCCGCTCCTCGCCCGGCAGACTCAGGAGCTGGAACAGGATCCCGCAGGCGACCATGAAGGAGGCGAACACGCTACCGGCGGCGATACCGCCGATGACCGTCTCGTTCTTTATCTTCTTGCCGAGTAGGCCGTTGATGACCGAGCCGATGAGAGGGCACAGTGGGATCAACCATACTAAATCAAACATCCCTGACTCCTTTTTATCTGAAAAATCAGTTCTAAAAATCTGAATGCCGTTCAACGTTCAACGTTCAACGTTCTAGGTTTAAACCCGACTCAAACCCAACTCCTTGCGTCCCCGCGCTTGCGCTCTTAACGTTGAACGTCGAACGTTGAACGGGTTCACCGGGTGTTAGAGCTTGAGCAGGTTGACGTCCTCGACGTCGATGGACTCGCGGTTCTTGAAGAAGGCGATCATCAGCGCGAGACCTACGGCTGCCTCTGCGGCGGCCACGGTCATGACGAAGAAGACGAAGACCTGTCCGTCGATGTTGCCCAGGTGCCTGGAGAAGGCGATGAAGGTCAGGTTCACCGCGTTCAGCATCATCTCGATGCACATGAAGATGACGATGGCGTTTCTCTTGGTCAGGACGCCGATGGTCCCGATGGCGAAGAGTATGGCCGAAACTATCAGGTAATTTTCGATCGCTAGCATGTCTGTTCCCCTCGTAGCGTTAAATTTTCTTTTTGGCCAGGATGACGGCGCCGACGATCGCGGCTAAGAGCAGCACCGAGGTGACTTCGAACGGCAGCAGGAAGTCGGTGAAGAGCGCCTTGCCGATCAGCTCGACGTGGCCGACACTCACGATCTGCTCCTTGGTCATCTCACCCACCTTGCCGGTCATGGAACCTTTCATCAGGAACCAGATGGTCTGGAAGAGAACGAACAGGCCGATGGCGCTTCCGGCGATCACCGCGTGGGTGCCGCGCTTGACGGTCTCAACCCTCACGTTCAGCAGCATGATCACGAAGATGATCAAGACCATGATGGCGCCGGCGTACACGATCACCTGGGTGGCCGCCATGAAGGGGGCGTCCAGCATGACGTAGAAGGTCGCCAGGCAGAAGAAGGTCATCACCAGCGACAGCGCGCTGTTGATCGGGTTTTTGCAGGTGACCACGAGTATGCTGGAAATAACGGCCACCGCAGCCACGACGAGAAAGAAGATCGATTCCATTGCTGCTCCTTTATTTCTTTTCTAAGAGTCTGTCTTTGGTGTAGGTGAAGTCGGCGCGCGTGTAGTTGGCGAGTTCGAACTGTTCGGTCATCCGAATCGCGTCAACCGGGCACGCTTCCACACAGTAGCCGCAGAAGATGCAGCGCAGCATGTCGATTTCGTATTTCGCAGCGTACTTGTCGTGGTTGGCGTCCTCGCCGGCCTCGACGGTGATGCACTTGGCCGGGCAGACGGTGGGGCAGAGGTAGCACGCAACGCACTTCGCCTTGTCGTGGGACACGTTGAGCGCGTGCAGTCCGCGGAAGCCTGGCTTTACGTCAGGACGCTCGGTCGGGTACTGCAGGGTGACCGGCTTCTTGAACATATGTGAAATGGTGATCTGAAGACCTTTGATGAGCGGCATTATCATTTGCGGCACCTCGCCTAGAAGTTGTGTAGCTTGACTCTTTCTCTACTTGCTGATGAACATGACCCACAGGCCGGTCGCCATCACGTTGACCAGGGTGAGCGGCAGGAACACCTTCCAGCCCAGACGCATGAGCTGGTCGTAGCGGTAACGCGGGTAGGTGGCCCTGACCCACATGCAGACGAAGATCAGGAAGTACACCTTGGCAATGAACCAGAACCAGCCGGGGAGGAACGCCGGGCCGTGCCAGCCGCCCAGGAACAGGGTGGTGGTGACGGCGCAGACGGTGATCATGTTGGCGTATTCTGCCATGAAGAACATCGCGTACTTCATGGAGGAGTATTCGGTGCAGAAGCCGGAGACCAGCTCCGTCTCGGCCTCGGGAAGGTCGAACGGGGTCCTGTTGATCTCGGCCAGCGAGCAGATGAAGAAGATCACGAAGGCCAGCGGCTGCTTGAAGGCGTACCATGCGCCGCCTGCCTGATCGGCTACGATCTTGTGCAGGGAGAGGCTCTCGGAGAGCATGAACACCGAGATGATGGCAAGGCCTGCGGCGAGCTCGTAGGAGATCATCTGCGCCGCGGAGCGAAGGCCGCCCAGGAGCGAGTACTTGGAGTTGGAGGCCCAGCCGGCGAGCACGATGCCGTAGACGCCCAGGGATGCCATGGCCAGGATGTAGAGGACGCCGACGTTGACGTCGAAGACCTGCTTGCCGGCCTGGTCGTAGTAGGCAGCGATCTGCAGCGGTACGGTGTAGCCGCCGATGGTCACGCTGTCACCGAAGGGGATGACCGCGAAAGAGATGAACGCCGGGATCAGGGCGACGAGGGGAGCGATCAGGAAGGCGAACTTGCTCGCCTGCGACGGAATGATCTCCTCTTTGAAGAACAGCTTGACGCCGTCCGCGATCGGCTGCAAAAGGCCGTGCCAGCCGGTCCTCATGGGACCCAGACGCACCTGCATGTGCCCGATGATCTTGCGCTCCGCGTAGGTGGCGTAGGCCACGGTAAGGAGCACGAAGACAAAGGCTACGAGCACTTTGGCAACCATGGCTATGTAGTACGCGACCGGCAGTCCTAAGATTAGCGTATCCATCTGATAGTCTTCCCCTCTTGTATAGATTTTCTAGCTGTTGGCTACTTCTTCGCGACGGAGACGTAGGTGACTTCCGCACCGTCGGTGATGGTGTTGACGCTCCCCTCACCGAAGTGATACGGGGAGAAGACCACGCCCTGCGGGACGCGCTTGCCGACCTTGGCGACAACCTGCACCGCGCCGGTGCCGGAGGTCACGGTGACCTGGTCCCCTTCTTCGACCTTCAGGGCCGCCGCGTCGGCGACGTTCAGTTCGGCGTAGGCATCCGGGCAGACGTACATGGGGCCTTCGCCGAAGCGGCTCATGGTGCCGCAGTGGTACAGCGCGCTGCCGGTAACGAGGGCCAGCTTGCCGGCTGCCGGTGCCGCAGCCTTCGCCGCCGCCGGGACCAGCTTGGCGGCGAGCGCCACCGGGTAGACCGCACCTTCGTCTTTCAGGCCGGCCTGGGTGAGGCCCTTGTAGGCCGGGACCGATGCGGCGATCTCGGTGAAGACCTCGCCCTGGTTGTTGTAGCGTGCGCCGCCCAGAGCCTGGGAGATCGCGTTCAGGATCTCGAAGTCGCTCTTGGCGAGGCCGATGGCGGGGATCGCCTTCCTCACGTTCTGGACCCTGCGGCCCAGCGAGGTGAAGGTGCCGCTCTTCTCGGCGAAGGAGCAGGCCGGGAGGACGACGTCGGCCAGAGCCGCGGTCTCGGTCAGGAAGAGATCGGAGACCACCATGAACTCGACGTTCTCGAGGGCCTTCTCGACCTTCGCGCGGTTCGGGTAGGAAACCACCGGGTTCTCGCCGGCGACGAACAGGGTCTTCACGTTGCCGTTCGCGCAGCCGTCGATGATGGCGGCGGCGTTCAGGCCGGTCCCTTTCGGGTAGATGCCCATGTCGACCGCACCCTGGCTGTTGTTCTTCTCGCCCATGATGAGGAGGCCCGCGCCTTCCTTGCCGACCTGGCCGGTGAGGATGGCGAGGTTCGCTGCCGCGTTGGCGAGCGCCGCATTGTGGCCGGGGTAGCCCTGGCCGATGGGGAGGATGATGAGGGCCTTCTCCGCGGAGGCGAACTCCTTGGCGATGGCTGCGATCTCCTCGGCGGAGACACCTGCCTTCTCGGCGGTTGCGTCGGCGACGGCGGCTTTCAGCGCGTCGAGGCCGGCCACGCCTTCTACTGCGAGGCCCTGGTCGATGACCGACTTGCAGAGGGCGTTGAAGAGGGCGACCTCGTTACCCGGCGCGTGGACGGTGGTCTTCGCGCCCGGCAGGCGGGTCAGCTTCCCTTTCTTGTCGGAGACGATCCTGAGTGCGATCCCTTTCCTCTTCACGCCGAGGTTGATCTCGAAGCCGATGACCGGGTGGGTCTCGTAGGCGTCGCTCTTGACCACGAGGAGGAGGTTGGATTTCTGCACGTCGGCGATCTCGGCCGGGGAGGCTGCCACGCCGAAGGAGGCGACGGCGCCCTTGGTCAGCGCCTCGTGGGCGTAACCGGCGGAGTGGTCGATGTTGTCGGTGCCGACGGTGCCGCGGAAGAGCTTACCGAACAGGAAGAGCTCCTCGTTGGTCAGGCGCGGGGTGGCAAGCGCTGCGACCGAAGCCGGATCGCTCTTGCCTGCTGCGAGCCTGGAGGTCACTTCGGCGAGTGCCTCTTCCCAGGTGGCTTCCTGGAGCTTGCCGTTCTTGCGGATGAGCGGCGCGGTGAGGCGCTTGTCGGAGTTGACGAACTGGTAACCGAAGCGGCCGCGGGTGCAGAGCTGGCCGTTATGGAAGCCCTGGTTCTCGTCGTAGATGGTGGTGAGCACCTTGCCGTCCTTGGTGCCCAGGGTCAGCTGGCAGCCGGTGCCGCAGTAGGAGCATACGCTCTTGGTCTTCTGCAGCGCCCACCAGCGGGCCTTGAACTTGAACGGGCGGGAGTTGAGGGCGCCGACCGGGCAGACCGAGACGCAGGAACCGCAGAACTCGCAGTTGAGCGGCCCGTCGAACTCGGTACCCATCTTCGCCTCGATACCGCGGTTGATGAAGGTGTAGGCACCGTAGGACACGATCTCGTCGCAGATCCTCGCGCACTTGCCGCAGTGGATGCAGCGGTTCATGTCGCGCTCGATGAGCGGGTTCTCGTAGTCGATCTCGTGGTTGAACTTCTCGTCCACGAAACGGTTCATGTTCACCTTGTACTCGTAGGTGAGGTTCTGCAGGTCGCAGTCGCCGGCGGCATCGCAGACCGGGCAGTCGATCGGGTGCTTGAGGAGCAGAAGCTCCAGCACCAGTTTCCTGGCCTTGACGATCTCGTCGGTGGTGGTCTGCACGATCATACCCTCGGTGACCGGGGTGGTGCAGGCCGGGATGAGGCGGCCTTTCATCTGCTCGACCTCGACCAGGCACATGCGGCAGCCGCCGAACGGGTGCAGCTTCTTGTCGTGACAAAGGATCGGTATCTTGATGCCACAAGCCTTGGCGGCGTCGTAAATGGTGGCGTCTTTCTCTACCGCAACCTGTTTTCCGTTTATCGTAAGATTTACCATCTCGACCTCTGTCTCCATAGAATCCGTTCAACGTTCAACGTTCAACGTTCCCCTTCAAGTTTCGGGTGCTAGCTACTTGCAGTCATGCGTCCAGCGGTGACGGTTTTAACGTCGAACCTTGAACGTTGAACCGCTTTACTCAATGGCCATGAAGCGGCAGGCGTCGTAGCAGGACTTGCACTTGGTGCAGTTTTCCTTGATCAGCTCGGCGACCTCGCCCTTCTCCCACTTGATCGCGTTGGACGGGCAGGCCCTCAGACACGCGCCGCACTTGACGCACTTCTCGGGGACCACCTGCCACAGGAGCAGCTCTTTGCAGGAGTTGGAGGGGCAGCGCTTGTCCTGGATGTGCGCCTCGTACTCGTGACGGAAGTACTTCACGGTGGAGAGGATCGGGTTCGGGGCCGTCTGCCCCAGACCGCACAAGGATGCCTTCTTGATGGTGGCACCCATCTCCAGCAGGGTGTCGATGTCGGCCATCTCGCCGCGACCTTCGGTGATCCTCTCCAGGATGTCGAGCATCGCCTTCAGGCCGATACGGCAGGGAACGCACTTGCCGCAGGACTCCATCTTGGTGAAGGTCAGGAAGAAGCGGGCCACGTCGACCATGCAGGTGGTCTCGTCCATGACGACCAGACCGCCGGAACCCATCATGGCGCCCGCCTTGATCAGCGAGTCGTAGTCGACCGGGGTGTCGAGCACCTCGGCCGGGATGCAGCCGCCGGAGGGGCCGCCGGCCTGAACGGCCTTGAATTTGCGGTTGTTGGCGATGCCGCCGCAGACCGAGTAGATAACGTCGCGTACGGACATACCGGCCGGAACCTCGACCAGACCGGTGTGCTTCACCTTGCCGGTGACCGCGAAGATCTTGGTCCCCTTGGTGGTGTCGGTGCCCAAGGATGCGTACCAGTCGGCGCCCTTGTTGATGATGTGGCGCACGTTGGCGAAGGTTTCGACGTTGTTGATGTTGGTCGGGAAGCCCCAGAGGCCCTTGACCGCCGGGAACGGCGGACGGGGACGCGGCATGCCGCGCTCGCCTTCGATGGAGGCCATGAGGGCGGTTTCCTCGCCGCAGACGAACGCGCCGGCGCCCTTCTTGATCCTCATGTCGAAGTCGAAGCCCCAGCCCTGGATGTTCTTACCCAGGTACCCCTTCTCGTAGCAGGTGTCGAGCGCCTTCTGGAGACGGTCGATGGCCAGCGGGTACTCGGCGCGGACGTAGACGTAGCCGGCGTCGCAGCCGATGGCGTAGGCCGCGATCATCATGCCCTCGATGACGCAGTACGGGTCGCCTTCGAGGATGGAGCGGTCCATGAACGCGCCCGGGTCGCCCTCGTCGGCGTTGCAGATGAGGTACTTGTGGTTGCCCGGGGAAGCGGCGCAGAAGCTCCACTTCATGCCGGTCGGGAAGCCCCCGCCCCCACGGCCACGGAGCCCGGATTTCTTCACTTCGTCGATGACTTCCGACGGCTTCATCTCTTTGACGCACTTCTCGATGGCCTTGAAGCCGTCCTCTTCGAGGAAGGCGTCGATGCGCTCGGGGTCGATCTGGCCGCAGCCGGTCATAACCACACGCATCTGCTGATCGACGAAGGTGTTGTAGTAGGCTTTCGCCTTCTTCTTCTCGATGACTTCGTTGTTGACGATGTGCTGGTCGAGGATCGCCGCAACGTCCTCGGGTACCACGAAGTCGTAGGTGACCCTGCCCAATTCAGGGGTGATGACGTCAACGAGAACGTCGTTGGCGCACAGGCCGCGGCAGCCGGTCTTGACGACGTCGCAGCGCTTGCCGACCTGGGCCACGATCCCCTTCTCGGCTATCAGCCTGGTGAACTCGGCCTCGACCTGCTTGGCGCCGGCAGAGATGCCGCCGGTACCCTGACAGATAAGTATTTTGATTCCTGCGTTATCGCTCATGACAAAAGGTCCCCTGCAGAGAAATTGACGTTGCCGGCTACTTCATCGGCCGTGCGTTGTAGGTTTCAATGATCTCGTCCACCTTCTGGACCGTCATCTTGCCGAAGGTGTCGTCGTTCACCATGGCCAGCGGTGCCATACCGCAGGCGCCCAGGCAGGCCACTTTCTCGAAGGTGTAGCGCAGGTCGGGCGTGGTCTCCGCGTGCCCGATCCCGAGGCGCCCGAAGAAGGTCTCGGTGATGCGCTCCGCCCCCTGTACGTGGCAGGCGGTACCGACGCAGACCCTGATGATGAAACGGCCGCGCGGCTTCAGGTGGAACTGGGCGTAGAAGGTGAGGACGCCGTAGATCTGGCTCGGGTAGACGTTCAGCCTCTCGGCCACCAGATCGATGGTCGGTTTCGGGACGTACCCGTAGGCGTCCTGGATACCCTGCAGGACCGGCATAAGATTGCCCGGCAGTTTCAGGTACTTGTCGATGACTTCGTTGGCCTCGGTCAGATCGATTTCTTCGGCCGGAATTTCTTCGGCTGGAGCGTTAGACATTTACCCCATCTCCTTTACTTGTTGATTAAAACTAACGGTCAATTTCGCCAAGTACGATGTCTAGCGTTCCGATGACTGCAACCAGGTCGGCCAGCATGGAGCCCTTGGCCATCTTCTCAATGGCGGAGAGGTTCACGAATGACGGCGGGCGGACCCTCATGCGGTACGGCATGTTGCCGCCGTCCGACACGATGTAGTAGCCGAGCTCCCCTTTCGGGTTCTCGACTGCCATGTATACCTCGCCCTCGGGGACCGGGAAGCCCTCGGAAGCGATCTTGAAGTGGTGGATGAGCCCCTCGATGGAGTTGTACACGCTCTCCTTCGGGGGGTAGCAGACCTGCGGCGCGTCGGCCAGGATCGGTCCGGGCTTCAGCTTCTTCAGGGCCTGGTCGATGATCTTGACGGATTCGCGCATCTCGACCAGACGGACCTTGTAGCGGTCGAAGGTGTCGCAGTTCTCGCCGACCGGCACCTTGAACTCGAAGTCCTCGTAGCCGGAGTAGGGGAGGTCGCGCCTGAGGTCGAAGTCGACGCCGGAGCCCCTGAGGGCCGGGCCGGAGATGCCGAAGTCGATGGCGTCTTCCGCGGAGATGACACCGTTGCCGATGGTCCTCTGCAGCCAGATGGTGTTCTTGGTGAGCAGCCCCTCGTAGGTGTCGAAGTGACCCGGGAAGGTGTCGACGATCTCCTGGACCTTCTGCTCGAAGCCGGCCGGGAGGTCGCGGGACAGGCCGCCCACGCGGAAGTAGTTGGAGGTCATCCTGGCGCCGGAGACCATCTCGTAGAGGTCCATCACCAGCTCGCGCTCACGGAAGGCGTAGAGGAACACGGTCATGGCGCCGATGTCGAGGGCGTGGCAGGCGATCCAGACCAGGTGGCTCTTAAGACGGGTGAGCTCGGCCATGATCACGCGCACGAGTTTCGCGCGCTCGGGGACGTCGAGGCCCAAAAGCTTCTCAACGGCCAGCACGTAGCCCAGGTTGTTGTGCATCGGGGCCAGGTAGTCCATGCGGTCCGTGAGGGGCAGGGTCTGGTGATAGGTACGGTGCTCGGAGAGCTTCTCGATGCCCCGGTGCAGGTAACCGATGTGAGGGGTGATCTTCTGAATCACCTCGCCGTCCAGCTCTACTACGAGCCTGAGAACGCCGTGGGTACTGGGGTGCTGGGGCCCCATGTTCAAAGTCATTATTTCGCTAGCCATTGATCGCCTCTATTTTTTGGAAATGGAAATCGTCCCTGGTTTCGAACTGGATCCGTCTTACGACAGACGCCCTTTGTACGGCTCGCGGTCGGGTCCCTGGAGCGGGTAGTCCTTCCGGAGCGGGTGCCCGACCCAGTCGTCGGTCATCAAGATGCGCACCAGGTTCGGGTGGTTCTTGAAGTTGATGCCGAACAGGTCGTACGCCTCGCGCTCCAGCCAGTTGGCGGAGTTCCACAGGGCGGTGGCGGAATCGATGGAGCAGTCCGCCTCGGTCACCGGCGCCTTGACCCTGACGCGGTCCTTGTTGGGGATGGAGAGGAGGTGGTAGACCACCATGAAACGCGGCTCCTGACCCAGATAGTCGACGGCGGTAACGTCGGACAAGAAGTTGTAGCGCAGGTCGTCCCTAAGGCACTTCAGTACCTCGAGGATGCTCTCCTTCTTCACGGTCACCGTCACCTCGCCGCGATGCTCCTTGTATTCGAGCAGGGCATCCGCGAAACGCTCCTTCAGCTTCACTACAGCGCGATTATTTTCTGCCATGTCAGCCTTACCTTTCCCTTTGGTCGTTGTAGATTAAGCGGCGGGTTCGAGTCTTTCGCCCAAGCCAATGGAGGAACCGAAGGAGTTCTTCTCGTTGGCGATCTTGTCCTGGAGCTTCATGAGGCCGTAGAGAAGCGCCTCAGGCCGCGGCGGGCAGCCCGGGATGTAGACGTCGACCGGGAGAGCCTCGTCGATGCCCTGCACGACGGAGTAGGTGTCGAAGATGCCGCCCGAGCAGGCGCAGGCGCCCATGGCGACGACCCACTTCGGTTCCGGCATCTGCTCGTACACGGTCTTGATGACCGGGAGCATCTTCTTGGTCACGGTGCCGGCGATGATGATGCAGTCCGCCTGGCGCGGGGAGGCGCGGAAGATGATACCGAAACGGTCCAGGTCGTGCTTGGCCGCACCGGTCGCCATCATCTCGATCGCGCAGCAGGCAAGACCAAAGGTCATCGGCCAGATGGAGGACTTCCGGGCCCAGTTAACCAGGCTGTCCAGGGAAGTCGTGATGATGTTGTCGCCCAGCGGCTGATTTACTCCCATTCCAGTGCTCCTTTTTTCCAAACGTAGATGTAGCCTACGAAGAGTATGACGATGAAGAGACCCATCTCGACCAGGCCGAACATGCCCAGGCGCTTGAAGAGGACGGCCCAGGGGTACATGAAGACGGCCTCGATATCGAACAGGATGAAGAGCATCGCGATCAGGTAGAACTTGATCGAGAAGCGCTCGCGTGCGCTGCCCACCGGCTCGCAACCGCACTCGTAAGGTGCAAGCTTTACCTGAGACGGCTTCTTCTGACCGATGAGCGATGAAAAGATCACCGACCCCAGACCGAACAAGCACGCTATGACGACCAGCACCAAGATTGGCAGATATGCACCAAGCATCCCTTATCCTCCCGTACCACCAGGTTTGTTGTTAATTTCTTTCAAAACGCGCGCAAATGCCGTATACTGCACGCTTCTCGACCAACAAGCCCCGCTGCTTCCGATACTTAGCAAGCGCTGCGCCTTCGAAAAAGTATACTGTATACAACATTGCGACCGAAAATTATTTCATTTCACCATCTTTGTCAAGCAGAAATTATCCAGTTACACCCTAATCGTTTACAGAACCACGTATACTTTTTCTCAAATTGTATTACACCCTTAGGCCTTCCCCCCGCTTCCGCCTCATCCACCCCCTCCGGCCGTATACGAGAAAATCTTTTAATCCTTGACAGATTATCCGCGGCTATGCTACCAGAGAGCCCGATAGTTAATAATTTCCAGCCAGTTAGGAGAACCCAGTCATGCAAAACAGCCGTTCGTCGCAACTCTTTCAGCAGGCGCTCAAATCCATCCCCGGCGGGGTGAACTCCCCCGTGCGTGCCTTCCGCTCGGTAGGCTCCGATCCGCTGTTCATAAAGAGCGCTGCCGGCCCCATGATTTTCGACGAGGACGGCAACGGTTACATCGACTACGTGGGTTCCTGGGGCCCGATGATCGTGGGCCACTGCCATCCGAAGGTGGTCGAGGCGATCAAGAAGGCCGCCGAGAGCGGCGCCTCCTTCGGCGCGCCGACCGAACTGGAAATCACCCTGGCCGAGATGGTGATCAAGGCGGTCCCCTCCATCGAAATGGTGCGCATGGTGAGCTCCGGGACCGAGGCGACCATGAGCGCGATCCGCCTTTCCCGCGGCTACACCGGGCGTGACAACATCCTCAAGTTCTCCGGCTGCTACCACGGCCACTCCGACTCCCTGCTGGTCAAGGCCGGCTCCGGTCTGGCCACCTTCGGCGTGCCCGACTCCCCTGGTGTCCCGGCCGATCTCGCCAAGCACACCCTGACCGCGACCTACAACGACCTCGACTCGGTGCGCGCGCTGGTGGCCGCCAACAAGGGGACCATCGCCTGCGTCATCGTCGAGCCGGTGGCGGGCAACATGGGTACCGTGCCCCCGCAGGAAGGGTTCCTGGAAGGACTGAGGGAAATCTGCACCGAGGAAGGGATCGTACTGATCTTCGACGAGGTCATGTCCGGCTTCAGGGTCGCCTACGGCGGGGCGCAGGAGCGCTTCGGCATCACCCCGGACCTCACCACGCTGGGCAAGATCATCGGCGGCGGCCTGCCGGTGGGCGCCTTCGGCGGCAAGAAGGAAATCATGTCGCAGCTCTCTCCGGCGGGCGGCGTGTACCAGGCGGGCACCCTCTCCGGCAACCCGCTGGCGATGACCGCCGGCATCGAGACCCTGAAACTGCTCCAGGAGCCGGGTTTCTACGAGAAGCTGGAAGAGAAGAGCAAGTTCGTGGCGGAGGGGATCGCCAAGGCGGCGAAGGATGCCGGCTTCCCGCTCTACTCCACCCGCGTCGGCTCCATGTTCTGCGGCTTCTTCTCCAAGGAGCCGGTGTACAACTGGGACAGCGCCGCCAAGTGCGACACCAAAGCGTTCGCCACCTACTTCCGCGGCATGCTCGAGGAGGGGGTCTACCTCGCCTGCTCGCAGTTCGAGACCGCCTTCGTGGGCGCGTCCCACACCGAGAAGGACCTTGAGAAGACCATCGCCGCCGCGGCCAAGTGCTTCAAGGCCCTCTAGGGCGAACTTCCCGCTTTCACAAACAAAAAGGCGCCCGCGTTTATCGCGGGCGCCTTTTTTCGTTATTGATCGTTGAGTCACACAAGTCCCCCCTCCCCTTGCGGGAGGGGGTTAGGGGGTGGGGGTAGCTGCGGACATTGGTGCTAATGGCAGGTTCACCCACCCCCCTGCCCCCTCCCGTCAAGGGAGGGGGAGAGCAGGAAAGTCGGAGCCTAGACGGAGACTAGCCTCCTGCGCAGCGCGATCATCTCCAGGCTCAGCTCGGCCATCACGGCGACGCGCTGCAGCTCGAAGGCCCCACCCCCGAGCCGCCCGTGGCTGTCGTGAGCGCAGATCACCGCCGCGACCTGCCCGCCGAGCTTCAACGGGACCATGAGCGCCGGGGCCGGCAGTTCGCCCCCCATCGCCTGCAATAGCTCCCCTTCCGCTCCGGCGCTGACTTCGCCGAGGAACATATCGCGCTCCTGCACCACGCGCAGCAATTGGGGCGCCTCTTCCAGGGAGAGGGCGCAGCCGCTGAATCCCGGCACCTGTTCGCCCGCCGCTACCGCCTGGACGCCGACCATTTGGCCGTTCTTCAACCGGACCAGGGCGCCGCGGTCAAATTCACCGGCCACGTAGGCAAGCAGCGCCTGGACCGCTTCCGGCTCGGAGGGGGCCGCCGCCAGCCGCTCGGCCAACTCGGGTAAGGAGATCCGCTCCGGCGTGCAGGAATCGTCCCCGCCGCCTCCCCACGGCGCTTCCAGCACCGCCGGCTGCTGGTCCGGGGGGGCGAACCTGGAGCGGATGCCGCCCTGCACCGGGATGTAGCGCATCGGGCGCTTGATGCCGTAGCTGCACTCCAAGGCGATGTTCAAGCGCAACTCGGAGCAGACGCGCGGGATGATCACCAGCCCCGTGATGAACCCGATCTCGTCGATCGCCTTGAAATCGGAGGGGTCGGCCATAGCTATCACCAGGCGTTTGCCGTCCAGGGAAACCGGCAGCACCCGGAAGCGCTCCACCAGCTCCAGCGGCAGCAACCCCAGCAGGCTTTGGGGGATCTCGGCGAGCAGGTCGTGATCCACGCAGGGGACGCCGAGCTGCTCGCTCAGAACCCGAGCCAGCTGGTCCTCTTCCACCAGCCCCATCTCGACCAGGTTGGTCCCGAGCCTGCCGCCGTAGATGGCCTGGGCGTTCAGCACCTGTTCCAGTTGGGCTGCGTTCAACGCTCCTACCTTCAACAACATCTCGCCGAGTCGTGCCGCCATGTGACACCTCCTCGCTGCGCCGCTATTACCGCGTGCGACCCAGGGGACAGCTGGATGAGATCCGGAGTTAAAGATTAAACAACGCCAATTATTCTACCGGGTCGGACTCTGGGCGCAATGGTTGGGGGGTGGGAGCAAGGCAAAATCCCCCCTGCTCCCCCTTTGACAAGGGGGGAACGTGGGACACCTGCAGCGCGAAGTGACAGCATGCTCTTCGTTTCTTGGAACTATCGAATGAAATAAAAACAAAGGGGCGGCACCGGTTTCGGTGACGCCCCACTCATACAACCATCTTCTCTGTATCCGCGCCCCGCCGGACGCGGACACGTCTCACGCGCTCTGTATCTTCCTGCGCAGGGAGAGCATTTCCAGGCTCAACTCGGCCATGACGCCCACCCGCTGCAGCTCGAAGGCGCCACCGCCAAGCCGGCCTTTGCTGTCGCTGGCGCAGATCAGGCCGACGACGTGACCGCCCAGCGACACGGGGAGGAGCAACGCGGAAGCCGGGAGCTTACCCCCCATGGCACGCACCAGGGTCCCCTCCGGGTCGCCCACGGCGAACTCGCACAACACCAGCCCTTTTTCTTCGGCCATGCGCTGTAGGTGCGCCATATTGCCGATCTCCGCCTCGAAACCCACGAAGCTCTCCACCGGGAGACCGTCGGCTACCGCCTGGACGCCGACCGCCTTTCCCGATTTCAGGCGCAGGAACCCGCCCCGGTCGAACTCGCCGGAGATGTAGGTGATCACGGCCTGGACCACCTCTTTCTCGTTGGCGGCGCCGGCCATCTGATCCGCCAGGTCCTTGATGGTCACATGTTCGGAGAACACGGGTTCGCCGACCGGCCCGAGCTGACGGTTGTCCACCGGCTGCACCGATGCGGCCTCCCCCCTGTTACCGGTTTCGAAACGGGTCCGCATCCCCCCTTCAACCCCGATGTAGCGGGTGGGCCTGGTGATACGGTAAAACCTCTCGAGGGCCACGTTCAGCCTGAGCTCGGGGCAGATCCTGGGCTTGATCACCATTCCGGTCACGAAGCCGATCTCCTCCAGCGCCTGGAAGTCGTGGGGGTTCGCCATGGCGAGGGAGAGCCGCTTGCCCTCCAAGGCAAGGGGGACCACCCGATAGCGCTTTATCAGTTCAAGCGGGACGAGACGCAGCACCTGGTCGGGAACCGTGCTCAGTTCGGCCGGCTCCACGCAGGGTGCACCCATCTGCTCACTCAGAACGTGGGCCAGCTCCTCTTCCGAGACAAGCCCCATCTCCACCAGGTTGGTGCCGAGCCTTCCACCGTAGATCACCTGGGCCTGCAGCACCTGGTCCAGTTGACCCTTGGAAAGCGCCCCCACCTTGAGCAACATCTCGCCAAGCTTTGCCGACATCGGTTACCTCCTCGGTCAGTTGCAGTTGAGCATTCAAAATTACCACATTCTACTTAATACCGACTTATGATGCAATCAACTTTCGCAACATCCCCCCAGTTACTGTTTCACGAACACTCCCGAGGGCCTTTAACGACCTTTATCCCAGTCTTTTTTGAGGCGGCACATGCAACTTTCATCGAGCATGGTAGTATTTCCTGGTTTTGCAAATTTGTTATGTCAGTGATGGACTTTTGCCGGAGGATTTATGCCAGTATCAGGAATTGTTGTGTCTTGCCGACCCGAATGCGCCGGGGGCGTTGCCGAGAAGCTCGCCGGTGGCGAGGGGATAGAGGTGCACGGCGTGCTCGCCGACGGCAAGATCGTGGCGGTCATCGAGGCGGACACCATAGACGGGGAGGTGGCCCTGGTGACCGGGCTGCAGCAGATGGAGGGGGTGATCTCGGTGCAGCTCGCCTACCATAACTTCGAAGACATGGAACCGGGCGGGCAACCGCTTTGTTCCTGACGGATCGATATCAACCTGAAGGAGGATGCGATGGGACTTTCCAGACGAGACTTCATCAAGGCCTGCGCCGCAGCGGCCGCATTTGCCGCGGCAGGCGTTTCGGTGACACGCCCTGAGGGGGCTGAGGCGGCGGAGGACGGGATCACCTGGGGCAAGGCTCCGTGCCGGTACTGCGGGGTCGGCTGCGCCGTCCTGGTCGGGGTGAAGGGAGGGCGCATCGTCACCACCAAGGGGGATCCCGCCGGGCCGGTGAACAAGGGGCTCAACTGTATCAAGGGGTACTTCCTCTCCAAGGCGCTCTACGGCAAGGACCGCCTCACCACGCCCCTCATCCGCAAGGGGAACAAGATGGTGGAGGCGACCTGGGACGAGGCGCTCGACCTGATCGCCGCACAGTACAAGAAGGCCATCGCCGCGCACGGTCCCGATTCCGTCGCGCTCTACGGGTCCGGGCAGTGGACCATCCAGGAAGGGTACGTCGCATCCAAGCTCATGAAGGGGGGGATCGGCACCAACAACCTCGAGCCCAACGCGCGCCTTTGCATGGCCAGCGCCGTCGTCGCCTTCATGAACACCTTCGGTTCCGACGAGCCGATGGGGTGCTACGACGACCTCGACCTCGGCGACACCTACATCCTTTGGGGCGCCAACATGGCCGAGGCGCACCCGGTCCTCTTCTCGCGGCTCATCGACAACAAGCTGAAAAACAGGAAGGTGAAGCTGATCGACATCGCCACCCGCAGGACCCGCACCACGAAGATGGCGGACGAGTACATTGCGATGAAGCCCCAGGGTGACCTGGCGGCCTTGAACGGCATCATCCACGTCATCCTGCGCGACAGGCTCTACGACGAGGCGTTCATCGGCAAGCACGTCTCCTTCAAGCGGGGCAAAGAGAACGCCCCCTACGGCCTGAAGGACAAGGAGGCGTTCAACGAGACGCCGGCGGACGTGAAGAACCTCACCTTCGAGGAGTACAAGGCACTCATGAAGCCGTACACGCCGCAGTGGGCGGAGAAGGTTTCCGGCGTCCCGGCGGCGAAGATCGAGGAGCTCGCCAGGATCTATACGGACAAGTCCCGCAAGGTGAACTCGCTGTGGACCATGGGGGTGAACCAGCATTCCCGCGGGGTCTGGGTGAACAACCTGATCTACAACCTGCACCTTCTGACCGGGAAGATCTGCAAGCCCGGCGAGAACCCGCTCTCGCTGACCGGCCAGCCCTCGGCCTGCGGCACCGCCCGCGAGGTGGGGACCTTCGCGCACCGGCTCCCGGCGGACATGGTGGTGATGAACGAGGCGCACCGCAAGAAGGCGGCGGGCATCTGGGGCATCCCCCCGGAGAAGATACCGTCCAAGGTCGGCCTGCACACGGTGGAGATGTTCCGCGCCATAGACCGCGGCGAGCTCAAGTGCATCTGGATCCAATGCACCAACCCGTTCCAGTCGCTCCCCAACCTGAACCGGGTGCGCAAGGCGGCCCAGGCCAGAAAGGCGTTCATCGTGGTCTCCGACATCTACCCGACCCGCAGCACGGAGGTCGCCGACGTGATCCTCCCCTCGGCCTCGTGGGTGGAGAAGGAGGGGGTCTTCGGCAACACGGAACGGCGTACCCAGCAGTGGTTCAAGATGGTGAACGCCCCGGGCAAGGCGAAGGAGGACGTCTGGCAGCTGATCGAGTTCGCGAAGAGGATGGGGCACGGCGCGCTCTTCCCATACCCGGAGAAGGGGATGCACCGGGAGATCTTCGAGGAGTACCGCAAGTTCACCCTCGGGACCGGCAAGGATCTCGCCCCCTACGGCACCTATGCCAAGGTGCGCGGACTGCGCTGGCCGGTGAAGGCGAACGGCGCCGAGACCCGCTGGCGCTACACCGAGACCGACGACGAGCACGTGGCCAAGGGTGAGGGGATCAAGTTCTACAAGGCTCCCAACAACAAGGTATCGGTCTGGTTCCGCCCCTACGAACCGCCCGCGGAGGTCCCGGACCGCAACTACCCCTTCTGGTTCTGCACCGGCAGGGTCCTCGAGCACTGGCACACGGGTACCATGACCGGGCGGGTCCCCGAGCTCAGGCGGGCGGTCCCCCAGGCGACGCTGGAGCTGCACCCGGAAGATGCGAAGAAGCTCGGCATCAGGAACCGGGACAAGGTGAAGGTCACCTCCCGGCGCGGCTCTGTCGTGCTGACCGCGGAGATCGGCGGCAGGGGCGCTCCCGAGCGCGGCTCCGTGTTCACCACCTTCTTCGACGAGAACAAGCTGGTCAACGAGATCTGCATCGACGCCTTCGATCCGCTCTCCAAGGAGCCGGATTTCAAGAAGTGCGCGGTCAAGGTGCAGAAGGCCTAGCGGAGTGCCGGAGCAACGAGAGGAAGGGTGTGTTTCGCGGCGCCAGTTCCTGAAGCGGGGGACTCTCGCGCCGTTGGCGCTGGCTCTCGCAGCGGCGGGAGGGGCGTCGGTATTCCTGCGCCCCGGGGAGGCGCGCGGCTTCGTCCTGAGGCCCCCCGGGGCGATCACGCTCAAGCGCTTTCTGTCCGCCTGCGTGCGCTGCGGCAAGTGCGCCCAGGCCTGCCCGTACCGCTCGATCAAGCTCCTCGACCGCGGCGTCGGCATCGGGACGCCGTTCATCGCGGCACGGGAGGTCCCCTGCTACCTCTGTCCCGACCTCCCCTGCGTCAAGGCCTGCCCCTCCGGCGCGCTCGACCCGCAGACCACGGCGGTGGAAAAGGTGCGCATGGGAACGGCGCAGATCGTGGACCGGGAGGGATGTCTCTCCATCCGGGGGCTGCGCTGCGAGGTCTGTTACCGCCAATGCCCGCTCATCGACCAGGCCATCACCCTGGAGCCGCGCCACAACCCGCGCACCGGCGAACACACCATCATGGAGCCGGTAGTGCACCGGGAGAAGTGCGTCGGCTGCGGGGTCTGCGAGAACTCCTGCGTGCTCCCGAAACCGGTGATCGTGGTGCGGGAGACCGTGGAGGTCCAAAGGGACAGCTATGACTTCTAGGTGGTGGCTGCCGCGCCGGTCGGTGCAGATCGGGACTCTGCTTTTAATCGCCTCTCCGGCGGCGGGGTTCACTTTTTTCAAGGGGAACCTCGCCTCGGCCGAGCTCGCCGGCGTGCGGCTTTCGGACCCGCTGGCCTGCCTGCAGGCGGTGATCGGCTCCGGGGTCATGATCCCGTCCTACCTGTTCGGGGCGCTCCTGGTAACCGTCGGCTACTTCGTTCTCGGGGGGCGCAGCTTCTGCGGCTGGGTCTGCCCGGTGGGATTTTTCACCGAGCTGGGAGACAAACTTCGGCGCAGGGTGGGGACGGGAGGGACGCTCCTGCCCCTTGCCACGGGGCGCTACGCGCTGGCTGCCGTGCTGGGGGTCGTGGCGGCGACCGGGGTTCCACTTTTCGAGGTGCTCTCGCCCATCGGCATCGTCGGGCGCGCCGTAGCCTTCGCATCGCTGGTGCCGCTTTTGTTCCCGGCCGCGATCCTCGTGGTGGAGCTCACGGCGGCCCCGCGGGTGTGGTGCCGCTCGCTCTGCCCGCTGGGTGCTTTCTACGCGCTCCTCGCCCGGTTCAGTCCGCTCAAAGTCTCCTTCGACCGGGCGCGCTGCACCGGATGCGGTGACTGCGTGGCGATCTGCCCCGTCCCGGAGGTGCTCGACCCGCTGTGGAGCCAGGAGTCCTGCCGGATACGCACCGGCGACTGCACCCGCTGTCTTGCCTGCATCGACAGCTGTGCCGAGCGTGCCCTCAAAGTAGGGTTCCACTTGAAATAACGGCGGCGCCCGCTGCGACGCCCTCCCCTTCCTCCTCTTTGGGAGCGAGGGGATCAGACTGACAGTCCCCCAATAGGAGGTCTTACATGAAAAGAACGATGCTCCCCCTTCTTCTTTGCGCCTTGCTGGCACTGGCGGTCCAGGCCCCGGCTTGGGGCAATGACGCCGAAGGGCCCGCCCCTGACCTCGCTGCTGATGCGCTGCAGTCCCCCGCGGATCCCCCGGTGATCCCGCACGCGGTGAAGTCGGACCAGGACGGCGAGGAGTGCAACGCCTGTCATCGCGACGGCTTGAAGGGAGCGCCCCCCACCAGCCACCCCGAGCGGCTCAACTGCACCCAGTGCCACGTCCAGGGAGCGAAGCAGGACGGAAAGAAAGGAAAGCGCGGCAAGAAATGACCCTGAGCCGGAAGGATTTTTTCCGCGGCAGCTGGTACGCAGTGGGAGAGTTCCTGCTGGGGACCGGAGAGCTCCTGCGGGGGGCGCGGGACGCCTTGGGACAGGTACGCGACCAGGCGCTCAATCCGCCGGTGCGCCCCGAAGGGGAGGACGACGCGGCGCGGGCGAAGGTGGCCCGCGTCGACGACAGTCACTGCCCGGCCAGAAGCTGCGGCTGTTTTGCCTGCCTCGACAGGTGCGCGGCGGGGGCGATCTCATTTGCTCCCGGACGAGGCATCGTCATCGACGAACAGCTCTGCACCGGGTGCGGCGAGTGCCTTTCCTATTGTCCGCTCGCTCCGCAGGCGCTTGCGCTGGTCGACGTTGGGTAGGCGCCGTCACAGAGCGGCAGTTCAGGTAATCAGCAAGGTTCCGCCCCCGGGGTTCCGTAGCGCCTACCTCTTCCACCGTTCCCCCCGCCTCATTCCCACCGCCAAACGTTTACCGACTCCCCCCCTACCGAGCCTGCTCCTCCACCCCCTGTTTTCGGTGACAGCTTTACCTGATCTGTGCCAGCGCCGCTAAGGCGGACACGGTTACACCTGCTCCGCTCCGTCCTGACAGAGAAGGCCCATGCATGGCAACGGTCCCTGTGCGCGACAGTGTGCTGGTCGCGGCATTGGACAACTGTTACAATGAGCTGGGCGATTCGGCTGCGGATGGCATAACCGGCAGGACGTCGCGATAAATCGTTATTTTTGTTGAGCGGAGTCTTGGAAATTAATTGACATTAGCACCGTAGGCGTGCTATTTAGCCTTGGTTTTCTACCCGTGATTTGTATACGGGAAAGAGGACAGACAGTTATGGATGAGGAAAAAAAGAACCTGCTCAGAACCCTGGGCATGGTCTCCACCATGGGGATCTCTTTCGCGGTGGCGATTGCCATCGGCGTGTTCGTCGGCCTGAAGCTGGACCAGTGGCTGGGGACCAAACCGTGGTTTTTCTTCATTTTCCTCTTCTTCGGCATTGCGGCAGGCTTCCGCAACATCTTCATATTAGCGGGCAAAGAACTGCGCGATGGCGGAGACAAGAATAAACGAGAGTAACATCTTCTCCTGGCTGGTCCGGGGGAGCCTGCTGCTGAGCGCCGTGCTCGGCGCGGCCGGCGCACTGCTCATCTCGCCGAGGTTCGGAGGCTCGCTCTTCGTGGGCGGGATGCTGGCCCTGGCCAACTTCTTCTGGATCCGCACCGGACTGGAAGCGGCGCTCCGGCTGCAGCCGCGTAACGCATCCCGCTTCGCGATCATGCGCTACGTGTTACGGCTCGCCATCATGGCGGCCCTGCTGTACCTCTTGATCGTAGTCCTTAAGGCCGACATCTTCGGCCTGGTGATCGGGCTTTCGGTCCTGGTTCTGAACATAATCGCTTTTTCGATATATCTGTCGACCCGTAAAGGAGGCTAGCTGCATGGTTCATCCCTTTTTATTCCTTCAGTTTTTCCGCGAGTTGCTCCACCCCCTCGGTTTCTCCGAGGCGAGTGCCGATGCGGTCGTCTATACCTGGCTGATCATGATCGGCCTGGTGCTGTTTTCCATCGTGGCCACCAAGAGGCTGCAGGCCGTTCCGTCCGGCGCGCAGAACTTCATGGAAGTCATCGTGGGCGGCATCGAGAACATGCTGGTGGAGACCATGGGTGAGCACGGCCGTCCGTTCTTCCCGCTGGTGGCTACCCTGGCGCTGTTCATCCTGGTGTCCAACCTGATCGGCCTGATCCCGGGCTTCTTCCCGCCGACCGCGAACATCAACACCACCGCGGCCTGCGCGGTCGTCGTCTTCATCACCACCCACATCGTGGGCGTGAAGGAGCACGGCGCCGGCTACATCAAGCACTTCCTGGGTCCCATCGCCTGGCTCGCCCCGATGATGTTCTTCATCGAGGTGATCGGCCACCTGAGCCGCGTCATCTCGCTGACCCTGCGTCTCTTCGGTAACATGAACGGCCACGAACTCGTTCTGATCATCTTCTTCGGCCTGGCCCCGTTCATGGTGCCGCTGCCGATGATGCTGATGGGCGTGCTGGTTTCCTTCATCCAGGCCTTCGTGTTCATGCTCCTGGCCATGATCTACATCCAGGGTTCGCTGGAGCACGCGCACTAAGAACCGGTTGAGAGGCGGTTCTAGGTTCTACGTTCTACGTTAGAACCAAAACCGAAGCCTCTAAACGTAGAACCTACAACTTAGAACTGACTTTTAATTCCTATACTATTTAGGAAAAATACGCGGCAAAGGAGAAACAAATGGAATTCTTTACTATGTGTGTACTCGCAGCAGGCATCGGCATGGCTCTCGGCACCCTCGGCACCGGCATCGGTCAGGGTCTCGCAGTTAAGAGCGCAGTTGAAGGCGTTTCCCGTAACCCGGGCGCTTCCGGCAAAATCCTCACCACCATGATGATCGGTCTGGCGATGATCGAGTCCCTGGCAATCTACGCCCTCGTTGTTTGCCTCATCATCCTCTTCGCTAACCCGTACAAAGAAGTTGCAATGTCCGCTATCAAGGCTGTTGCGAAGTAATTAGTTTCTCCAAGAAACGAGAAAGGGGCGTGCCGCAAGGTACGCCCTTTTTTTTTGCTCTGGGCGGGAGAGGGGTGAGTAAAAGCAAATCCCCCCTGCCCCCCCCTTTGACAAGGGGGGAACGAGAGGTGGCGGGCGGCGCTTCGTGGCCAACCTACTCCAAGGTTCCAAGGGTGGCGGCGGAACCCCTTGTGCCCTTATGTCCCGTCCTGCCCCCTCACCTTGACATTTACTTTCCGCTATGAAATAGTCCAGACCATGAAAATCATAGCCGACATGCATACTCACACCCTCGCATCGGGACACGCCTACTCCACCATCAACGAACTGGCCAACGCTGCCGCACAGGCGGGTCTGCGGGGACTGGCCATCACCGACCACGGCCCCGGACTCCCGGGCGGGCCGCACCGCTACCACTTCTGCGCCATGCGCTTCGTCCCCCCCACCATCGCCGGGGTCAGGATCTTCCGCGGCATCGAGGCCAACATCCTCGACCACACCGGCCGACTCGACCTGGAGCCGGACGTTCTCGAGACGCTCGATTTCGTCATGGCCGGCTTCCACGAGGACTGCGGCATCTGCGGCCAGGACCGGGACCGCAACACGCGCACCCTTTTGACGGTTATGGAGAATCCCCTGGTGAAATGCATCTCCCATCCAGGGAACCCCATCTTCCCGCTCCACTACGAGGAGGTGGTCATGGGGGCGCTCGCCACCGATACGGCGCTGGAGTTGAACAACTCTTCGCTCGCGGCCGTGAGCCGCAAGGGGAGCAACGAGAACTGCGCCGAGATCGCCCGCCTGTGCGCCAAAATTGGCGCCAGGGTGATGATCGGGAGCGACGCACACATCTGCCAGGGGGTCGGGGTGTTCGATAAGGCGCTGCAGCTCACGGCCCAGGCGGGTATCGCGGAGGGACAGGTGGTGAACGCTTCGTGGGAAAGGCTGTTGGATTTCCTGGGGAAGAGTGAATAAGAGACGGCAGGCGCTGCAAAGGCGGGCGAATGATCATTCGCCCCTGCCGTGCGCAGCGAAGCTGGATAGAGGATGAACGAATAAGGGGCGCCGGTGACGGCGCCCCTTATCTATTTATACGGCACGCTTGCCGGACATGGAGTAGGCGAGGACGGCTAGGCCCGCAAAGAGAAGCGGGATCCCGGCCATCGCGGTGGGGGTCAGGTGCTCCCGCAGGAACAGGATCCCCAACAAAGCGGCGACCAGCGGCTCGGCAAGGGAAAGGGTCACCGCCGAGGCGACCGGAACGCTGCGCAGCCCCATGGCGAAGAGGACGTAGGACAGGGCGGTGACCACGACGCCGAGGTAAAGAACAACCATGGTCCCTCGGGGTGTGACTACCCAGGCGAGATCGGTGAAGAACAGCACCGGCAGGAGCAGGAGCGCGCCCAGGCAGAAAACGACGGCCATGACAGCTTCAGAGCTGCGACCGGGCAGCAGCACCTTGATGGCCATGGTGTAGCAGGCGTAGGAGGTGCCTGCGCCAAGGGCCAACAGGATGCCCAACACGTCAATGGCGATGTCACCGCCACCGGTGACCAACAGGCTGCAACCGGCGAGGGCGAGCACGGTGGCGATCCCCCATGCCCGACCCGGACGCTCCCCTCGGACTATGAAGCCCAGAATGCCGGCGATCACAGGGGAACTGCCGATGGCGACCAGCGTGCCGACAGCGACGCCGGTCCTATGCACCGCGGTGAAAAAGGTGAGTTGGTAGATGGCGACGAAACCGCCCGCGGCCAGCGTCGCCCAGAAGGGCCAGCGCCCCTTGCCGAGGCCGCCTTTCAAGAAGGCAAGCACCATCAGGGCCGCGCCTCCCACGATAAGGCGAAAGGCGCCGACGCTCCAGGGACTGACGCCCGCAGGCGAGAGGGCCTGGGCGGTGCCGGAGGTTCCCCAAAGGGTGGCAGCGGCAAGTACCAGCAGGGCGCCGCCAGCGGCGCCGGTGGTTGCCGGGGCGGGTGCGGTGGAGTCGGGTGCGGTTTCCATGGCGGGTTTCTCGTTGAGGCAGTCGGACCGGTCCGACTGGTGGGACAAGGTGGAGACTGCCTGATGCTGCCTTAGCTATGCTCGCGGGTGGCGTGGAAGCTGAGTTCCTTCCAGTTCTCCATGGTGTTTTCCAGGCGCCACTGGCTCCCGGCGAGATAGGCCAGGTTCCCTTCGCCATCCAGGTAGAGGTTCATGGCCTCCTTCTTCTGGAACTCGTCCAGTTTCTTCCTGTCGCCGGTAACCCAGCGGGCGGTAACGTAGGAAACGGGCTCGTAGACGGCCTTGACGCCGTACTCGTGCTCCAGGCGGTGCATGACGACGTCGAACTGGAGCATGCCGACCGCACCGACGATCCAGTCCGCCCCCATCAGCGGGCGGAACACCTGGGTGGTCCCCTCCTCGGCGAGTTGCACCAGCCCCTTCTCGAGGGATTTCGACTTGAGCGGGTTCAGGATGCGCACTTTCCGGAAATGTTCCGGCGCGAAATTGGGAATACCGGTATATTTGAGGTCTTCACCCTGGGTGAAGGTATCGCCGATCTTGATGGTGCCGTGGTTATGGATGCCGATGATGTCGCCGGCATAGGCCTCATCCACGTTGGTGCGGTCCTGGGCCATGAAGATGGTGGCGTTGGCTATCTGCACCTCGCGCCCCAGCCTCAGGTGTTTCACCTTCATGCCGCGTACGAATTTCCCCGAGCAGATCCTGAAGAAGGCGATGCGGTCGCGGTGTGCCGGGTCCATGTTCGCCTGGATCTTGAAGGTGAAGCCGGTAAAGGGCTCCTCGTACGGGGACACGATACGGCTGGTGGTTTCACGCGACAGCGGCGCAGGCGCGTTCTCCACGAAGGAATCCAGCAGCTGCTGCACGCCGAAGGTGTTGATCGCGGAACCGAAGAAGACCGGGGTCTGCTTGCCGGCGAGATAGGCCTCGGGGTCGAAGGGGTGGGCAGCTCCTTCCAGGAGTTCGACGTCGTTGCGCAGCTCCTCAACCTGGCTCCCCAGGAGCTCGTCCAGCAGGGGATCGTCCAGGCCCTTGACCGTGATGATCTCGCCCACGCCCCGGTCCGCCTCGGGATCGTAGAAGGTGATCTCCTTGGTGTAGAGGTGGTAGGTGCCGCGGAAGCGTTTGCCCATGCCGATGGGCCAGGTCATGGGGGCGCACTGGATATTGAGGGTGCTTTCGATGTCGTCCAGGAGGTCGAGCGGCTCACGTCCCTCACGGTCCAGCTTGTTGATGAAGGTCATGATCGGGGTATGACGCAGGCGGCAGACCTCGAGGAGCTTCTTGGTCTGGCTCTCGACACCCTTCACCGAATCGATAACCATCAATACAGAGTCAACTGCTGTTAAGGTTCTGTAGGTATCTTCCGAAAAGTCATTATGACCCGGGGTATCGAGGAGGTTGATCTCGAAATCGCGATAGGTGAACTTCATGACGGAGGAGGTGACCGAGATACCACGCTGCTTCTCCATCTCCATCCAGTCACTGGTGGCGTGACGCGCCGACTTCCGGGCGCGCACCTCGCCCGCCTGTTGAATGGCGCCGCCAAAGAGCAGCAGCTTCTCGGTTATGGTAGTCTTACCTGCGTCCGGATGGCTGATGATGGCGAAGGTGCGACGCTTCTCTATTTCCTGTTCGTTGAACCGCATCAACTGGAACTCCCGTTAAAATTCTCTGGACAAAAGAAAGGCGAAGAGGGTATCTTCGCCGGACCATTACAGCACAGCATAATCGCACAGTAACCGCCTAAAGGGCAATAATTTTTTTCCGGTGAAACGTCCATGAACGACATCTATCAGCGGCTGCATGTTGCCGACGAAGCACAGGACAATGCCGAGATCATCGCCACTCTCGCTGCGATCAAAGCGGGCAGGCTGAAAAACGACCTGAGGCTTCTGAACTTCTACCGCGAGGTTCCCGTCAGCTACGCTGCCGAGGTACTGACCGTGGAAGAGCACGACGCGGAACTGCTGGTGAACCAGATACAGGCCGTGGTGATCGCGCATGAAAAGCTGACGGTGATCAAAAGCAGCCACTTCCGCAGGGACGTGGCCGCCACGGTGACCTACGTCAACGTGGAAAAATCGCGGGTGGTGCTCTCCAACCTGAGCTATGCCCTGGTGCGCGCCGACCGGCGCATGTCGGTACGGGTGCAGCTCGGCTCCGCCATCGACGCCACCTTCGCCGCCCCGGAACTCGACGAGGTGCACGGCCGCCTGCACGACATGTCGCTCACCGGCATGTCCATCAACGTGGCGCGCGATCCCCACCTCACACTCACCCAGAAGGGCGAACTCAGCATCGCACTCCCCTCAGGTTCCATCACGGTCGCGGCGTCGCTGTTGAAGGTGTTCACTCTCGACAGCGGGTTCCGGCTGGTCTTCGAGATCGAGCCATCGCGCGCGGCGGAGCTCAGCATTTCGCAGTACATCTTCCAGCGCCAGGTGGAGATCATCAAGGAACTCAAGGACCACCCGGGCGTAAGCGGCTAGCATCATGCTTTTTGACAGCCACTGCCACCTGGATGACCCGCAGCTCTTACCCCGCCTGGGCGCGCTCATTCCGGAGGCCGAGGCTGCCGGCGTCGCGGCCTTCCTGGTACCGGGGGTGCACCCCTCGGGTTGGCCGGTGATCCAGGCACTCTCGCAAAAGATTCCCCGCATCTTCCCCGCCTACGGCGTCCACCCCATGCACGCCGACCTCGTCACTCCCGCGATCCTGTCCGACCTCAGGCGCCACGCGACCTCTGCCCGTGCCATCGGCGAGATCGGGCTCGACTACCTGCTCCCCTCCCCTTCCCGGCAGTTGCAACGGGAGGCCTTCATAGCGCAGCTGCACGTCGCCATCGAGACCGGACTGCCGGTCCTGCTCCACTGCCGCAAGGCCTTCGAGGACCTGACCGCCATCCTCCGTGATCTGGGGGGCGCCGGCTCCATCGGCGGCGTCATGCACTCATTTTCCGGGAGTCTCGAATCGGCCGAGGTCTGCCTCAAGCTCGGACTGCACATCTCCCTCTCCGGAACGGTTACCTACGCCAACGCGCGCCGCCCGGTCGAGGTGGCCGCGGCGGTTCCGCTGGAACGGCTGCTGCTGGAAACGGACGCACCCGACCTGGCGCCGGAGCCGTACCGCGGCACCGTCAACGTACCGGCCCTGCTCGTCACCACGGCACGACGTGTCGCTGACATCAGGGGCATCGCCTTCGAAGAACTCGCCCGCCGCACCTTTGACAATGCCTCCCGGCTCTTCAAACCGGACCTGTCCCTGTCCTCCCCTTCATCGCATTAGACTGTTTTCATTGCTATTTCAGTCGTTTGACCTCCTGAGCTGCTTCGATATACTCTTGCCAGGCAATTCCCATTGAACCGTTACGGAGGTACAGCCATGTTCAAGGAATACACACTGCAGGAAGCGTTGAAACTGGCCATCAAGACCGAGAAAGAGAGCATGGACTTCTACCGTCGGGCGGGGTCAGTGAGCAAGGATGAGAGATCGAAGAAGGTGTTCGACCTTTTGGCCAACGAGGAGGCCGGGCACCTGCGCGCCTTCTTCGACCACTATCGCGGCGGCGACCTGGGCGACATCGACAGCTACCTCGCCTCTCCGCCGGACAAGCAGTCGGCCACCCATCTCGCGCTGGAACAGGCCATCGCGGCCGAGAGCCATGAGCAGAAGGCGCTGGAGATCGCCCTGAAGGAGGAGAAATCCTGTATCGACTTCTACACCATCCTGGTGAAGGACGTGGTGGACCCGCTGGTGCGCCGCGTCTTCGAAACGGTGATCAGGGAGACCCAGGGCCACTACGACATGATCGAGGACGAGTACATGCGGATCATGACCATGGTGCACAGCTCGGATCAGAACATCTATGTGAGGGAGTAAGCTGGGGGAAGGCACCCGAAGGGCGCCGGTCAATGGGGCAAGAGCAGCGGCCGAGGGAGGGGCTTTCTGTGGACCCGGTGGACAAAAAGTGGACATGGTGGACGCGGTGGACGTAGAGAGAGCCGTAAAACCACCAATGTGAAAAGCCTCCGCACCTGTTGGTGCGGAGGCTTTTTGCTTTGGTTGCTGCTCAACCTTAACCTCGACCTCGACCTGCCTCTACGCCAGGTACTGGGCATAGTACCCTTTGACCCGGGCCAGATAGGTCCTGGTCTCCCGGGGGAGGGTGTCGGTTCCGTGACGGTCGACGTTGCCGGGACCCCAGTTGTAGGCGGCCAACGCTTCGTCAACGTTGCCGTTGTAACGCCGCAGCATGTCCTTCAAAAACCTGGTGCCGGCCATGATGTTCTGCTCGGGGTCGAAAGCATCGGTCACGCCGAGCCCACGCGCGGTCGCCGGCATCAACTGCATCAGCCCCTGGGCCCCGGCAGAACTGACGGCACGGGGATCAAAATTGCTCTCGGCCTTGATGACGGCCCGGATCAACCCGCTGTCGACACCGTAACGCTGGCTCGCCCGCTGGATGATGGAGTCGGTGCTGCGGTCATCGGATACCGCCGGGACCGTCGGCAGCTGGCCGGCTTGAAAATGCGCCTGCTGTGCCTGAAACGCCGCCTCGGCCCCCTGGTCGGCCGCCACCTCACGGGTCTCGGCCACCGCGCTGCCCCCGGAGGGGAGCTGTTCGAGGAACCGGTTCAACAACCCCTGCACGTTGACGTTGGCTGTGGACGGGGCCGACGCGGCCGACTCACCGCCTATGGCCAGGGCGGAGCTGAGCATCTTCAGCCGCAACGCTTCGGCTGCGGCCTGCGGCGTCACGTGCGCGCCGGCGCCACCTTTGTCCAGCATCTCCTGGAACGGTACAGCCGGTGAACCGGCGGCGGGGGCGGCCTTCTTGCCCCCTTCGACGCCCGCCGGCGCCGTGGTTATCGGATTGATCGACATATGCTCCCCTCTTACGGGGAAAGCGGAGTCTCCCCGTAAACCAGTTTCTTCTTCTTCAACTTCTCGATCAGCGTGGTGCGCTTCAAGTTCAGGAGTTCGGCGGCCTCTTTCTTGTTGCCGCCGCTCTTCTCCAGCGCCTGCATGATCAGCCGGTTCTCGAATTCCTCGACGGCGCTGTTCAGGCAGAAGCCGTCGTCGGGAAGGTTGATCATGTGCTCGCCGTGCACCACCGGGGTGCTGCGGCCGCCGCGGTACTTCTCGGGGAGGTCGTGAATGTTGATCACGCCGGTCCCTTTGATGATCACCAGGCGCTCCACCAGGTTCTCCAACTCGCGCACGTTGCCGGGCCAGTCGTAGCTCCCCAGGGTCTCCATGACCTGCTTGTCAAAACCTTGAACCTTGCGCTGCTTGCTCCGGTTGAACTTCTCCAAAAAGCTGTTCAGCAAAAGCGGGATGTCGGCGCCGCGCTCCCGCAACGGCGGCAGCATGATCGGAATCACGGAAAGCCTGTAATACAGGTCCTCGCGGAATTCCTTGGAGGCCACCATGTGGTCCAGGTTCTGGTTGGTGGCCGCGATGATCCGGACATCAACCTTCTTGGAACGGGTGGAACCCACCGGCTCCAACTCCCGGCTCTGCAGCACGCGCAAAAGCTTCACCTGCAGGTTCGCCTTCATGTCCCCGATCTCGTCGAGGAACAGGGTCCCTTTGTCGGCCATTTCGAAGCGGCCGACGCGGGTGGCGACGGCCCCGGTGAAGGAGCCCTTGACATGGCCGAACAGCTCACTCTCCAAAAGCTCGTCGGGAATGGCGGCGCAGTTGAGCGCAACGAAGTTCTTGTCGGAACGGTTGGAAAGGTCGTGAATGGCGCGCGCCACCAGTTCCTTGCCGGTCCCCGACTCACCCTGGATCAGCACGGTGGAGTCGGAGGTAGCCACCTTTTCGATCATCTCGAACAGCGAGAGCATCTTCTCGCTCTCCCCGATGATGTTGTTCAAAAGCGCCCTGTTCTTTATGCAAGGCTTGGACCGGAAACTCTTGCTCTGCAGCGCCTGGTGCTCCAGGCCGCGTTTGACGTGGGTTTCCAGCTCCTCGAGGTTGAAGGGCTTTTCCAGATAGAAGAACGCCCCCGCCTTGAGGAGATTTGCCGTCATCTCGTTGTTGGCGAAGGCGCTGTAGGCTATGGTAACTATCTCCGGCCGGAGCGATTTAAGCTGCCGAATGAACTCCAGACCGTTCACCCGCGGCATCATGATATCGGTGATAACCATCTGCACGTCGTGCATCTCGATCTTCTGCAGGGCGTCCTGCCCGTCGAAGGCTTGGTAGACCTGGTACCCTTTGTAGCTCAGGAAGGCGGCCACGAAGTCCCGCGTCTTCTTGTCGTCGTCTGCGATCAGTATTTTCGGCGTTTCCATCGTTTCCCCGATTTCGGTTAAAGTTGCTGCGAATCAAGCCGATACAAAAACGGTCAACGTTCGAAACTATAGCGGGATATTTCGGCAATGTCAATTAAATGACTTACTCGAAAAGTCACCCCTGTCAATAATTTGCTTGTACCCCGGAAACGGCAGGCATTGCGGGGGCCAAAACCGCGCCGGGTGCAGCCTGGCGCCGTCGGCCCCGAAATTGCGTTAGAGAAAAAAAATATTCAACCTTTGTCCTGCCCCGCCGATTAGGGGTCAATAGGGCGGGCGCCCCGCGTCCCCCTGATTTCACCGCAGAGGGAGGGTCCATGGAGACCGCACTCACCAAGGTAAAAAGCGAAGAGTACGGGGGGGAGCTGATCCAGCTGGTGAGCTTCAACCTCGAGAAGGAAGAGTACGGCATCAACGTCCTGATGGTGCGCGAGATCATCCGGATGCTCAACATCACCCGGGTCCCCAACACCCCCCACTACGTGGAGGGAGTCATCAACCTGCGCGGCAAGGTCATCCCGATCATCAACCTGCGCAAGAAGTTCGACCTGATGGACGCCGAGTACGACAAGCGCACCCGCATCATGGTGATGGAGGTGGTGGGCGAGCTGATGGGGTTCATCGTGGACGAGGTTTCCGAGGTGATCCGCATCTCGGAGAAGGAGATCCAGCCTCCTCCCCCGGTGGTCTCCAGCGGCATCGAGCAGGAATGCATGGCCGGCGTCATCAACCAGGCGGACCGGCTCCTGGTACTGCTCGACCTGGAGAAGATGTTCACAGCCGACGAAAGAAGGCTGTTCAGCAACGTAGCATAAGGCACCAACAGGGGGAAACGCTCCCCCTTTCCGGAGCACACAATGGCCATAGACTGCGAAGATCAGGAGCTACTGGACGGCTTTCTCGCCGAAACCACCGAGCTCCTGGAAAAACTTGACGACGACCTGATCTCCCTGGAGAAGAGCCCGGAAGACGCCGACCTCATGAACCGGATCTTCCGATCCATCCACACGGTCAAGGGTGCCTCGAGCTTCCTGGGTTTCGACATGCTCGTCAAGGTCACGCACAAGACCGAGGACGTCCTGAACCGCCTGAGGAAGGTGGAATTGACGCTCACCCCGGAGATCATGGACGTGATCCTCGAGGCGGTCGATCTCGTGAAGACCCTGGTGGCCGACATCAAGGGAGGCGACATCATTGAGAGGGACCTGGAGGGGACGATCGCGAAGCTGATCCCCTTCCTCTCCGAGAACGCCGTGGAAGCGACCGTGCTCGCCCCCGTCTTCGCCCCCAAGGAGGAGAAGGAAGCGGCAGCCCCGGCCGCACCTGCTGAGCCCGCGGCTTCCCAGCAGGCGGAGGAGGCAGCGGCTGCACCCGCAGAGCCGCAGGGAGCAAAGGCGGAGCCCAAGGCCCAGCCTGCCGCCTCGCAGCAGGTGGCGCCAGCGCCGCAGCCCAAGCCCCAGCCGGTCAAGGAGCCCCAGAAGGCACCGGCCAAGGGGGGGGGCGAGGATCTCGCCGACAACTCCACGGTCAGGGTGGACGTGAAGCGCCTGGACGACCTGATGAACCAGGTGGGGGAGCTGGTGCTGGAGCGCAACCGCATGATCCAGCTGCACAGCGACTACCAGACCGGCCTCAATCCCGCCGAGTTCGGCGACGATTTCGGCAAGCTCTCCAAGCGGCTCAACTTCGTCACCTCGGAACTGCAGATGCAGGTCCTCAAGATGCGCATGCTTCCGGTGGAGAAGGTCTTCAAGAAGTTCCCGCGCATCGTCCGCAACCTGGCGCGCGACCTCGGCAAGGAGGTCGACCTGATCATCTACGGCGAGGAAACGGAGCTGGACCGCTCCGTGGTGGACGAGATCGGCGATCCGTTGATCCACCTGATCCGTAACGCCCTGGACCACGGCCTGGAGACCCCGGACCAGCGACTCGCCGCCGGCAAGGACCGCACCGGCACGGTGGTCCTCTCCGCAGCCCACGAAGGGAACCAGATCGTGATCAGCATCAAGGACGACGGCCGCGGCATCGACCCGGACAAGATCGCCCGCAAGGCCGTGGACAAAGGGCTGGTCACCGACGATCAGGTCGCCGCCATGGGGACCCGCGAGATCCTCGACCTCATCTTCCTCCCCGGCTTCTCCACCAAGGAGCAGACCACCGACCTTTCCGGGCGCGGCGTCGGCATGGACGTGGTGCGCACCAACATCCGGAAGCTCAACGGCATCATCGAGATCAAGAACGAGTTGGGGCGCGGCAGCGAGTTCATCCTGAAGCTCCCGCTTACCCTGGCCATCATCCAGTCCCTGCTGGTGGAGGTCGAGAAGGAGGTCTACTCGATCCCGCTGGCGTCGGTCATCGAGACCATGCGGGTCAGCAAGAAGGAGTTCCACATGATCGGCGGGCAGGAGGTGCTGAAACTGAGGGACTCGGTGCTGCCGCTTTTGAGGCTGCAGCAGACCTTCGGCTGCCACGAGGTCTACACCGACCGAGACACCTGCTACGTGGTCATCGTAGGGGTCGCAGAGAAGAGAATCGGCCTGATCGTCACCAGGCTGTTGGGGCAACAGGAGGTTGCCATCAAATCGCTGGGCAAGTTCCTGTCCAACCTCCCGGGGATCGGCGGATCGACCATCATGGGAGACGGCAGGGTGGCGTTAATTGTTGATCCGATCGGACTGGTCGGCGGCGGAGCAGCCTGAGGGGACGATAATGGCATTAGACATGAAACCATTTGACGCTAAAAACGCCCCGAAGATTTCCGACAAGGATTTCGAACAGCTTCGGGACTACATATACAACGTCTGCGGCATCTACTTTCACAGCAGCAAGAAGTACTTCCTGGAAAGCAGGCTGGCCCGCAGGATGGAAGGAACCGGCTGCAAGACCCACGCGGACTACTACCAGTTCGTACGCAGCCCGGCCACCGGCAGGGCGGAACTGACCAAGCTCCTGGACGAGATCACCACCAACGAGACCTGCTTCTTCAGGAACATGCCCCAGTTGAACGCGCTGGAAAACAAGTTCCTGCCTGAGATCATCGGGACCAAGGGGAAGATCGGGTTCAAGAAGCTGCGCATTTGGAGCGCCGGCTCCTCCTCGGGGGAGGAGGCCTACACCATGGCCATGATCCTGCTCGAGAAGCGCGCCGCACTCCTCAAGGACTGGATCATCGAGATCGTGGGGACCGACATCAACGAGACCGTGCTGGCCCAGGCCCGGGAAGGGGTCTACAACAGCTACTCGGTGCGCAACACCCCCGATTACTACCTGAAGAAGTACTTCAAGGAGGAGGCCCCGGGCCGGTTCGTGCTCTCCCCCGAGGTCAAGAAGCTGGCGACCTTCAGCCAGTTGAACCTCTACGACGACAACAAGATGCTCTTCATGAAGAGCTTCGACTTCATCTTCTGCGCCAACGTGCTCATCTACTTCGACACATCCTCGAAGAGCAAGGTAGTGCAGCACTTCTACAACAACCTGCAGCCGTATGGCTACTTCTTCGTGGGGCAGTCCGAGTCGCTGCACGGGGTGAACGACAAATTCAAGACCGTACACTTCCCGGGCGGGTTCACCTACAACAAGTGAGGATGATGCAATGGAAAAAGCAGCCATGATGCAGACTGCCGAGGAGATGGTCGAGAGCTTCGTTGACCTCCCCACCATCCCGCACGTGGCCACCCGGGTGATCGAGCTCCTGGACCGTCCCGGGGTCGAGCTCGACGAGGTCGCCGACATGATCCTGGCGGACCAGGTGCTGGCGGCCCGGGTCATCAAGATGGTCAATTCGCCGCTGTACAAGCCGGCCAACGAAATAAAATCCGTAAAAAGGGCCCTGATCTACCTGGGCTTCCGCCACATCCGCGAGCTCGCCTTCACCTGCTCCTTCGTCGACGTCTTCGAAGGGCGGGACGGCATCTTCGACGTCCGCAGTTTCTGGGAGCACTCCTTCGGCGTGGGCGTCGTTTCCAAGATCATCGCGCAACGGGTGCGTTACCCCGACACCGAAAAGGCCTACCTGGTGGGGATCGTGCACGACATCGGCGAGGTGTTTCTCTCCTACTACCGCCAGGACACCTTCCGCGCCCTGCTCGACTCGGTGAAGGGGCAGCCCTTCCGGCTGGTGGAAAAGGAGGCCGAGTACCTTGGCACCTCCCACAGCGAGATCGGCCTGTGCATCGCCAAGAAATGGAACTTCCCGGCCGACTACTGCGAAGTGATCGGGCTGCACCACGACCCGGAGCAGGCGGTCCTCGATCCGACCCTGTGCGCCATCGTCAACCTGGCCGACCTGTTCTGCTCGGTGCGCCAGCTTGACTACGGCGGCAACTCCTGGGTTTCCTTCAACCTCGCCGAAGAGAAGGCCTGGGCGATCCTCAAGTCCTATGCGCCCAACCTCGCCGACCTCGACGTGGAGCGCTTCTGCTACGAACTGGACGACCGCGTCCCCGAGATCCAGGACATGGTCAAATCGATCTTCCAAGGCATAGGAGCCAAAGAAACGTCATGATCCCCGCAACGTCGAGCAAACTGAAGGTACTGATCGTCGACGACTCCTCCTTCATGAGGATGGCGATCCGCGGCATTCTCACCAAGGCCCCCGGCGTGGAGATCGTCGGCATCGCGGCCGACGGCATGGAAGGGGTGGAAAAGGCCCTGGCTCTGAAGCCGGACCTGATCACCATGGATGTGGAGATGCCGCGCATGGACGGCATCGCCGCGCTGAAGCAGATCATGGCCAAGCAGCCCACCCGGGTGCTCATGGTCTCCACACTCACCTGTGAAGGGGCGCGGGCCACCTTCGAAGCGCTGGAATCCGGCGCCATCGACTACGTCCCCAAGAACGTCAGCGACTGCAAGGACGCCCAGGCCACGTTCCAGAAGGCGCTCCTTGAGAAGGTGCGTGAGGCCTCGGTCTCCGCCATCCCCAGACGAGCCGGCATCGGCATGGTGCAGCGCGTCGCCCCGCCCGTCCAGGTGCGCCCGTCCCAGTTCGCCAACCGCCGCATAGGTTACGTCGGCATCGGCGCCTCTACCGGGGGGCCGGTGGCGCTCCAGGAAGTCATCTCCCGCATCCCGGTCAATTTCCCGCACGGCATCGTGGTGGCCATCCACATGCCCAAGGCTTTCACCGGCCCTTACGCCGAGCGGCTCAACGCCAAGTGTTCGTTATCGATCAGGGAAGCGGTCGACGGCGACATCGTCAAGGGGGGGCAGGTGCTGATCGCCCCGGGCGGGATGCACACCAGCCTGGTCAGGCAGGGGAGCAACATCGTGGTGAAGACCTCGCCCACCAGCGAGTTCCCCCAGTACATCTACATCCCCTCGGTGGACCAAATGATCACCTCCATGGCGGACGCGAGCAACGGCGCCATGCTCGGGGTTATCCTCACCGGGATGGGGAACGACGGCTTCAAGGGGATGAAACATCTGAAGGAAAAGGGAGGGATCACCCTGGTGCAGAACGAGGCGACCTCCACCATCTACGGCATGCCGCGGGCGTGCATCGACGGCAAGGTGGCCGACGTGGTGCTCCCGCTGGAGCAGATCGGTTTCGAGATCGGCAAGATAGGTTAACGACCGGCTCCTGGTCCGTCAGCGTTGCGCGCGGATCAGGAGTCCCCCTTCACTCTCCTCCACACTGCAGCGCGAGAACCCCTGACGTTTCAATCTGAATAAGACCACGGACGCCGCCAGCGGCCGGCACTGCGGCACGAACAGCCGCACCTCACCTTTGCTGTCCAGGTAGAGCCCCATTCCCCTGCCGATATCGTCCGGCTCGCACGGCCTCACCTCGCCCGGCTGCGTCGGCTGCGGCGCGCCGCCACGAGGCGGCAGGACCAGTCGCCAGATAAGTTCCAGGGTTCTCAACGTTCTTTTCATGCTCTCGCCTCGCCTTGCCCGGCGCCTTCCGAGGTATTTCCCACACCCTCGGCCGGCAACGGCTGTGGATTCTTCCCGTCCGGCCTCACGTTGACCCGGCTCCCCAAGTAGACCCCGGCGACCACCAGCATGCCGCCCACGAGCTGCGGCAGCACCACCCTTTCCCCGAGAAAGAACGCGGCCTGCAGCGCCCCGAAGAACGGCACCAGGTTGACGAAGACGGCGGCCCGCGACGCCCCGATTCGCCCAACGCCCTGGTACCACCAGACGAAACCCACCACCGTTCCGAGCAGTGCCAGTTGCAGGATGGCGAGCCAGCCCACCAGGGTGAAGGAAGGCATGCGCCCGCCTATGACGGCGTGCTCCAGCAGCGCCGCCGGGACCAGGAGCATGGTCCCGAACAGGGCGGCGTAGGCGGTGGCGGCCAGCGGCGTGAACCGGGACAGCGCCTTCTTGCCCAGGATCGAGTAGAGCGCCCAGCACAGCGGTGCGCCCAGCATGATGAGGTCCCCCTTGTTGAAGGCGAAGCCGGCGAGGACGGCCCACGAGCCCTTGGAGATGACCACGGAGACACCAAGGAGCGAGACCAGCAGGCCAACCCCCTGGGTCAGGGTGACCCGCTCCCTGAGCCAGAGCGCCGACAGGACCGCAGTGATGAGGGGGTTGATGGCGACGATGAGCGCGCCGCTGGTGGCGGTGGTCAGCTTGAGGCCGGTGAAAAAGACGGCGTTGTAGCAGAAGATGCCGGTGACGCCCAGGCTGAATAGAAGGGCAAGCTCCCGCACCCCCTTGGGCACCGGGAAGGGTTTCCCCTCTTTGCCCGCATACCAGGCGGTAAGCGCGATCAGGCAGGTCCCGGCTATTGAGAAGCGGCAGGTGGCCGCGAAGAAAGGAGGCGCCTCTTTTACCGCCAGACGCGCCGCGACGAAGGTGCCGCCCCAGAAAAAGGTGGTCAGCACCAGCTTCAGATATACCGATTTAAGATTACCAGTCATGCCGACAGCACCCCGCCTAAGTCTTCACGGCGAAGCGCTGCACCTCTAGAGAAACTTCCTTCCCTCACTACCCCTCCAACCGCGGTCTGTCAGAACCAGCGGATCACTTCATGTTCCATATCGATCTGATAACGGTACTTGCGCAGGAAATCCATCCCGAGCAGGCCGTCGTGCATGCCTGAGCTGCCGCTGTAGGAGATCAGTTCCACCTCCATCGGGGCGCGGGCGTAGGGGCCGACGGTTACAGCGTCGACGCGGACGATCCTGGAGCGTACCACCCTGCCGTCGGCCAACTCCGCCTGCGCGTTCGCGGCAGAGCGTAAATCAATGGGGAGCCTGTTGGCAACACTTTCGTGCAGCGCCGTCCTGGTGGCGCCGGTGTCGAGGATAAGTTCCAACCTGACCGCCTGCCCCCCATGCTTCACGGTCACCGGGACCAGCACCTGGTTGTCCACCACGCGCACCTTGGTGACATCGCCGGCGGGCGCAGTCGTCACCGTCGCGGTGGACCGTTCCTGACGCTGGGAGGGCTGTTCCGCCCTCCCCTTCTGCTCTCCTGCCCCCTCCTGCTCCGCCGTCGCCGGCACGGCTTCGTGAGGCTGTGGCTGCCCTTTGGGCTCGACCTCTTCCGCGATCTGCTGCTCCTGGGCAAGCTGGGCCTGCTCGCTGGAACCGTAGGGCCAGAGCAGGTAATACATGAGCCCCGCCACCGCCAAAAGCCCTGCCAGCCCCGCAAGGGTCCTTGCCGGCGGTGCCTGTCCGGCACGGCAGTCCTGCCGCACGGCGAGTTCCCGGGCATAGGCGGCCAGCTTCTTTCTGATCAGGGCATCCGGGCACACCTCGGCAAGCTTGGCAACAGCGCCCCCCGCACGTCCATCCCCTTCCTTGATCAGGGGGATGGCAATGGAACTTACCAGGTCCATGACCACATCCTGCAGACGGCCATACCCCTGCCTCCCCTCGGCCTGCCCAAGAGCCGGGAAGACGACCCGCTCCACATCGCAGAGCGCCGCGATCAGCAGTTCGTGCCTGGTGGAGGCATCGGTGCTCTCCCGCAGCTCAAGCGCGACCCTTTCCTTTATCCCCCTGCACAGATGCTCGAGATCCATAGCGATCCCCCACGGCAGCACGAGTCCGCGACGCATGGCAACTATTCGGCAACTTCAGGAAATTCTAGCGTATTATGGCCAACTCTGCGCTGGTGACCGTCTAGGGAAAAATAGCAGCCGACTTTCGGGAAACCGTCAACGACTCTCTTCTCCCGCCTCGTGCTCCCCCACGGCGGCACCGTCCATGGCGGTGGCGAGCCGCAGGACATAGAGCAGGATGACGCAGGCCGCGCCCCAGGTGATCAGCAGAATGCCGCACCAGATGCCGGTAAGCCCCCAGCCGAGCAGGTCGGCCATCAGGTAGAACACCGGGATCGGGAACACGATCTGCCGGGCGAGGCCGATCACCAGCGGGAAGACTGGTCGTTTCAGCCCCTGCAGCACGGCAACGCTGGTGTAGAGGATGACGTAGGCGGTGAAGACGAATGCCTCGATGTGCAGGTAGTGCACGCCGAGGTCCACCACCACGGGGTCCTTGGTGAAAAGTGACATCAGCGGGCGGGCAGCGAGGAAGACGGCGGCCGTGCCCAAACTCATCAGGGTCATGCCGACACGCAGCGAAGTCCGTATGGTCTGCACCACGCGCTCTATCTGCCGTGCCCCGCTGTTTTGCGCCACCAGCGCCAGGGTAGCAACATTCATCCCCATGACCGGCAGCAGTGCGATCTGCTCGATCCTGGTACCGATGCCGTAGGCGGCGACCGCGTCGCTGCCGAAGCGGGCCACGAAGCGGGTGATGACGAAGATGCCGATAGCGACGGTCATCATGTTGAGGCTGGACGGGAATCCCAGCTTGGCCAGCTGGAAGTAGGCGTGCCGGTCCGGAACCAATTCGGGCAGGCGGAAGTGTCTGAGCATGCCGGACTGCCTGACCCGCATCAGCATGTAGCAGTTGCCGATAGCCTGGACGAACACCGTGGCCCACGCGATGCCGGGCAGCCCCATGGCGGGGACGCCAAGGCCGCCGTACATGAACCAGGGGTCGAAGGCCAGGTTCAGGAAGAAGCCGAGCACCAGGTAGTTGCGAAAGCTGCGGCTGTCTCCGGTCGCGTTCAGGATCGCGTTCAGGACGTAGTTGACCAGGAAGAAGACGCTGCCGGTGAAGATGCACCCCATGTACTGCAGGGCCAGTTCCAGCACAGTGCCGTGGGCGCCCAAAAGGCCAAAGAGAAAGGGGGCGGCGGTAAGCCCTAATGCCGTCAGCAGGAGCCCGTGCAGCAATCCGAAGGAGAGGGTTTGGCCGGCGAGGTGGCGCGCACCTTCGCGGTCTCCGGCGCCGAGGGCGTGCCCGATAAGCGAAGTGGCACCAGTGGAGATGCCGGCCCCGATGGCGATGATCAGGAAGAAGACCGGAAACGAGAGGGAGAGCGCCGCCAGGGCGTCCGTGGAGATGCGGCCGCCGTAGAAGGTGTCCACCACGTTGAACATGGTGTTGAAGAAGTAGCCCACGCTGGTCGGCAGCGCGATCTTGCGGATCAGGCCGGGTATGGGTTGGTTCAGCAGGTCGTGACCATGGTTCATGGAGCCCTCAATACGCGGCCTTCGCAGGCATGTTTCCCCCTCCCTGTCCCTCCCCCTCCGGGGGAGGGGACGCGTGAGCCAGGGCAGCGATTTGTCCGGCTGCCCCTCGCTTGAGCAGCATCGGGTTCCTAAGCTCCTCCCCCCGGAGGGGGGAGGCTGGGAGGGGGGCAGGTTGGCTGTCTCAAGGCCTCAAGCTTACACGCCCTCCGGGCAAAAAAAAAGAGCGGCGAGGCCGCTCTTCTCATTTGTTTCTGTGTCGGACGCTTAGCGCCCGCCTGCCTTGCCGGCCACCTGCACCCTGATCAGGGCACGCTCGAGAGCGGCCTGGTAGATGCGGAAGTTCTTGTCTTCCGGGGTAAGCGACTTGAGCTCGGTCTCGGCACGCCCAAGGGCTGCCTTGGCACGCTCCAGGTCAATCTCGTCGGCCCTCTCGGCGGTCTCAACCAGTACGGTGACCTGGTCGTTCTCCACTTCGAAGTAGCCCCAGTTGAGCGCCAGGTGGTGCAGCACGCCGTCCTTCTTGTAGGCCAGCTCGCCGATCTTCAGCGAGGTGAGGAAGGGGGCATGGCCCGGAAGGACGCCGAATTCGCCGAGTGCACCGGTGGCGGTGATCTCGTCCACTTCTTCGGACATGACCTTCTTGTACGGCGTTACCAGTTCAACCTTCAGTTTTTCAGCCATATAAACCTCTTGAGGCTAAGGTGCGTGGAGAGGGGGACTGGCACCTGGCGGAGCCAGTCCCCTTCCTTAAGCCTTTAGCCGTACCAGATTAATTAAACCGCGAGCTTCTGAGCTTTCTCGATGGCTTCCTCGATGGTGCCGACCATGTAGAAGGCCTGCTCCGGGAGGTCGTCGTGCTTGCCGGCAATGATTTCCTGGAAGCCCTTGATGGTGTCTTTCAGCTCGACGTACTTGCCCGGGGAGCCGGTGAAGGCCTCTGCCACGTGGAACGGCTGGGAGAGGAACTTCTGGATCTTACGGGCGCGGGCAACGACCAGCTTGTCCTCTTCGGAAAGCTCGTCCATACCGAGGATCGCGATGATGTCCTGGAGATCCTTGTACTTCTGGAGTACGTACTGGACCTGACGGGCTACACCGTAGTGCTCGTCGCCGATGACCTGCGGATCGAGGATCCTGGAGGTGGAGTCGAGCGGGTCCACCGCCGGGTAGATGCCGAGCTCGGCGATCTGACGGGAAAGAACCGTGGTCGCGTCGAGGTGGGCGAAGGCGGTTGCCGGAGCCGGGTCGGTAAGGTCGTCGGCCGGTACGTAGATCGCCTGAACCGAGGTGATGGAACCCTTGGTGGTCGAGGTGATGCGCTCCTGGAGCTCACCCATCTCGGTAGCCAGGGTCGGCTGGTAACCGACGGCGCTCGGGATACGGCCCAGAAGTGCGGACACCTCGGAACCTGCCTGGGTGAAGCGGAAGATGTTGTCGACGAAGAGGAGCACGTCCTGGCCTTCCTCGTCACGGAAGTACTCTGCGATGGAGAGCGCGGAGAGAGCAACGCGGGCACGCGCCCCCGGGGGCTCGTTCATCTGGCCGTACACGAGAGCGGCCTTGTCGAGAACGCCGGACTCCTTCATTTCCATCCAGAGGTCGTTCCCTTCACGGGTACGCTCGCCGACGCCGGCGAAGACGGAGAAGCCGCCGTGCTGCTTGGCGATGTTGTTGATGAGCTCCATGATGAGAACGGTCTTGCCGACGCCTGCGCCGCCGAAGAGGCCGATCTTACCGCCCCTGGCGTACGGTGCGAGCAGGTCGACGACCTTGATGCCGGTGGTGAACGCTTCGACCTTGGTGGACTGGTTCACGAAGAGCGGCGCCTCGCGGTGGATGCCGTACTCTTTCTCGTTGCCTACCGGACCCATCTCGTCAACCGGCTCGCCGATGACGTTGAGGATGCGGCCCAGGGTCTTGCGACCGACCGGAACGGAGATCTGCTTGCCGGTGTCGAGGACCTGCTGGCCACGAACCAGACCGTCGGTACCGTCCATTGCGATGGTCCTGACGGCGTTCTCGCCCAGGTGCTGTGCGACTTCGAGAACCAGGTTGAACTCCTGGTCGTCGATCGCGGGGTTGGTTACCCTGAGAGCCTGGTAGATCGGGGGAAGCTTGCCCGGCTCGAATTCGACGTCGATAACTGCGCCGATGACCTGCGAAATTTTTCCGAAGTTCTGACTCATGTTTAAACCTCTTCCTTTTGCGGCCGGTAGGGCCACATATTTTTATAAGTGTTAACCCTTGATCGATTCAGCACCGGAGATGATTTCCATCAGCTCGGTGGTAATGGCCGCCTGGCGTGCCCTGTTGTAGATCAGGGTGAGCTTGGCGATCATCTCGGTGGCGTTTTTGGAAGCCGCATCCATCGCCGTCATCCTGGCGCCGTGCTCGGAAGCCACCGATTCGAGGAGGGCCTTGAAGACCTGGACCTCGATGTGCTTGGGAAGCAGTTCATCGAGCAGCGCGCCCTTGGACGGCTCGTAGATGTACTCGGTCCCGATTTCCTCTTCCGCACCGGCCTTCGGCGCGATCGGCAGGAGCTGCTCCAGGGTGATGTCCTGGCTCATGACGGAGCGGAAGGCGTTGTAGATGATGAAGACTTCGTCGTATTCTTCCGCCAGGTACCCCTCGATCAGCTCGGCGGCCACGAGCGCCGCGGTCTGGTAGGAGAGGGTGGAGAAGATGTTGCCGTGATGTTTGCGGACCGTGTGACGGTTCCTCAGGAACTCGTAACCCTTACGACCGATGGTCATCAGGGTCATTTCCGAGAAGTCGCCCTTGCGCTCCTTCATGAAGCGGTCGGCGGCCTTGGAGAGGTTGGCGTTGAAGCCGCCGCACAGGCCGCGGTCCGAGGTCACCACCACGAGGAGGGCACGACCGCCGTCACGCTTCACCATGAGCGGATTGGCATCCGACTCCTGGGTCTTGGCGAGACGCTCAAGCACCTCCGCGAGCTTACCCGCGTAGGGGCGCGCCGCGACCACGTTCTCCTGGGCGCGACGCAGCTTGGCGGCCGAGACCATCTTCATGGCCTTGGTGATCTGCCGGGTATTTTTTACGGATACGATCCGTTTCTTGATGCTCTTAAGGTTTGCCATTCGCTAAGTCCGTCCTTGGTTTAGGCAGTAAATTCCTTCTTGAACTCTTCGAGGCCGGCGATGATCTGAGCTTTCAGGTCGTCGTCGATGGCCTTCTTGTCGCGCAGGGTGGCGAGGACGTCCGCTTTCCTGGCGTCGAAGAATGCATAGAGTTCCTGCTCGTACTTGCCCAGCGAGTTGACCGGGTACTCGTCGACGTAGCCGTTGTTGGCGGCGAAGATGACCAGAACCTGCTTCTCGTTGGAGAGCGGCTTGTACTGCGGCTGCTTGAGGATCTCGACCAGGCGGGCACCACGAGCGAGCTGCATCTGGGTGGCCTTGTCGAGGTCGGAGCCGAACTGTGCGAACGCTGCCATCTCGCGGTACTGAGCGAGAGCCAGACGGAGGGTACCGGCAACCTGCTTCATGGACTTCATCTGGGCGGAACCGCCGACGCGGGATACGGACAGACCGACGTTAATGGCCGGGCGTACGCCGGAGTAGAACAGGTCGCTCTCCAGGTAGATCTGGCCGTCGGTGATGGAGATAACGTTGGTCGGGATGTACGCCGAAACGTCACCTGCCTGGGTCTCGATGACCGGCAGAGCGGTCAGGGAGCCTGCGCCGCACTCGTCGGATACCTTGCACGCACGCTCGAGGAGACGGCTGTGGAGGTAGAAGACGTCGCCCGGGTAAGCTTCGCGCCCCGGCGGACGACGGAGCAGCAGGGAAAGCTGGCGGTAAGCGACGGCCTGCTTGGAGAGGTCATCGTAGATGATCAGGGCGTGCTTGCCGGCGTCGCGGAAGAACTCACCCATGGTGACGCCGGTGTACGGTGCGATGAACTGCAGCGGTGCCGGCTCGGAAGCGGTAGCGGCGACGACGATGGTGTAGTCCATGGCGCCGTGCTCTTTGAGCTTGGAAACAACCTGGGCGACCGTGGAACGCTTCTGGCCGATCGCGACGTAGATGCAGACGACGTCGCCGCCCTTCTGGTTGATGATGGTGTCGATCGCGACGGCGGTCTTGCCGGTCTGGCGGTCGCCGATGATCAGCTCGCGCTGGCCACGCCCGATCGGAACCATGGAGTCGATCGCCTTGAGGCCGGTCTGCATCGGCTGGTGAACCGACTTACGCTTGACGATACCGGGGGCCTTCACTTCCACCTTACCGAAGGTGTCGGTGTTGATCGGGCCGAGGCCGTCGATCGGCTGGCCGATAGCGTTGACCACGCGGCCGACCAGGGCCTGGCCTACCGGGACCTCAACGATCCTGCCGGTACGCTTGACGCTGTCGCCTTCCTTGATCTCGGAGAACTCACCGAGGATCGCGGCGCCGACGTTGTCTTCCTCGAGGTTGAGGCACATGCCGGTGATGCCGTGCGGGAACTCGAGGAGCTCGCCTGCCATCGCCTTGTCAAGACCGTGGATACGGGCAATACCGTCACCGATGGAGATGATGGTGCCGGTTTCGGCTACCGCCACTTCCTTGCCGTACTCCTTGATCTGCTTCCTGATAATCTCGCTGATTTCTTCCGCTTTGATTTCCATAGAACCGTCTCACCCCTTCTGTAATATATCCTGAATGTTAGCTAACTGAGTCCTTACCGAGCCGTCGAATACCTTGTCGCCGATCTGCGTTACCACACCGCCGATGAGCGACGGGTCAACCACAACTTTGAGTTCAACCTTTTTCCCGGTCGACTTGGCCAGGGCGCCCTTGATCTCCTCGACTTGGGCCGCGTCCAGCGGCAAGCCGGAGGAAAGGGTCGGCCTGATCACGCCGGAGAGCTCGTCGGCGAAGACGCCGTAGTTCTCCGCGATCTGCGGCAGCACCGAGAGGCGGCCGCGCTCGAGGAGGAGCATCATCAGGTTGGAGATCATCGGGGAGATGGAGAGCTTGGCCACCAGGTCCTTGAGGATCTCTTTCTTTTCTTCGATGCCGTAGGCAGGGTTGGCGAAGATCGCCGAAAGCTCGCGGCTGTCGGTCAGGACAGTGCTGAAGCGGGACAGTTCGCTGTTGAACCCTTCCACGCTCCCTGCTTCCGAGCCAATCTGCACGAGTGCCTTGGCGTAACGTTTGGCAATAGCGTTAGTACTCAATGTAGAGTCACCACCTTGGAGATATAGTCGCCCACCAGCTTGTCCTGGTCGCCTTTTGCAATGTTCTGCTTGATCTTCTGCTCAGCCAGCTCGACCGCGAGGCGTGCTGCCTCGGCGCGGAGCTCGTCTTTCGCCTTGAGGACTTCCTGGGCCGCTGCGGCCTCGGCCTGTGCCTTGATGCGGGCGGCGGCGTCCTTGGCTTCGGCGATGATGCGCTCTTTCTCGAGCTCACCCTCGCGCTTCATGTTGGCGGAAATCACCTCGATCTCCTGGTTGGCCTGGTCCAGGCGCTGGGAGTACTCGGCGAATTTCTTCTCGGCGGCTTCCTTGGCGGCGACCGCTTCCTGCAGGGTCTTCTCGATGCCGGCGCGGCGTGCGGCCAGGGTGCCTTTCACGTCGGCCTTCTTGAGAGCCCAGACGGCGATGGCGACCAGGGCGGCGAAGTCGATGCAGCGCCACATGAAGTCCTTCATCTGTGCGGCCTGGTGGCCCCCTTCGTGTGCGGCGCCTGCGTGCTCGGCGGCCTCCTCGGCGAAACCGAGGGAAGCCAGGGCGATGATCGCGCCGACCGTGAGCAGGGAAACGATGAGCTTCTTGTTCATATGCATGCTAGAGACTCCTCCCGAGAACTTTTTCGCAGATTTCGGAGGACAGGGTCTCGGCGCTTGCGGTCAGCATGCGACGTGCCTCTTCGGCCTCCTGGGCCACCTTGGCCTTGATGGAGGAAAGGGACTCGGTAGCTTCGGCACGCGCCTTGTCGAGGATGGCGGCCTCCTGCTGCTGGGCCTCCTTCTTCAGGGCACCACGCTCGTCGGCAGCACCGGCGCGGATTTCGCGCATGCGTGCCTCGTAGCTGGCCAGCTTCTCCTGCACTTCCCTGTCGACTTCGGCGCTTTTCTGCTTCGCCCCGTTGATCTGGGCGGCGCGGTCGGCGAGCTGCTTCCTGATCGGCTTGTAGAGGAAGACGTTCAGGAGCAGTACCAGCACCAGGAAGTTCACCAGCTGGAATACAAATGCGATGTCTAAATTGATCACCAAACCACCTCTATTCGAACATTTTTAAAGGCGTATACGCCTTCAGACTGTGAATGGGTCCGCGCAAAACAGGTGATTGCTATCACATAAATGCTTTTTGTGTCAAGCGATTTATCCGTTTGAGCGAAGAATTGTATACACTTACACAAGGCCTAACTTCGGTATTTTGAGACGTCGAAGCTGTGCCAGTCGGGGTGCCGCCGGACTGTCACAAGGGCGCGAACCGAGTGTTAGCGCGGGTTTTGTAGACAGCATCGTGTATGACATTTGGAACGATGTTCGATTTGCTTCCCCATGCGGGGATGGATCTGAAACAGGTACGGCAGGTGTTACTGAGGAAAAAGGAAGAAGCGACGTCTCATCCCCCCTCCCCTCGCGGGAAGGGATTATTGGTGTCGCCACGGAACACGCTGCCACGAAGCGCGGCACGTGAACAACGTCCCCCCCTTTGCGAAGGGGGGTCAGGGGGGATTTAGCCGAGGTAGCCACAGCAACCTCGGTTGCCACTGCGTTAAATCCCCCTCAATCCCCCTTTGCAAAAGGGGGAAGCTCGATGGAGCCGGGAAAAGCGTGACGCAGGCGTGCGCGCGTCTACAGGTTCAACAGCTCCACGATGCGGGTCAGCTCCTTCATGTCGCCGAAACTGATCTCCAGTTTGCCGCCGCGCCCGGCCCGCTTCAGGGCGACTTTGGCGGCGAAGTGGCGCTGCATGCGGTCAACGAGGTCCTTCTGGTCCGGATCGAGCGAAGGCTTGGCGGCCTTCTTGGGCGGCCCCGCCTTCTTGCGCTTCACCAGCGCCTCGGTCTCGCGCACCGACAGGTGCCCCTTGACGATCTCGTCGCGCACCGCCTTCTGCTCCTCGACGTCCTCGAGGGTCAACAGGGCGCGGGCGTGCCCCATGGAGATGCGGTCCTCGGCCACGTCGCGCTTGATCTCGGCGGGAAGACGCAAAAGACGCAGGGCGTTGGCGATGGTGGAACGCTCCTTACCCACCCTCTTGGCGAGCTCCTCCTGGGACAGGGAAAACCGTTCCAGGAGCGCGTGGTAGGCCTCGGCCTCCTCGACCGCGTTCAGGTCCTCGCGCTGGATGTTCTCGATGAGCGCCATCTCCAGAGCGGTCTCCTCGGAGACGTCCTGGATGACGACCGGTACTTCCCTCAGACCCGCTTTCTGGGCGGCGCGCCAGCGCCGCTCGCCGGCGATCAGCTCGTAATGGCCGGCCTTCTTGACCACCACCAGGGGCTGGATGATCCCTTTTTCCTTGATGGAGGCGGCCAGCTCCTCGAGCTTCTCGTTGACGAAGGTCTTGCGGGGCTGTTCCTTGTTGGGCTTTATGTCTTCGATGGGGCAGGAGAAGTATTTCTTGCCGTGATCCTCCACGACCGGGAGCAGCGCCCCCATCCCCTTGCCCAGACCCATTTTTTTAACCATGCGACACCTCGCGCGCGATGAGTTCCTTGGCCAGATCCATGTAGCTGGTCGCCCCCTTGGAGGTGATGTCGTACAGGCAGATCGGCTTGCCGTGCGACGGCGCCTCGGACAGCCTCACGTTCCTCGGGATCACGGTCTGCAAGGTCTCCTTGGGGAAGTGGGCGCGCATCTCCTCGCCTACCTGGCGCGACAGGTTGTTCCTGGCGTCAAACATGGTGAGCAGGATCCCCTCGATGGAGAGCGACTTGTTCAGCCCCTGCTGGATCAGGTTGATGGTTTTGAGTATCTGCGAAAGCCCTTCCATGGCGTAGAACTCACACTGCAGCGGAATCAGTACGGAATTCGCCGCGGTCATCGCGTTGATGGTGAGGAGGTTCAGCGAAGGGGGGCAGTCGATGAAGATGTAGTCGTAGGAGTCGGAGAGCGAGGTCAGGATCTTCTTCAGCTTCCTCTCGCGGTCGGTGACGCTCACCAGTTCCAGCTCGGCGCCGGCGAGGTCGGAGGTTGCCGGCAAGAGGTGCAGGTAGGGGAGTTCCGTCTTCAACACGATGCGCGACGCCGGTGCATCGTCGATGAGGGCATCGTAGATGCTTTCCTCGAGGACGTCCTTGTCGGCGCCCACGCCGCTTCCGGCGTTCCCCTGCGGATCCATGTCCACCAGGAGCACGCGGCGTTCGGCCACAGCCAGCGAGGCCGACAGGTTCACGGCCGTCGTGGTCTTGCCCACCCCACCCTTTTGATTCGCCACACAGATGATCTTAGCCATAGTCTCTTCTCGATTTGTGAATGATCCGAGTGTTACCGAAAATGCAAAGCAGGGAAAATTACCATACTGCCGGAGCTATGAAAAGTGTTTTCTCGGACAACGCAGCTATGCGTTCCTTGACTTAGGTCAAGGCGCCTTGACCGGCGGCGGTTTATGCTGGCGGCGCTGAATCAGATGGTAACCCGATATCGTGGAAGGAGTCCCCGCATGAAGAAAACGCTTTTGGTCCTGTCGCTGCTGCTCGCCGCCCCCGCCGCCTATGGCTTTGAGTGCAACGTCTGTCATAGCAAGAACCCGGCGATGGTGAAGATGCACAAGGCCCTGAAAGGAAGGAACTGCTTCGACTGCCACAAGATGGGCGAGAAGCTGATGGGCAAGGGTATCCCCAAAGACAAGGCCGCCCAGATCAAGCGGCGCGAGACGGAAGAGATCTGCTTCGAGTGCCACAAAAAGAACTGACGGACGTTCTAAGTTCTACGTTCCAGGTTCTACGTTGAACCCAGCACCTGTGCCCCATCCGCCCTCTCCTGCGGATGGGGCTTTTTTTGTCCCGCGTTCTATGGGTGGTTGGGACGAGAAGCCTCCCCCTGGAGGGGGGAGGTTGGAGGGGGGCTTCGGAGGCAGTGGCCTATCTTCGCAATAGAGGACACGTTAGAAACCCTTATGCTGCCATCTTCAACTCCTGCTGCTCGAACTCTTCTGGGGAGCAATAGCCGATGGCAGAGTGTAGCCTCTTGCGATTGTAAAAACCTTCGATGTAGCAAAAGATCCGGCTTTGCGCCTCCTGCCGGGTTTTGAAGGAGCAGTGGTAAACCAATTCTCTCTTCAGTGTCGAGAAGAATGTCTCCGTCACAGCGTTGTCGTAGCAGCATCCGGTGCCGCTCATGCTTTGTACGCCGCCAGCTTTGCTGATCGTGGTACCGAAGCGCTTACTGCAGTACTGCGAACCGCGATCGCTGTGGAAGATGAAGCCAGCTCCTGGCCGACGCTTCACCGCTGCATTGGCAAAAGCCGTTACAACCAGGTCGTCTGTCATTCGGTCGCTCATGCTCCAGCCAACGATCCGGCGGGAGAAGAGATCCAGCACGACTGCCAGGTACAACCAGCCCTGGGCAGTCTCGATGTACGTGATGTCACCAGTCCAAACCTGATTAGGGGCTGGAGCAGAGAAATTCCGCTGTAAAAGGTTTGGCGCGACAGGACGTTTGTGATCCGAGTTCGTGGTGACTTTGAATCGCCGCTTAGTCTTCACTCGCAGATCATTTTCACGCATCAGGCGCCAGACGCGGTTCTTTCCGACGTACTTTTGTTGCTTTTGCAGCTCTTTGACTACTCGTACTGCACCGTACGTCTTGTCGCTGTCGTGAAAGGCTTTTTTGATAGCTGGTAGCAGTGCCTGGTCTTCACGCTGCCGCTTGGTTACCCGGCCGGCTGCATGGGCGTAGTACCAACTCCGAGTCACTCCAAGAACTCGGCACATCTCCTGAACTCCGAATTCGGAGCGGTGCTCGGTTATGAACCCGAATATCGATTCGGATCCGTCGAGAAGATGGCCACTGCTTTTTTTAGGATTTCACGCTCGCGCAGTAGCCTCTCGTTCTCTTTACGCAGGTGCTTCAGTTCGGCTTCAACTGATGCATGCTTAACTTTTACAGGATCTTGTTGGTCCCGATGTTTCTGGACCCACCCTTTGAGAACCCCATGGGTGATCCCTAGGCTGCTCTCTACCTCACGGATGGTACGGCCTTCATCAATGACTAACTTGATCGCTTCTCGTTTAAACTCTGAATCGTACTTGCGATTCGATCTCATGACACACCCTCCTAGCTCGTTAGGATATATGGTGTGTCCTCAAAAGTGAAGATAGCTCACAGCCATCTACCCCCTCCCTGTCCCTCCCCCTCCGGGGGCGGGGACGCTCCGGACTTGTCCACCGTAGCCTTGGCGAAGGGATTTGATCTCGCTTCCAAGGTCCGCCTTGGGAACGCAAAGCTTTTCAGAAGCTCAAGCTTCCCTCGGATTCATAGCTGGAGCTTTGCGTCATATGGGGTTCCCAAGCTGGAGCTTGGGAACCAGGGACAGGCAAAAGCCCCCCTCCCTGTCCCTCCCCCTCCGGGGGCGGGAACGCTCCGGACTTGTCCACCGTAGCCTTGTTGAAGGTGGATTGCACCTTCTACCTCCTCCGCTATAATTTCCCCTTCAGTGCTATGAATTCCAGGAGGATGCATGACCCGCCCGGCAGATTTCTCCATCCGCACCAAGTTCTTCGGCCTGATGTCCCTACTCCTGATCGCCCTCCTGCTCGCCTCCGGCATGTTCCTGTACCAGCGCCAGAAAAACTTCGTGCTCCGCTTCGCGGTGGACAACGCCCGCAGCTTCGCGACGCAGCTCATCGAGACCCGCGAGTACATGTCCTCGGTGGTGAAAAACGAACCGGAAACGAACTACAGCCTGGTCCCGCAGGTGGTGGCGACCCAGGTGGCCAAGCGTGTCACCCAGAACAGCAAGTTCTACGTGCGCCAGGTGTCGCTGCGCTACCGCAACCCGGAAAACCGCCCGGACGGCTACGAGGCGGCGCAACTGCAGAAGTTCATCAAGAACCCCACCGCGGAAAGCTACGACATCGTACAAAGCGGCGACACCAGCTTCTTCCGTTACCTGCAGCCGATGCGCGCCACTCCCTCCTGCCTGGGGTGCCACGGCAGCTACGACAGCGCACCCGACTTCGTGAAGAAGCGCTTCCCGCCCGGCCACTATTCCTACAACTACAAGGTTGGCGAGGTGATCGGTGCGGTATCGGTGAGCATCCCGGTTAAGGACCTGTACGCCCAGTTGGGGGCCAACTTCAAACTCGACCTGCTGGCCCGCGCACTGGTGTACCTCATCGTCACGGTGGTTATGGGAATCATCATGAGCCGACAGATCATCACGCCGGTGAAGCTCCTTTCGGACCGGATCATCGACGTCACACGGACCGGCAACTACCAGGAAAAACTCCCCCAGAAAAGCCGCGACGAGATCGGCATGCTCATCGCCGCCTTCAACGACATGATGGAGGAACTCTCCCATCGCACGGTCCAGTCCCGCGAGGCGGACGAGCGCTACCGCCGCTTCATCGAGGTCGCCGCCTCGGCGGTGGTGACCTTCTTGAAGGACGGCAAGATGGTGATCGTCAACGAGAAGGCGGAGGCGCTCTTCGGCCGGAACCGGCAGATGCTGCTCGGCGAATCGATCTTCGATTTCCTGGAACAGGGGGATGAACTGCGGCAGCGGATCGAACAGCCCGGCGAGTTCAAGGAGGAGACCACGCGGCAGCGGGTGATCAGTGCGGCCGGCAAGCCGGTCACCGTCGAAATGGTCGTTTCCGCTTCCAAGGCAGACCGGGAGCCGCTCTACACTGCCATCCTCCGGGAGCGTAACGGCGGCTAAGGCAGCGGAGGGAGAGAAAGTTTTGCTGTGCCGCCGCGTGTTGTGCTAGAGTGTGCCGACAAAATCAAGGAGAGTTAGATTCCATGGCAAAAGCAGGTAAAGAACTTTACGTAGGCAGCCTGTCCTACGATGTCACCGAATACGAGTTGCAGAAGCTGTTCGCCGTTTCCGGCACGGTCACCTCGATGCACCTGATTAGGGATCCGGAAACCGGCCAGTTCAAGGGATGCGGCTACGTCAGGATGTCCACAGAGGCCGAGGCGCGGGATGCCATTGACTCTCTGGACGGCGCCTGGCTCATCGACAAGCACATCACCGTATCCTACGCCAACCCGCAGAAGATGAAGGCGGGCGGTGGCGGCGCCAAGGGCGTCCCGAGGTGGCAGATCGAGGCGGCGGAGAAAAAGGCAGCAGAGAAGAAAGCAGCGGCGGCAGCAGCAGCCAAACCTGCAGCCAAACCGGCAACCAAACCGGCGGCCAAACCGGCGGCAAAGGCAGCCAAGCCGACGGCGAGTGCGGCCGCGAAGCCGGCCGCCAGACCGGCCACAGCAAAAACGGGAGCGGCCAGACCGGCAGGGGCCGGAAGACCCGCTGGTGCAAAACCGGCATCGCGTCCCGGCGGCGCCGCCAAGCCCGGCAACAGGACCGGCAAGCGCTAGCCATCATCACCCGTCAACCTCTCCCTCCCCCGGAGGGGGAGGGCTGGGGAGGGGGAAAGCCTTAACCGCCCCTACCCCCCCCTACCCCCTACCCCCCCCCCTCCCAACCTCCCCCTCCGGGGGGAGGAGCTGAAGCCTTCCACAACAAAAAGCAAATCCCCCTAAATCCCCCTTCGCAAAGGGGGACTTCAAACAATGCTCCTTAAAACAACGCACCTTCCCTTCTAACCAGCAACCGTCTATACTACGCCTCATGATAACCCAGGAGATGATCAAGAACTTCCCTACCTCCCCCGGCGTCTACCTTATGAAGACCTCGGACGGCACCGTCATCTACGTCGGCAAGGCGCGCAACCTGAGAAACCGCGTACGCGCCTACGTCGGCGACACCCGCGACTCCCGCGTCCACATCCGTTTCATGGTGCAGCTGGTCGAGGCGGTCGACTACCTGGTCACCGACACCGAAAAGGAAGCGCTGATCCTCGAGAACACGCTGATCAAGCAGCACCGCCCGAAGTACAACATCAACCTGCGCGACGACAAGACCTACTTCTCGCTGCGCATGGACATGAAGGAAGAGTTCCCGCGCCTGTCGCTGGTAAGAAAGATCCCCTCTGATGGCGCGCGCTACTTCGGCCCCTACTCTTCTGCCACCGCCGCCAAGGAGGTGCTGAAGCAGCTTTACAAGATGTTCCCGCTGCGCCACTACCCGCTGGCGACCTGCATGGCGCGCAAACGCCCCTGCCTGTACCACCAGATCAAGCAATGCTCGGCCCCCTGCTGCGGGCTGATCACCAAAGAGGAATACGCGGCCCTCGCCGAGGGGGCGGCGCTGTTCCTGGAGGGCAAGAACACCGAGATCGCCCGCCTCTACCGCGCCAAGATGAACCAGGCATCCCAGGAGATGCGCTACGAGGACGCGGCCCGCTACCGCGACCTGGTGCGCGCCATCGAGGTGACCGTGGAGCGCCAGAAGATGGTGGCACAGGGTGGCGACAGCGACGTGTTCGGCGTGCATCGCGAGGGGGACCAGATGCAGATCGCCCTCTTGCATATCCGCGGCGGCACGGTGACCGGCGGCCGGACCTTCCTCTTCGATTGGGAGCTGGAGACCGAGGAGGGGCTGGCCTCGTTCCTGAACGAGTACTACGACCTTGATGCCCCGCTTCCCCCGCAGGTGCTGATCCCGTTCCCCATCCCGGAGCCGGGGCCGCTCGAAGAGCTTCTCTCCGAGAAAGCGGGCAAGAAGGTGATCATTGCCGCCCCGCAGCGCGGTCCCAAGCTGGAGATGGTGAAGCTGGCCCAGAAGAACGCGGAGACGGCGGCTCAGGAACGGCTGGCCAAGGAGGGCTCATCCGCCACACTCTTGACCGAACTTGCCGAGAAGCTGCATCTCTCCCGCACGCCGAGGAGGATCGAGTGCTACGACATCTCTAACATCCAGGGGGAGATGGCGGTCGGGAGCCGGGTGGTCTTCATCGACGGCAAGGCCGACAAGAACCTGTACCGGCGCTACCGGATCAAGGGAGTGCTCCAGTCCGACGACTTCGCCATGATGCGCGAGGTGCTGTCGCGCCGGTTCAAGGCGGAGACTACCGAGGAACAGCCCGACCTGATCGTAGTGGACGGCGGCCTCGGGCAGTTGGGCGTACTGAACGCGGTACTGGACGAACTGGGTGTGACCGGGGTGGAGGCGGCGGGCCTGGCCAAGAGCCGCACCTTCAGAGACATGGAAAGCGAGGAGATCTCGAAGAGCGACGAGCGGGTGTTCCGCCCAGGACGCAAGAACCCGATCACGCTCCGGCAGAGTTCGGCGCCGCTGTTGCTTTTGGCGCGCATCAGGGACGAGGCTCACCGCTTCGCCGTCACCTACCACAAGGCCGTGCGAAGCAAGGTCCTGACCGGATCTTCACTGGACCAGGTGCCGGGGATCGGCGCCAAGAGGAAGAAGGCACTGTTGAAGCACTTCGGAAGTTTAAGGGGGGTGCAGGGGGCGACGCTGGAGGAACTTAAAGCGGCGCCGGGGATGACGGAGAGCGCAGCGAAGGCGTTGTGGGAACACCTCCACCAGGGGACAGAAGACGCCTAGATCACCTCTCTCAGCCGAGTGCCCTCTCGCAAAGGGCGAGGGGTGACAACCGAAGCAGATGCCGCTAGCTCCTCCCCCCGGAGGGGGGAGGCTGGGAGGGGGGAAGATCCTTTGGCCCCTCTTCCCCCTCCCCAACCCTCCCCCTCCGGAGGAGGGAGCTAGCGACCACTAAAAAGGGGGCGCCGGTTTATCCGGCGCCCCCTTCTCTTTATCTTGTCACCACCGTACTGGCGGCTTGTGCTATTTCCCTTTCTTCAGGTCGAACAGGATCAGCTTGGCGATCGCCTTCAGCGTCTCGAAGACCCCTTCGCCGGTGGTGGCGCAGGCTTCGAAATCGGGAACGTTGGTCGGGTTCAGCTCGCGACGCAGCTCCTCGACGCTGACCACGTTGGGAAGGTCCCGCTTGTTGTACTGGACCACGTACGGGATCTTGTCGAGGTCGTACCCCTGCTCGATCAGGTTGATGCGCAGGTTCTCAACGCTCTCGATGTTGGCGTCCATGCGCTCTTCCTGGGAGTCGGCCACGAAGACCACGCCGTCCACACCCTTCAGGATCAGCTTACGGGAAGCGTCATAGAAGACCTGTCCGGGGACGGTGTACAGGTGGAAGCGCGTCTTGAAGCCGCGGATCTCGCCCAGGGCCAGGGGGAGGAAGTCGAAGAAAAGGGTACGCTCGGTCTCGGTCGCGAGACTGATCATCTTCCCTTTCGCATCGGCAGCCGTTTTTTGGTAGACGTACTGAAGGTTGGTGGTCTTGCCGCAGAGACCCGGGCCGTAGTAGACGATCTTGCAGTTTATTTCGCGCGAAGCGTAGTTGATGAAAGACATCCTACATTACCTCTTGTAATTGATGCATTGCATTGTCTATCTGCATCTGACCAGTTACTTTGTCCCCTTCCCCCCGGGCGGGGGACGTTAGGGGCAGCGTCCTCCCCCCCGTCCCCTCCTGTCTTCGTGGACCGCAGCGCTTGTGCGCCCAGGCCTGTCAAGAAAAGGGGGAGAGCCAACTAGCTGAACAGGTTGTCGATATCGTCGTCGGTGATCTCGGCGAAGGGGAACTCGCTGTCGCCGCTCTTCTCCTTCTCCTCGTTCTTCTGCAGCAGGCGGTTGAAGATGGCGGTCAGTTCCTCGGAGGCCTTCTTCACGCGCAGACGAACCAGCCCCAGGGAAGAGCGGGTATCGAAGAGCACCACCAGGATGACGCGGCCGGCGACGATGGAGATGTGCAGGTTGTCCTTCTCACCCTCGTGGAAGAGGATGGAGAACTCTTTTTCCCCGATCAGCTTGGCGAGACCGCCCGTGGCGGCGATGTTGCCGGCGGTGAGCGAGGCGAGCGAGGTGGTGTCGAAGCGCTCGGTTTCGCCGCAACCGGTGATCAGCTGGCCGTTCTTGTCCACCAGAAAGATCACCTTGGCGTTAGCCTCGCGCAGCAGCTTGTCGAGCGCGACGTTTATCTGTTTGAATTCCTCATCGTACATAATCAACTGAGGATTCGACATGGATGTCTCCTTGGTGGGGGGTACTTTTTCCGCGAAGCTTATTCTATAACAGAAGCGTTACGCCATTTCAAGGTAATTGCCTTAGCGATAACCGCTCCTTACACGCTCGCTATGCTGCGCGCGGCCTCCAGAAGGAGCGCGACCTTCGCCGGATCCCCCGCCTCGCTGTACAGCCTGAGCACCGGCTCCGTGCCCGAGGGACGGATCAACAGCCAGGCGCCGTCCTCGAAAATGAACTTGAAGCCGTCGCTGAAATTGTGGCGCGCCACAGTGAACCCGGCGATGCTGGTGATGCCCCCAGCCTTCATCCGCTCCAGTAACTGCTGCTTCGCCTGCGCGTCGATTGGGAGGTCGATGCGGGAGTAGTGGAAGTGCCCGATCTCGTCCATGGTCTCCTCGAGCAGAGCCCGTAGTCCCTTGCCGCTCATGGCCATCGCCTCCAGGAGCAGGAGCGCCATCAAGATGCCGTCGCGTTCCGGGATATGCCCCTTCACCCCAAGGCCGCCGGACTCCTCCCCGCCCATCAGGATGTCGTTCTCCAGCATCATCTCGCAGATATGCTTGAAACCGATCTGGGTCTCGAAGAGCTCAAGGCCGAACTTTTCCGCCAGGAGGTCGATCATCTGCGTGGTGGAGACGGTCTTGACCACGGCGCCGCGCACCCCTTTCCTTTCGTAGAGGTGGCGCAAGAGCACGGTGAAGATGCAGTGCGAGGAGAAGAATTCGCCGGTCTCGTCGACGGCGCCGATCCGGTCGGCATCGCCGTCCAGCGCCAGTCCTACCTGGAACTTGCCTGCCTGAACCAGTGTCGCCAGCTCGACCAGGTGCTCGGCGATCGGCTCGGGGGGATGCCCGCCGAAGGAGGGATTCTCCGACCCGTGGATCTCCTCGACCCCCGGGACCAGCAGCGGCAGCAGCCCGGAACCGGCGCCGAACATCGGGTCGGCGACGGCCTTGATGCCGGCGGAACGGATCCGCTCCAGGTCGACGTAGCGCCCCAACTGGGCCAGGTACGGGGCCGTGGCATCGAAGAGTTCCACCTGCCCCGCCGCCACGGCCTCGGCCAGTGCCAGCGCCTGCACCGGACGGGATGCCGCCTGGTTCTCAGCCACCATCTTCTCCAGCACCTTGGTCGTGGAAGGACGTGCTGAACCGCCAAACGATTCCTTCACCTTGAAGCCGTTGTAGCGCGGCGGGTTGTGGCTCGCGGTGATCATGACGCCGGCCCCGGCTTTCTTCTCGTGAACCGCCCAGGAAACGGCGGGGGTGGGTGCGTATCCATCGGAGAGCCAGGTCTTGATCCCATTGCCGGCCGCAATGGTGGCAACGCGTTCGGCGAACTCCCTGGAAAGGAAGCGGCGGTCGTAGCCGATCACCAGGCCTTGTCCCGCAAGCCCCTCGTTATGCAGATAATCCATGGTGGCCTGCGCCACCAGCGACAGATTTTCAAAGGTAAAGGTGTCGGCGATGACGCCGCGCCACCCGTCGGTACCGAATTGTATCTGCAAGTGCAATCCTCCATAAACGTTAATGATTGGGCATTTTCCACGGCGGCACCTGATCTGTCAACCCTTAGTTGCCGGAAAGGCTCCGAAGTGGTTGACCGCGGGCAGGGATTGGCTTATAAGGGTGCAACGATTACCAATCCCAGTGGAGGTACGAAAACATGCTGAAAAGATTCATCTACGCTCTGATCCTGGGGCTCTTCCTTGCGGGCGGCGCCATCGCTGCCGAGACGAAGAACCCGGTGGTGCTGATCGAGACCAACCAGGGCAACGTGAAGGTCGAGCTGTTCCAGAAGGAAGCGCCGATTTCTGTTAAGAACTTCCTCGACTATGCGAACAGCGGCTTTTACAACGGGACCATCTTCCACCGCGTCATCCGCAACTTCATGATCCAGGGCGGAGGCTTCGGCCAGGACCTCAATCCCAAGCCGACCAAGGCCATGATCAAGAACGAGGCATCCAACGGCCTCAAGAACGATCGCGGCACCCTCGCCATGGCCCGCACCATGGTGGTCGACTCCGCCACCGCGCAGTTCTTCATCAACGTGGTGAACAACGACTTCCTGAACCACAAGCCCGGCGGCGGGCAGATCGGGTACGGCTATGCCGTGTTCGGCAAGGTGATCGAGGGGATGAACGTGGTCGACAAGATCGCGACCACCCCCACCGGCCGCGGCGCCAACGGTATGCCGGACGTTCCGCAGACCCCGATGATCATCAAGAGCGTCAAAGTCCTCCAGTAATGTAAAAAGGGGCGCCTCGCGGCGCCCCTTTCCTTTTTCATCTCCCCTTGCGCTGCGCCAGCAGCATCAGGTTCCCCACCGTGAAAATCAAGGCACCTATGAAAGCCGTCAAGGCGCCGGGCTCCTTGTGCACCTCGAAGAGCGCCACCGGCACCGGGCTGAGCGCCACGTCCTTCACATAGATGCCGTACCCCTTGTGGAAGAACGGCTGGTTGGGCTGCACGGAGTGCAGACCATCCGAGAGCCTCAGGTCGGCGCGGTAGCCGCTCATCATCCCCATCGGGCCTACCTGTCCCGTGATCCTCTCCACCACGACCCGCTCGCCGTCAGGGAAGCCGAAGGAGTCGCCCTGCGGCAGTTGCATCTGCTGCTTGAAACCGCCGTAGGCGGAAAGTAAGTGCGCCAGAACGATGAGCAGGAAGCCCGCGTGCATCAGGTGCGGCGCCACGCTGCGCCCTTTTCTTCTCAGCGCGTCGACGAAGCAGACGAGGGCATTGACGAAAAGGACCGCGATGCAGGCCACGCAAAGCCACAGCCACCAGGAGTAGCCCAAGGGCGCGCGCTGCAGCCAGAAGAGGAGCGGCATGTCGTTGAGACCGCCCTGTTCGGAACTGGCGCTGGAGAAGGAGCCCAGGGCCAGGGTGACCATCACCCCGGTCATGAGCCAGAGGCCAAGGTTGAGGGAGGTTAGTCTAGAATAGATGGCTTTCAGCACTTTCACGCTCCATAAATCAAATGCATCGCACACGGATTTCGCGGAAACCAAGGCAATAACTGCGGATAAATCTTATAGATGAACACCGCATTTGAATTCGCCTTTGCGCAAAGCCTGCTTTACATCATTCGAGAAAATTATTCTCTTGAACTGCGGTTTTTTACCGAAGTTCAGGAGCAACCCCAGCTCCTTATCCGAAGCTTTAAGATAATTCGTCAGTTGAGCGTAATGCTCGTCACGTAATGCTTCTGCAGCTTTTAACTCGAGGATGACAACGCCTTGGACCACGACATCGGCGAAATACTCTCCTACGAGCAAGCCGTCGTAATAGACTGGAATTTTCGGTTGCTGATTAACCTCAAGCCCCAACTTAGCCAGCTCGATTACCAGGGCGTTTTCGTACACCTTCTCCAGAAATCCAAAGCCCAAAGTGTTATAAACTTTGAAAAATCCCTTCAGTATCCTGTCCGTTGTCTCTTCATGAATCATTTCACCCCCCCATGCCCGAGAAATTGAAAAGATTCTACCGTACGGACTCAGATTTTAATCCGCTCTAATCAGCCCACTCCGTATAATCCGTGTGCAACGCCGTTGACTTTGCCTCTAGAAGCTGTGCGAGCTCCGCATAAGCATGCTGACGCCCAGGTAGGTGAACAGCGTCACCAGGAAGCCGATGATCCCAAGCCAGGCGAAGCCGCGCTCCCAGGACTGCCCCTTCAGGCGCAGGTGCAGGTAGAGCGAATAGAAGATCCAGAGGATGGAGGTCCAGAGCTCTTTCGGGGTCCAGAGCCAGTAGGTGCCCCAGGCGTAGTAGCCCCAGATGCCCCCCGACACCATGGAAAGCGAGAAGAAGCTGTAGCCTACCAGTGCCGCCCGGTACTGCAGGTCGAGCGCCGGCTTCCCCCCGCCCTGCAGGAAGGCCACACCCAGCAGCGCCGCAATCCCGAAGAGGCCGTAGGCGAAGAAGGCCAGCGCCACGTGCAGCTCGAACCAGTAGGTATCGAGGATCGGGGGGAGCGGCATGTTGAGCGTCGGGAAGGGAAGCGCCAGAGCGGCGAAGAGGCCGGCCAGCGCTCCGCACCCCCAGCAGAACCAGCGCACGCCCGCCGTCTGCCGGCTATAGATGAAGGGGAGCCCCATGAGCCCCAGAGCGCCAGAGAAGAAGGCCAGGGTATCCTGCGGTCCGATCAGGGGAAGCCGTCCCAGCGCCATGCCGCGCGAGGCGAGGTAGGCGAGGCTGCAGCCGAGCGCCACCACGAAAATCGGTCGGCGGATCGAAGCGACGTAAAGCAGCGCGGAGGTGATGAGAAGCCATTTCATAGGGGATCCAGAAGTTAGGCGGTTAGCATTCCCTCCCCCGGAGGGGGAGGGTCAGGGAGGGGGCGCGCAGCGTCTTTATGAAGCTTCCCCCCTCCCAACCTCCCCCCTCCGGGGGGAGGAGTGCGATCCGTTGTAGTGGCTACTTGTAAGATTTGCGCCTGAACAGGCCGGTCTTCAGCGAGGCGATGCGGTCCAGGAACAGGAAACCGTCCAGGTGGTCCATCTCGTGCTGAATGGCCACCGCCTCGAACCCGGAGGCCTCGAATTCACGCACGTTGCCGTCGGGCTCGGTGAAGCGCAGGGTCAGTTCGGTGGCGCGCTCGACGTCGCCGGTATAATCCGGCACGCTCATGCACCCCTCGCGCATCACGGCGCCGCCGCTCTTGGCAAGGATCTCCGGGTTGATCATCAGCAAAAGGCCATGGTTGTTGTCCTTGCCGTGACGGTTCTTGGAGACGTCGATGACGCAGACGCGCCGGGAAACGCCGATCTGGGGCGCGGCGACACCGACGGAACCGGGGCCGGCATGCATGGTGTCCACCAGGTCTTCGATCAGCTCTTTTATCTCATCGTCGATGGCCTGCACCGGGGCGCAGACCTGCTTCAATATCGGGTCGGGATAGACGACTATCGGTTTGACTGCCATATAGAAATCAGAGGGAGACGGGCGTAATGAGTCGCACCGAGATCTCCACACTCAGCTCCTTTTTCAAGTTTTCCAGCAGGGCGGAGGCGTCCTCCACCGAGAGCCCCTGGGGAAGCGCCGCTTCGAGCACCAGCACGTAAACCGGCTCGGTCGGCTTGCCGATCAGCTTGGTGTTGAGGTCGGTGATGCTGACGCCGCGGTCGGCAAGCTCGCGGGTGACGCGATAGACGATGCCCGGCTTGTCGGAGCCGTACACCGAGATGAGGCACAGCTCCCCTTCCGGCCCCTGGTAGCAGACCTCGTCGTCCTTCAAGGTCCTGACGAAGGCGGAAAGTCCGGTGCCGGTAGTCTTGGCGGCGAACTCCTCTTCCAGCTTCTTCTTGGAGAAGGGCTTCTCGTGGGAGACGATGAGGATCATGGCGAACTCGCCGCCGAGCATGGTGCAGCTCGAATCCTCGACGTTGCAGCCGAGCTTGTAGAGCACCTCGGAGGTGTCCGCCACGATACCGGTGCGGTCCTTGCCGATTATGGTGACGGCGAAATGAGCCAGGTTAGGCTTGCGACAAAGGTTCATTGGGCCTCCTTGTATGGGGGACTGGCTCCGCAGGTGCCTGTCCCCTTAAGCGACTAGATCTTGTTGATAAAAACTTCTCTGGGCTTGCTGGTGCCGTCGGAGGGACCGATGACCCCTTCCTGCTCCATCTTTTCGATGATGCGGGCGGCGCGGTTGTAGCCGATCCTCAGGCGACGCTGGATCATGGAGATGGAGGCCATCTTCGCCTCGGCCACCAGGGCCAGGGCGTCGTCGTAACGCTCGTCGACCTCTTCCTCGTCGTCGCCGCCCCCCTTCTCGTCCGAGGCCTTCATCTCCAGGATGGACTTCTCGTAGACCGGTTTCCCCTGCTTCTTCAGGAACTCGACCACGCGCTGTACTTCGGCGTCGGAAACGAAGGCCCCGTGGGAGCGCAGCATTTTGGAGGTCCCCGGCGGCAGAAAGAGCATGTCACCCATGCCCAAGAGCGATTCGGCGCCGTTGCCATCCAGGATGGTGCGCGAGTCGATCTTCGAGGAGACCTGGAAGGAGATCCTGGCCGGAAAGTTCGCCTTGATGAGGCCGGTGATGACGTCGACCGAGGGGCGCTGGGTCGCGAGGATCAGGTGGATGCCCGCGGCACGCGCCATCTGGGCCAGGCGGGCGATCGATTCCTCGATCTCGCGACCGGCCACCATCATCAGGTCGGCAAGCTCGTCGACGATGACCACGATGTACGGAAGGTGGCCGTGCTCCAGCTGCTCTTCCTTGGCGAGGAAGGCCTGGATGGCCGCCTCGCGCGCCTCCATGTCCTCCGGGTCCTCGAGGTGATCGGCCTCGTCGATCTCCTCCACCACGACCGTCTCGCGCGCCCTGTTCTCGGCATCTTCCTTCTCCTGCCGCTCCAGCTCGCGGTTGTAGGAATCGATGTTCCTGACCCCCTTGTCGGACATGAGCCGGTAGCGCCGCCCCATTTCCTCGACAGCCCACTTGAGCGCGAGGGCGGCCTTCTTCGGGTTGGTGACCACCGGGAGCAAAAGGTGCGGGATACCTTCGTAGACCGAGAGTTCCAGCATCTTCGGGTCGACCATGATGATCCTGACGTCGTTGGGGGTCGAGGTGTACAAAAGCGACAGGATCATGGTGTTGATGGCGACGGATTTACCGGAACCGGTGGCGCCGGCGACCAAAAGGTGCGGCATCTTGGCCAGGTCGGTAACCAACGGGTTGCCCGCGATGTCCTTGCCCAGTGCCATCGGGAGCTTCATCTTGCCCCTGTGGAACTGCTCGGTGCCGAAGATCTCGCGCAACGACACCATGTCGCGCTCCCGGTTGGGGAGTTCGATGCCGACTACGCCCTTGCCCGGGATCGGGGCCACGATGCGGATCGAGTGCGCCTGCAGCGCCATAGTCAGGTCGTCCTGCAGACCGGCGATGCGGCTTACCTTGATGCCGGGGCCCGGGGAGAACTCGTACATGGTGATGACCGGGCCTGGGCAGATCTCCACCACCTCCCCTTCGACACCGAAGTCCTTGAGCTTTTTCTCCATGAGCCGCGCGTTCATGGTGAGGGTTTCTTTGTCCTGACGCTTGGCCCCTTCCGGCGGCGGATCGAGCAGGGACAGCGGCGGGGTCTTGAAATCCCCTTCAGCCTTGATGAAGTCGAAGGCCTCCTGCACCGGGGCGGTCTTCTTGTCGTCCTTTTTCTTTTCCTTCTTGGCCACCGGCGCGGGGACCGGCGGCGGCACCGCGGCCGGCTTGATGGTGGGGGCCGCGTGCTGCCGGGGCTTCTCGTCCTTCTCCCCCTTCTCGGAGGCCAGCTCGCGTGCCAGGGCCCGGCGCTGCTTCCTCTTCTCCCAGCTCTCCTTGAGGGCGGTGAGCCACCAGTTGGCGAACAGGACGAAGGAGAAGCGCGACAGCAGCATGGCGCTTGCGGCCAGCATCGGGAGCAGGATCAGGAGCGCCCCGATCTTGCCGAAGGCGCGCTTCAGGAGTTCGGCGCTCTGGTAGCCGACGAAGCCCCCGGTGGGGACCCGCTGTCCCAGGAACTCGGTGAACTGCAAGTTGAAGGCGAAAAGCCCTGAGATGGAGAGCACCAGCAGGCCGAAACCGACCAGCTTGTAGCGGCGCCACCGGATCGGGTCCGAGCTGAAGGCGCGGTAGGTCAGGTAGAACAGGGTGCAGGGGAAGATGTAGGCGGCAAGGCCGAACAGCTGCAGAAAGCAGTCCGCCAGCTCCGCTCCGAAGCGCCCCCCCAGGTTTTTAGTCTGGGCAAAGGTGGAGACGCTGTTGAAGGAGAGGTCCTCGCCGTGGAAGGAGGCCAGCGCGATGAACAGGAAGATGCCGGCGACGCCGAAGCCCATCCCCTTCACTTCCTTGGTCACCTTTTCCTTCTTTTCGATCTTCTCTTCAGTCGTCATGCGTTGTCCGTGTTCCTGTGCTCCCGCCCCCGGAGGGGGAGGGTTGGGGAGGGGGAAAGTTTGGCTTCCCCCCTCCTGACTTCCCCCCTCCGGGGGGAGGAACGTGAATGGCTGCTTTCTGCCCTACATTTCCAGAACCAGCGGCAGTATCACCGGCCGCCGCTCGATGGTCTTGTTGAAGAAGCGGCGCAGCACCCGGCGCACCTCCAGCTTCACCTCGTTCCAGTCGGTCATCGTTTCGGCGCTCACCAGGGCCAGCGTGTCCAGCACCACCTGCTTCGCCTCGTCCAGGTACTGCTGGCTTTCGTCCTCGAAGATGAACCCGCGCGACACGATGTCGGGGCCGTAGATGATCTCGCCGCTCACCTGGTTGATGCCGACGATGACCACCACCATGCCGTCCTCGGAGAGGTGCTTCCGGTCCTTCAAGACCACGTTTCCGACGTCGCCGACCCCCTTGCCGTCCACGAAGACCCGACCGGTGTTGACCTGGTCCACGATGACCGCCTCATCGCCGGAGAAGAGCACCACGTCACCGTTGACCGCGAGGATGCAGCGCTCCTCCGGGGTGCCGACCTTCTGGGCCAGTTGGGCGTGCTTCACCAGGTGCCGGTATTCGCCATGCACCGGGACGAAGAAGCGGGGCTTGACCAGGTTGTGCAAAAGCTTCAGCTCTTCCTGACTGGCATGACCGGAGACGTGCACCTCCGAGACCTTCTCGTGGATCACCTCGGCGCCGCGCCGGTACAGGTGGTTCATCAGGTCGGAGATGGTCTTCTCGTTGCCCGGGATGAACCGGGACGAAAGGATCACGGTATCGCCGCGCTCGAGCTTGATCTGCTTGTGGTCGTCCATGGCGATGCGGATCAGCGAGCTTCTCGGCTCCCCCTGGCTCCCGGTGGTGATCATGCAGACCTGCTCCTTGGGGAGCTTGGGGAGCTCCTTCAAGTCCATGAGGAGATCGTCGGGTATGGTGAGGTAGCCGAGCTCGCGGGCGATCTGCACGTTGGCGATCATGGAGCGACCGTTCAGAAGCACCTTCCTGCCGCTTTTCTGCGCCGCATGCACCACCTGCTGGACCCGGTGGATGTTGCTGGAGAAGGCGGCGACGATCACCCTCCCCGGACAGTTGGGGAAGATCTCGTCGAAGGCCTCACCCACCACCCGTTCCGAAAGGGTGTACCCCTCGCGCTCGATGTTGGTGGAGTCGGCGAAGAGCGCCAGCACCCCCGCCTGACCGTAGCGGGCGAAGGTGGGGAGGTCGGTGAGCTCGCCGTCCACCGGGGTCTGGTCGAGCTTGAAGTCGCCGGTGTGGATCACCACCCCTTCGGGACAGGTCAGCGCCAGGGCGCAGCCGTCCACCGTGGAGTGGGCGACGCGGATGAACTCGACGATGAAGTCGCCCAGTTCCACCACGTCCCTCGGTTTCACCACGCGCAGGTCGACCTTCTGGTCGAGTTCGAACTCCTTCAGCTTTTCCTTGACGAAGCCCAGGGTGAGGGCGGTGCCGTAGATGGGGGGATTGATGTCGCGCAGCACGTAGGGGAGCGCGCCGATGTGGTCCTCGTGGCCGTGGGTGAGCAGTATGGCGCGGATCCGGTCCGCCCGCTCCACGAGGTAGCCGATGTCCGGGATGACCACGTCGATCCCCAGCATGTACGGCTCCGGGAACATGAGGCCGCAGTCGACGATGACGATGTCGTCGCCGTACTCGAAGGCGGCCATGTTCAGGCCGATCTCCCCGAGTCCGCCCAGCGCCACGAACTTCAATCCGGTATTTTCAATGTTGCTTGCTTCCAAAATAGTCCTTTGGGTTGGAGGGGACTGGCTCCGAAGGTGCCTGTCCCCCTTTGGCTCTATATGGTGGTTGCCGAGGAGGCGCCAAGGCCGCGGCGCCATAAGGGTGGTTCCAGCCCCCGCCCCTAATCCCTAGCCCCTGCCCTTACCGTCCCTGCTGCGCCACCAGTGCGGCAATGCGGGCGTCGCAGCGCTGGATCCAATCCTGTCCGGGGGAGTAGAGGCCGGCCACGGCGTAAAACGAGCTCCTCAGGGCGCGGTAGGCGATCAGCGCGCGCGCCGTATCGTGGCCTCCCTCGGCCATCTGCCCGAGATCCCAGAGCTTCTGGGCGCTGCGGGGGACGATGGAACTGCCCGGGGTGTACATATGAATGGCGGCCTCGTAGCCGGCCACCGCAGCGGGGTAATCCCCGGAAGCCGTCGCCTTTTCACCCTTTTCGAACTGCACGTACTGCCGGTACAGCGCGTTGCCCCAGAACAGGGCGATGGAGATCAGCGCGATCGCCGCTACGTTTACCGCTAAGGTCTTGACCTTTTCCATGTCTCTTTCTGATTCCTGTGTCGCAGGGGGTTACCCCTGGAAGAAGTTGGGTGCCACGAAGAGCAGCGTCCCGAGCAGGGCGAGCACCACGCCCACAAGAACGGTAGCGGCCGCAACGACGTTCAGCGGCGAGCGCAGCCGGTGCGCCGCGGGAAGGCCCCAGCCGATCAGGGCGACCCCGAACAGGGCCAGCGCCAGGTAAACCATGACCATTACGTAACCTCCAGGTTTGCTGCGATCGCCGAACGCACCCGCTCCATCAGTTCGGCCTCCGGGACTCCAGCGACCTCGATGGGCGCTGCGAAACTGATCCTGATGGTTCCGGGTCTCAACTCGAGACGGTTGCGCGGGTTGATCGCCCGGCTGCCGTTGATGGTGAAGGGGACGATGGGGACGCCGGCGCGGGCGGCCAGCATGAAAGCGCCGCGCTTGAAGGGAAGCAGGTTGCCGTCCTTGGTGCGGGTCCCTTCGGGGAAGATCACCACGCTTGCCCCCGCGGCGATGCGCTGCGCCGCCTGGTTCATGCTCCTGAGCGCCTTCCTGCCGTCGCTTCTGTCCAGCGGGATGTACCCCGCCCGGCGCATCGCCGCGCCGAACACCGGCACCCTGAAAAGTTCTTCCTTGGCGACCCAGGAGAACAGGCGCGGGATGGCGCGGCTCAGGGCCAGGATGTCGAAGTTCCCCTGGTGGTTCCCCATGTAGATGACCGGCCCCTCGGTCGGGACCTGTTCCAGCCCCTCCACTTGCAGCTTGATGCGGGCCGCCCAGAGAGAGCCGATGCCCCAGATCCTGGCGACGGCGTGACCGGCCCTGCCTGAGGCGTCGAAAAGTCCGCCGATCACGGCGGCCAGGCTGCACAACAACGTGTACGGAACGAAGAAAAGAAGGTAGATACGAGCTCTCAGCATGACCGGTTACGTTACTTTTTTTTACGATGAGAGTCAAACAATATCGCTTGCCATGAAGCCGTGATTTCTATACACTTCCCCAATTCAAAACGCGACACGAACGAAAAGGAGAACCCCCATGGCAAGTCTCAACAAGGTGATGCTCATAGGCAACCTGGGCAAGGACCCCGAGGTGCGCTACACCGCCGGCGGTACCGCCGTAGCCTCCTTCTCCCTGGCCACCACCGACCGCATCAAGGGCAAGGACGGCAACTGGGAAGACAAGACCGAATGGCACAACATCACCCTCTGGGCGCGTCTTGCCGAGATCGCCGGCGAGTACCTCTCCAAGGGGAAGACCGTATATATCGAGGGACGTCTACAGACCCGCAAGTGGACCGACAAGGACGGCAAGGACCGCTACACCACCGAGATCGTCGGTGAGAAGATGCAGATGCTTTCCGCCAAGGGCGAAGGCGGCGGCCAGCGCCAGGGCGGCGGCAGGCCCCAGCAGGATTACAACCAGGGCGGCGGTTACGAGGAGCCGGTGTTCAACCCGGACGACGAGATCCCGTTCTAGCCGACCCGCCACAAGCACAAAAAGACGCAGCCTTACAGGCTGCGTCTTTTTTTATTTATGCTGCCAGTCATCTCCCACCTGAATAGCGTCGGGCAGCTTTCCCGGACCCGCGCTTACGGGCGACGGGCCGGTGTGGCTGATGCGCTGGACGCGGCCTTGACCTTCGCCTGTGTGGCTGGCGCAGTAGAGGCGCTTTTCGTTTTGACCTGCGGGGCAGGTGCGCTGGTGGTGACCTTTCCCGACTTGTCGTGAAGCACGGTTACCGTCGCCGTCTGGGTTGTCGTCATCCCTCCAACAGTGGTAACTGCAACAGTTATCGTGTACTTCCTGCCGTCCTTGTCTGTTCCATTGCACCACGCGTCCAGCATGACGGTGCTGCCGAGGGTGAGGTTTTTGTACTGGATCTTTCCATACTCGTCGCTGACCGACACCGAGGTGGAAGCGATGCGGGAACCGTAGGCTTCAACTCCTCCGGTTATCTTCACCGGCACCATCTTCTTCTTTGGCGGCCAGATCACATCCGGGGTCACATCGACTGTTATCTCAGGGGCTTTGGTCACCACAGCAATAGTCGTTGTCGCCGTGACCACGTTACCTGCCACATCAGTCGAGGCGGCGGTGATGACGTTTTCGCCTTCAGCGAGGCCGGACACAGCCGCCCGCCAGGTTGTCGCGGTCGGATAGCTGACTTCTCCCACGGTTGCCGTGGCGCAGGCCACCGTCACCACGGCATCAGCTTCCCTCACGCCGCTTACCGTCCCGTTCAATTGGCTCGTCGGAGTGACAACCGGATCGATGCCGAGGACCGGCGGCGTAATGTCGTAAATGACGTTGCGCTGGACAGTGGCGGAGGTCCCCGCCTCGTTGGTAGCCGTTACGGTGATGCTGTAGGTCTTCTCTTCGCTGAAGCTCACCACCGTCTCGAATGTACCGTCGATCACCGGAACCGTGAGCACCTTGCCGTCCACGGTTACCGTGACGCCAACCGCGGTAAGGGCGTCATACACCGTCCCCTTGATGGTCAGACTGCTCTGGTTGGTACGGACGTCCTGGTTCGGCACGGTCACGGCCAAGGAAGGCACCTGCTCATCGAATACCACCGTCCGCTTCTGTGAACTCTGGTTACCGGCCAAGTCGGTGGCGGTTACCTCGATGGTATCGTACCCGGGGTCGAGGCTAACCGTGGCAGTGAAATCGCCACCATTCATGACCGCAGTCTGAACCACATCCCTCCGTTTGACCGTTACTGTGGATGCCTTGTCGACTGCACCTGCCAATTCCAGCAGGCCGACTCCCGTCTTGATGTTGTCCGCAGGTCTTTTTACTACCAGGACCGGCGCAGTCTGATCCAGCGTAACAGTCCGGGTGCTTGTTGCCTTGTTGCCGGCCAGGTCTGTTGCTGTGATCGTCACGTCATTCGGGCCTGCCCTCAGCACCAGCGGATAACTGAAGCTGCCGTCCGCATTCGCCTGTACCGCTAACTGGTTGACAGTGAATTCCTTTACCCCGGTGCTGTCGGTAACCGTTCCCGAGATGTTCAGGATCTCGTTATTGGTGAGCGCACCGTCACTCAGTGCTGAGATGGTCAGGAGCGGGGGAGTGTTGTCGATGATGTAATTTTCGCTTTTGATCTCGCTGTCATTACCGGTGAGGTCCTTGGCAAAATACTTGAGGGTCGCTCCAGCTGGTATGGAGATCGGCTCAACGTATGTGGCTGCGCTCGTGGTAGGGGTCGAGCCGTCAATTGTGTAATAGATGATACCCGCCTCATTCGCGGCAAGGACCACGTTCTGGGCCGAGGTGTAGATCCCTCCGGCGGGCGTCGCGCTGACCGAGGGTGAGACAGTGTCGACGATGATCGTCGCGGTGGCCGGTGCACTGGCGTTGCCCGCCGCATCGTAGGCGTATGCCGTTACGTAATTCGCCCCGTCCTTCAAGCCCCAGACGTTGACGCTCCAGGTCGTGGCTGTCGGGTAGGAGATGGTTCCTACGAAAGCATCCGGGCAGAGAACTTTGATGGTATCGCTGTCGCCGGTTCTGGTGCCGGTGATGGTCTTTGTGGGAAGACGAATGGCCCCGGCCGGGTCAATCACCGGTGCTGCAGGAGGCGTGCAGTCGACGGAGAAAGGAAGGCTGTAGGTCGTAGCGTTACCCAACACGTCGGTCGGCCTTACGGTCATCGTGTAGGAACCTTCGCGGAGTGGGACAGAGGGGGTGAAGAAGATCGAACCGCTAGAACCGCTCCCGGAGGTGCTCCACGTACCGGAGATCTGTAAACCAGAAGCGCTTGTCACCGCCGCGCCACTCAAGGTGGCGGCAAAATTGAGACTGGATACCGTGTCTGCCAGGGTTACAACCAATGAAGCTGGAGCGGCGTTCACAACCGCGTTACGCGCCGGCATGGTGGCTGTCACCTGGGGCGGAGTCGTGTCTGACACGACGTTCACAATGACGGGGAGGCTGCTGCGCTTCTGCGTATCGACCGCCGTGACTGAGATGGTGTTCGTTCCCTGTGCCAGGGAATAGCTCCCCTGCCAACTGGTCGTACCGTCAAGCGGCACCAGTATGTTCCCGTTCACTGCGATGGCAGTATTGGTCTGCTTGGTTCCGCCGAGGGTGATGACGGATTTTGCGGTCGGCGATGCGACAGACATTACCGTTGGGGCGCTGACCACGTAGTTGTTGAACTGCTCCTGTACTTCCGATGCTGTCAGTGCGCGGTTGTAGACGCGAACCTCGTCGATCAACCCTTTGAAGAACTGGCCCGCATACACATTGGAAGTACCGATCCGGAGCGGGAGCGTGGAGTACCCTATAGCACCAGTTTTAGCGGTGGTAGCCTTTAAGATGCCATTGACATACAGCCTGATCGCAGCACCGTCATAGGTACCGACAAGATGCGTCCAAGCGTTGGGGACGATGACTTCCGTATCTACGGCACTAGCACCACTCCCCACAGTGCCGTTGCTGATGGCGAAGACCCACTTGTTGCTCGCTCCCCCGCCGTTGCTTGTCAGTACGTAAGAGCTGTACGGACTGTTTTGCTCATCGTACCGCTTAGTGACTACCTGGTGCCAAGTGACGGTGTCCGCAGGCCTCACCCATGCCTCCACAGACACAGCGGTTGCGGGAGTCAGCGTGGCTGACGATGGAATGCTGACATAGTCATCAACCCCGTCGAAGCTGCCCGATTGAGTCCCCACCTTTGCAGTGGTGCTGAATGCCACTCCGTTGTTCGGAGAACCGTTGTTTCCCGCAACGGACCCGTCACTCCAGGTCCCATCCATACGCCACAGGCCGACCAGACCCAGCTTATTAATTTTAATCTCTTGGCCCTTTGCGGGACTTTCGATGTTGCCGGCCAAGTCGGTTGACCTGAATTGCACAAAGGAGCTTCCATCTTTATCAATGACAAACGGTGCACTGTAGGGTTGCCATGACGCGTTGTCGATGTTGTACTCGGTCTTAGCCACACCCGAACCATCCGCGCCATCTGCCCCCACAAGGGTCACTGTTACCGGTGTGGAGTACCAACCATCGGTTCCCTTTGTACCGGCAAGCGCAACAGAGGTCGTCGGCTGGGTAGTGTCCATCGCCGCCACAGATCGCACTGGCAGCGATGCAAGCACTAGCAGCATCGATACAGCTACCATCAGATTCCCTTGCGTTTTCATTAGTCTCTCCTCCGTGTGCGGCACAACAGTATTTTGCATTGCAATTAAAGAAGACACTTCCGGAAAAGGAAGGCTTGCATAACAATCGGCCCGCCTAGCCACTTGGTCATCCATGCAAGGCAAGTCGGACCACAACCGATCAAAAGAACGAAGAGAAAAAAAAAGAGCATTGCCGTCTAGATAGATGACAATGCTCTTGTGTCGTGAAAAAACCGGGTGCCAAGATGCAAATCATCTCTTCGGCAACCCGGCGATCCTGGTGTTAGGACCCGTGGCTTTGCGTCACCAGATTACTCTGGTTTTGCCCGTTCGGAGAACGCTTTTTCAGTTATGAATCTCTCATATCACCATATTGAGAAGATTGCAACTATTATTTTCCCTTTCTTTTTGATCCTACGGAGCTGACACTGACACTGGTGTGGACCTAGAGGCCCGTTCTGAGAATGAGCAGCACCTGCGCATACTCTCCCGGAGCCCTCGATCACTGGATCTGCCAGCAAGCTTATTTCTATCTCCAGTGCCTGCAGACTGGGGTCTACCAGCGAAACCGTCTTTCCCACCGCCTCCAATACCCTGAAGCGAACCTTCTCCTTCCCCGGGCTGAGGAAATTTCTGAAGTTACCGATGGTGCCGGGCATCTGCGTGATGGCCTGCATCATCTTTCCTACCTTGTCGTCCAGGTATTCTTCGGAAAGCTCCCCCAACCGGAGTGTCCTCGGAAGATCCTGGGCCAAAAGGGCGAGCACGTTGAGTGGCTGGCGCCACTGGTGGGCGATGTTGCTGATCATTTCCCCCATTGCCGCCAAGCGTCCCTGCTGGATCAATAGGCGTAGCCCAGTCCCTCGGTGAAATAGAAGGTAGCCCCGCTGCCGGGCTCGGATTCCGCCCATACCTTGCCGCCGTGCATTTCGATGACGCGTTGTACCGTGGCTAACCCGATACCGGTGCCATCGAATTTGGCCGTTGCCTCCAGCCGCTCGAAAGGAAGGAATATCTTGTGGGCATAGGCCATATCGAAGCCGATGCCGTTGTCCCGCACATAGTAGACGCTCTCGCCGCCCCTGCGGAAGTGGCCGAACTCTATCTTGGCGCCATCGACCCTGCTCGTGTATTTCCAGGCATTGCCCAACAGGTTGTACAGCGCAAGCTTCGCCAGGGCCGGATCAAACTGCCCCCAGCTTCCCTCGGCAACCTCCGTCTCCACCCTGCGTTTCGGCTCCTGCGTTACAAGCTCATTGACGATCTCGCCAACCATCTCGGAGAGGTTGATCGTCTCCCGAACCATCTCCCTGCGCGTCACCCTCGAGAGCAGCAGGAGCCCCTCGACCAGGTGCCCCATCCGCGACGCGCTCGCCGCAATCCGCTCGAGGTAGTTCCTGCCCTCCGGGTCCATCCGCTCGCCATACTCCTCTAGGACGATGGCACTGAAGCAGTTCATGCTCCTCAAGGGCGAACCCAATTCATGGGCTACGGAGTAGCAGAAGGATTCCAGCTCCTTGTTGATCGCGGTGAGCTTCACCGTCCTTTCCTGGACCCGCTGCTCCAGCTCCTGGTTCAAAAGCCGCAGCGCGTCCTGTGCATTCAACGCCTCCTGCCTGGACTCCTGCAGGTCCATTGCCTGTAAGCGCAGCGCTTCGTCGGCGCGCAGCCGGCAGATCGTGTCCGCTGTCTGTCGGGAGAGGAGATCGAGCCGGCGCAGCGTCGCCTCGTCGGGCCGGCAGGCATTGCGGTAGTGGGTGGAAAACATGCCGACCAGTTCACCCGACCGGCTTAACAGAGGGGTCGACTGCACCGCCCGCACTCCTGCACGCCGCTGGATCTCCAGCGCATCAGTTCCGACAAAGATGTCACTTTGCTCCACATCCTCTACGACGATCCGTTGACCAATGGCCGCAGACGCCCCGCAAGTCCCCTTTCCCTGCGCCGTCTGTTGCCAATAGTCGATCCACCACTGAGGGAACCCCCTTTGCGCCACAATCACTAGGTCACCAGTCGCTGGGTCCATTAGCTGGATGTTGCCGAAATCTGCCCCTGTAATGGCAATAGCGGCATCTACCACCTCCTCCAGCACCGACTGAAGGTTACCGTCGTGCACGAAGAGGGTACTGAGTTTCTGCAACCGCGTCATGGTGTCCAGCTCGCCGGCCAACTGACGTTCCACCTCTTTGCGCTGGGTAACGTCCTCTATCAGCGCGACCATCCAACGGGGAGTCCCATCGGAGTCACGCACCAGCGACACGCTCTTACGCACCCAGATCGGATCCCCTCCTTTGCGCAGGTAACGGTTCTCCACCGTGAAATTAGGCAGCTCGCCGCCTAGCATGCGGCGAGCCAACTCCATGTTTTCTGCGCGGTCGTCCGGGTGGATCAACTGCGCCTGTCCCACTTGCTGCAGTTCGGTGAGCGTGTAGCCGGTGAGCTCCGTAAAGGCGGGATTGACGTCGATGAAGCGACCCTTAACGGTCGCCATGGCGAAGCCGATGGTAGCGTGGGCAAACGCCGAGCGGATCTTTTCGTCTGTGCCATTCAACGCGAGGACCAGGACATCGTCAAAAGACTCCCCGGTCCTTCGCGCGCTGCGATCGGCAACCAGCAGGGCCGCCAGGAAGTACAACTCGCCGAGGTAGAGCGAGAACCGCCCCACCCACCCCACCGGGCTCCCCACGCTGTGCTGAAGGAAGAAACCGGCCATACCTGTGGCCGTCAGGCCAAGGGCCCCGGCATACCACAGCAGAAAAGGCTCTCGATTGCGCTGGTAGGTGGCCAGAAAGGCTGTGAAGGAAAACAGGTTCAGCACAATCACGGAACCTAGCACCACCTGCCGGATCAAGGTCGCCCCCGTTCCTTGCACGAAGAAGAGCGGAAGCACGTCCTGCATGGTGCCTAAGACAAGCAGGGCAATGAAAAGGATTACCAAGCCGTAGGAGCAGGCGAGTAGCGCCGGTCGCCGCCGGGGAGCTGTTTGCGGATGTAACCCGGCAGCGAGGATGAATGCTACAAAGGCGTGCAGCAGCGCTCCAAGCAAGGCGGCGCAGTTGTAAATGGTGACATTGAGATTGGCACCGCCGGGAAGCCCGCGCACGATGCCCGCGAGTATGGCGCTGACGCCAACCGACAACATGGCCGATCCCAGCAGCAGCATCTTGATGCGACCCGAAACCTGGTAATTCCGGGCCGCGATGACTGCCACCAGCAAGCTGACGCAGCCCACAAAAAGGGTATTGGTGATAAACAGGAGCCACGGAGGATCGTAGCAGAGGTGAGAGGCCGTGCGATGCAGAACAATCATCGGCAGCGGTAAGGCGAAGAAGGGCAGCAAAACATACCGGCGTCGCAACTGTAGTAGGAACGTCAGCATAAGCTTGAGCCTTTCAGTTTTAAAATGCTGCTAATTGTTTTGGCGCAACACTACCATAGCTTTTCCTCTGTTTTCAATACAATTCGTTAAAACCGACTCACGTGAGTGACAGGGGGGCATTAAAAGCCGCGGACTTTTGACAGTCGCACGGCTTTAATGCCTAAAGAGGGTGCCGGTTACAGTACCAGGGATGCCGTCAGACCAGCAACCGGAACCTTGCGCCGCCATCGACGTTGCCGGCGGTGAGGGAGCCTCCCATATTTCTCTCTATGATCATCTTGGCCATGTACAGCCCAATCCCGGTCGCCTGCGGCCCCTTGGTGGTGAAATAGGGGTCGAAGATCTTCTCGGCGATTTCCGCCGGGATCCCCCCCCCGTTGTCCACGAGCGTCACCACGGAATGTCCATCGCTCTCCCCAACCTCGATCCTGATGGTGGGATGCTCTACCTTCCTGGCTGCAAACACGTCCCTCGCGTTGATCAGTATGTTGAGCAGCACCTGTGAATAGTCGCCGGGATACCCTTCGACCATCGGGTCGGCGAAGGAGGAAACCGTTATATCGATGCTGAGTTCGCGCAGGCTGGCATGTACCAGAGACACCGTCTTTTGCACCGCCTCCAACACCCGGAAACGAACCTTCTCCGTCCCCGGGCTGAAGAAGTTCCTGAAATTGTCGATGGTGCGCGACATCTGCGTGATGGCCTCCATCATCTTGCGCACCTTCTCGTCAAGGTAGTCCTGGTCAAACTCCCCCAACCGGTAGGTCATGGGGAGGTCCTGGGCCAGCAAAGCGAGCACGTTCAGCGGCTGGCGCCACTGGTGCGCGATGTTGCTGATCATTTCGCCCATCGCCGCCAGGCGACCCTGCTGGATCAGCATCTGGTCCATCTGCCTCAACTGCTCGGCGGTACGCAACCGCTCCTCGCTTTCCCGTTGCAAGTCCCGATGGGCCCGGCACAACTCCTCGTGTTTTTCCTCCATCCTCTTCTCCGCGAGGGTCCTGGTACAAATCTCGGAGCGAAGCTGGATCTCAGTCATGACGGAAGCCGCCAGGTCCTCGATTACCGCTACCTGTGCGGAGGTCCACCTTCTTGGTTTGGAATCAATGACGCAGAACGAGCCGAGGATGTAGCCGTCGACGGTGGCGAGCGGGATACCCAGGTAGGCGATCACGTTCAGGTCCTTGATGGCGGGGTTGTCCTTGAAGAACGGGTGGAGCCGGGCGTCCGCGATGAGCAGCGGCTGCCTGGCGATGCGGTTGTATTGGCAGAAGGAGTGACTGAGCGGGGTCTCGCGGCGGGACTGCCACGGTTCGGGGAGGCCGACGCAGCTCTTGAAAAACTGCCGGTCCGCGTCCACCAGGCTGACCAGGGAGACCGGCGCGTCGACGAACCGGGTCGCCAGCCGGGTCAGCCGATCAAAGGCTTCCTCGGCCGGGGTGTCAAGCAGGGCCACCGCTCGCAGCGCCGCGAGTCGGGTGGGATCGGCCACATGGGTCGAGATGTCGCTGAAATTGTGATCGGTCATTTAGCTTTCCCACGGTATCGGCCAAGAGCACAGGTGGAAAAGTATCAGGAATTTGCCGGGTTTCAAGCATTGCCGCCTTTGGGGCGAGGTTGCATGGAGGCGCCGCCCCCGCCGGCATCAGCCACTCGCCATGAGAATTCCCTCTCTATTTTGGGTATTTACACGTTTCCGGCAAATCAAATATGATGTGGAGGGTTTTGTAAACGAATGCGGCATTCACGGTAGGAACAGGCATGGCCAAGATCATTTCATTGGAGCAGACGCGGCAGGCGATCGAAAAAAGAAGGGAAGCGGAGACGCTTTTGCGCAGCACCGAGGATGACATCACCGCCATCCTCAACGATTACTCCCTGACACCGGCCAACCGGCGCTGGAAGCTGGAAAACATGCTGATGGACGTCGATGAGCAGCTGGACCAGTACCGCAAGGAGCTCGAGACCGCAGAGAGGAAGCTGAACGCACTCGTGGCAAGCGCCGAAGGCGAAATCGCACGTGCCTATGGCGAGTTTGAAACCAAGGTGCGCGGCATGACCATCGCCGTCAGGAAGCTGACCGGCTCCCCGCACCCCGATCCCGTCACCGAATAACAACCGGCGCCCCTGCCGGGCGCCGCCCCCTCCCCCCGTCACCGACCGCAGGTTAAGGTTTCCAGAGGCTCGCGTTTGTGCTAGTTATGTACACGTTCCGTCAGCACAGCTCTCCCTGCAAGGAGGTGGACCATGAAAATCCGTAAGAAGATCCTGGATTTCGAGTATGAGGAAGTGCTCGAGGTCAAGTACCGGGAACTGATCCGCGTCGCCTGCGCCGTGGCCGTCGGCTGTCCGGACTGACTGAAGAAACACTTCGCGGTCGCGAAGGAGGCAGGCGCCACCGAAGCGGAACTGAACGAAGCCATGGCCTACGGCATCATCGCGCCGTCGGGACGGGCCAAGAACTTCGTGCGCAGCCAGGAAGACATTTTAAAAGAGCTGTAGTGCCAACAGGGACGAAGGGGGTGCAGGGGATACCGCCGGTTGCGGCCGCGCGCTATCCCTTTTATCCCCTTCATCCCTGTTCGCCGTAAGGTTTTCCCCATCTTGAAACGTCTCACTCTCAACAAATCGACCAAGCGGGTATCGATCCGGCGTAACGTCGCTGCACTGTCGATGCCGGTGCTCCTCTCCTCGCTGTTCCAGCGCCTGGTTTCCATCGTGGACATCTTCATGGTCGGGGGGCTCGGGGCCGCGGCCATTGCGGCAACCGGCCTCGGGCAGCTCCTCATCTTCGTCACCATGACGGTATTCTGGGGCTTCTCCACCGGCGCCAACGTGGTCATCGCCCATCTCTGGGGCGCGGGACGGCGCCTGGAAGCCCGCCGGACCGCCTTCGCCTCGCTCCTCTTCTGCGCGCTCCTCGCCGTGGCCGCAACCTTCCTGGGTATGGGATTCGGCAGGGACATCGCGGTGTTTCTCGGCGCGAGCCCGGACGTGCTCGCCTACGCCTCGGACTACATCCGCCTGGTCTTCCTCTATTTCGGCTTCACCGCCGGACTCAATATCCTGTCCGCCATCATGCAGGGGACCGGCAACACCCGCACCCCGATGGAAGGGATCCTCTTGGTGAACGTCCTGCACGTTGCCATCGCCTATCCCCTGATCTACGGGCACCTTGGCTTCCCGCGCTACGGCGTACTCGGGGCCGCCTACGCCATCAACCTCTCCGAAGCTGCCGGCTTCAGCTACCTCTTGATCCAGGCTCTCAGGAAGGGATACCTGAAGATCGGGCGCCCCGACCTGGCCCTGTTGCAGAAGGTGATCGGCATCGGCTACCCGGTGGCGCTGGAGCGCGTGGCCCAGCAGTCAGGCCAGCTGTTCTACTCCAAGTTCATCATCGGCTTCGGCACCGCCGCCTACGCCGCCCACCAGATCGGCCTCTCCATCGAATCGCTCTCCTTCATGCCCGGCGCGGGGATGGGGATCGCCGCGGCGACCCTTATGGGACAATCAATAGGAGCCAGAAAGCTCAGGCGCGCCCATATGAGTCACACCGAAGCCCTCCGGCTGGCGGTCCTGGTCATGGGGGCCATGGCCCTGCTCTTCTTCTTCCTGCCGCACCACCTGATCGCCCTTTTCACCCACGACCCGGACGTTATCGAGAAGGGAAGCGTCTTCCTGCGGCTGGTCGCCTTCGCCCAGGTACCGCTCGCCATCTCCTTCGTCTACGCCGGGAGCCTGCGCGGCACCGGCGACACCCACTACGTCTTCCTGGTGACCCTGGTGTCCATGTGGGGGATCCGGGTGCTCCTCTCCTACATCGCCGCCGTCCCGCTGCAGCTCTCTCTCTACGCCGTCTGGGGCGTCTTCCTTATCGACTGGTTCTTCCGGGCCGGCGCCTTCTGGTGGCGCTACCAGCGCCGCGACCTGCACCAGGTCATCATCTGACCATGCAGCTTTCGTTCATACCGTCCACAGACGAGCGCGAGATCAAACTGCGCCTGGAACGACTCCTCGTCCCCGGTTCCCTGCTCGACGCCCGATTGGAGCGTCGCATCCAGCGCCTCGGCGCCGAGTTCGCAAGCTACGCCGCCGGCTATCCTCTCCCCCTGTGGGCTCCCGGCCTCGCCGTTAACAACGAGATGCGGGGGGTGACCGAGGCCCTGTTTCCCCTGGCCCGCCCCCGCGCCGTGTTCGAACTGGTTCTGCGCCGGGGGTGCCGCTTCTCCCCTCTTTTGTCCGCGAGCTACCTGCACAGCTCGGCGAGCTGGATCGACCTGCTCCAGAAGCTCACGCCACGAATCAGTGCCGATCCCGTTCCGGCGTTGCGCCTGATCGCCGAGGACGGGGATACCCGCGCCGCGTTTCTGTTCGCCCTGATGCTGCCACAGCACTTCGGCGGCGGCTTCGACCGCTATCCGGAGCAGTACCGGTGGCTGGCCCGGTGGCTTGGCGAGCAGGCAGGACAATTCTCCACGGGGATGAGGGTTCTCGATGCCGCCTGCGGCAGCGGCGAAGGAACCTACCAGGCGGCACAGCTGCTGGCGCAGGCGGGGCTCGGCGCCCAAAGTACGGTGCACGGTTCGACACTGGAGCCGATCGAACTGTTCGCTGCCGCTCATCTTCATTTCCCCCACGATCTCGAACGGGAGCGAGAGTACCGGGCCCAGGTCCAACCGCTCTTGGACGGCAACTGCGCGCCCACCCTCGAGTTCTACCTGGACCGCGTGGACGCCGCACCGCAGCGGGAGCCGTACCACCTGGTGCTCTGCAACGGGCTGCTGGGTGGACCGCTGCTGCACGAGCCGACCCAGTTAGCCGAGGCCTTTGCAGGGCTTGCCGCCCGACTCGCACCCGGCGGGCTGCTGCTCGCCGCCGACCGCTTCCATGCCGGCTGGCGCCTGCGCGTACCGCGGGAGGCGCTAATCGCCTGCCTGCGCACCGCGGGTCTCACACCGACCCAAGTTCCCGAAGGGATCGCAGGGATAAAGCATTAAGAAGGGAAAAGATAGCCCACTTCGCATAAATAGACTTTTCCTGGTTCCCAAGCTCCAGCTTGGGAACCCCATATTGTACAAAGCTCCAGCTTTGCATCCGAGGGGTGTTGGAGCTTTCGAGAAGCTTTGCGTTCCCAAGGTGAACCTTGGGAACGAGATCAAAGCAAATCCCCCTAAATCCCCCTTCGCAAAGGGGGACTTTTCCCGCGTCACTGATCCGAGTAAATAAAAAGGGGATGGCGCCGACAGGCCCATCCCCTTTTGCTATCTCTGTTTTTACTCAATCTTTATCTCAGTCTTAGTCTCGATTGCGCCTTTAGGCCCTAAACAGCACCCCTCCCCAGGAAAGCCCGCCGCCGAACCCCATCATCAGCACCAGGTCCCCCGGCTTGATCACGCCGTTTCTCCGGTTCTCGTCCAGGGCGAGCCCCACCGACCCCGCCGCCGTGTTGCCGTAACGGTCCAGGTTGAGCAGGAACTTCTCCTTGGGTATGCCGGTCTTCTTGGAGATGAAGTCGATGATGCGCACGTTGGCCTGGTGCGGGATGATGTGGTCTATTGCCTCAGGGGTGATGCCGCCGCGTTCGGCCAGGTCGGAGATGATGCGGGGAATGACGTCGGTGGCGAAGGTGAAGACACTCTTGCCCGCCATCTTGAAGGTGTTTTCCTTGGCGGCGATGCTCTCGGCGCTAACCGGCTTGCGCGATCCCGAAGACGGGACCTGGATCAGCTCCCAACCGTTGCCGTCGCTTTTCATCACGGTTTGCTGGATCCCCTTGCCGGAGAGCCCCGCCCCCAGGATCAGCGCGCCGGCGCCGTCGCCGAAAAGGGGCGCCGTCCCTTTGTCGTCGAAGTCGAGGATCTTCGAATACGTGTCCGCCCCGATCAGGAGCACCTTGCGGTATTTCCCGGAGCGAATCAGGTTGTCGGCCAGCTCCACGCCGTAGATGAAGCTGCTGCAGACCGCGTTCATGTCGAAAGCGAAGGCGTTGGCGGCACCGATGTTCTTCTGCACCATGCAGGCCGTGGCGGGCAGGATCATGTCGGGGGTGGAGGTGGCGACGATGATGCAGTCCAGGTCGAGGGGGTCGAGGTCGGCGTTTTCGAGGGCGAGGAGGGCGGCGTTGGTGGCGAGATCGGAGGTCGCCTCCTCCGCTGCCGCGAAGCGTCGTTCACGGATGCCGGTCCGGGAGTGGATCCACTGGTCCGCATCATCCACCAGGTAATCGAAGTGAGTATTGGGAACGACCCGGGCCGGGACATAGCCGCCGGTTCCCAGAATTTCAGCACGTATCATGTAGAGAGCGCCTCCCTTGCTTCCCGCTTGCACAGCCGGGAAGCGCTACCCTTATCTCACAATAAAATAACGTTTGTCAATTGTCTCCTTTGAAAAATGCGGCATCGACCACTCCGTACGCCCATACGATCATGAATCCACCCAAAAGCCATTTTACGTAAGGGGCATCCATCTGGATCGCCCCCAGCACCTGCTCCGGAGTGAGCCCCTGCCGTCCGGCCGCGATGAGCTTCCCCGCACTGCGCAGGCCGACGAACAGCCCTCCCAGCAGAAAGATGTTGTCGAGCAGGAGCATCACCCCTCCCTTGACCCGGCTCCCCCGGTACAGCTGCCCCAACCCGGGGAGCACCAGGGCGGAAAGTGCGATGCATTTGATCCTGTTTGCCATCCAATATCTCCTTATCTCGCCCGCCGCTGGGCGGGGATTGATTAAATTGTGTTGTGCCGCGGGCAGAATTTTGTTAGTTATCATCGCTATGGACCATGCCGAACGCATCAAAAGGCGCGACGCCATCATCCCGCTTTTAAAGGACCCGGACGCGGAGGTACGCCTGGCTGCCTCGACCGCCCTGGAGGCGCTGGAGGCGGCTGAGAGCCTGGAGGAGGTCTTCGACCGCCTGAAGCGGGGCGACCGCGCCACCAAGGTCGCCGCCATCTACGCCCTCGGGCGGATCGGCGACGACAAGGTGCTGCCGATCCTCTACTACTGCGCCGGGAGGCCGGAAGAAGACATCCGTTGCGCGGCGGTCAAGGTCCTGGGAGAACTCGCCCGCCCCGATGCGCTCGCCACGCTGCTGGAAAAGCTTCAGGATCCTGCCGTCACCGTACGGGCACTGGCCATCGAGGCGGTGTCGCGCTACCGCAACCCCTCCCTGGCAAGCAGACTGGCCCCGTTCCTCGAGGCCAACGACGGCATCCTGGATGCCGAAGCCGCCCTCGCCCTGGGGCGCATCGGGGGAAGCTCCCTCTCCGATGCCGTGATCAAGCTCCTCTCCTCGCCCTTCGACAAGACCCGCGCCGCCGCCGTTACGGCCCTGGCGCAGCTCCCCTGATCCCGCTCACACACCCGCGTCCGTCAGCTCCAGCAACCCTTCCACGATACTGCCGTCCAACACGGTGCCGCGCGCCCTTCTGAGCGCCTCGACCGCCTCGTCCCGCAACATCGGCCGCTGGTAGGTCCTCAGCGTCGTGGTCGCGTCGTAAAAGTCCGCCACCGCGACGACGGCACACGGTACCCCGAGGCAGAGGGTACGAGCCGACTCGGGGTAGCCGGTGCGGTCGAAGCGGACGTGATGCGCAAGCACCGCCTCCACCACGCTCGCCGGCACCCCGGCCATCCCGCGCACGATCTCGGCACCGTATTCGGGATGCTTCTGCATCTCCAGTACCTCGTCCCCCGAAAGCTTGCCCGGCTTGTCCAGTATGCAGAGGTCGACCCGGCTCTTGCCGATGTCGTGGAGAAATCCGGCCAACCCGCACTCGGCCACCTGCTCCCCGTCATGCCCAAGCGACGCCGCCAGCGCCAGGGCCAGTACGCCCACGCCCACGCTGTGCTGAAAGGTGTAGTCGTCATCTTCGCGGGTCGGGGCCAACAGCAGCAGGGACGCAGGGTCCTTCAGGGCGGCATGCGCCAGGGCGCGTACCCGCTCCATGAGAGGCTCGGCGGCCGGGATCATCCCGTCCCCGATCTCCCGGAAGACCACCCTCAGCGCGCCGACCGCGTCGAGACAGAGCGCAGACAGACGGTCCATCTCGCGGGGGGAAAGTGACTTTGCTCTTTTCTTGTCGGCAGTCGCCACCACGCCTCCTGGATCGGGCAAACCTTCAAAAAGAAGCCGTGATTTTATCTTAGCCGGGGAAAGCTTGTCAAACTGAAGTCGAGGTTCGAGCCCGAACGCGCGCCGCAGTTGACACGTTTTCCCAAAAAGCTTAGGATTACGTAGTTTTTGACCCGCGATCCGCGGGGCTGGGGGGGTATGGCAAAGGTAAAGGTGAAGACCGGGTACGTCTGTTCCGACTGCGGCGCGACCTATCCCAAATGGCAGGGGCACTGCGGCGCCTGCGACGCCTGGAGCACCATCAAAGAGGTGCGCCTGGGCGCCGAGCCCCGTGCCGGCCGCCGTGACGGTTTCGCCGGAGCCACCTCGGCGGTGACCTTGCTGGGCGAGGTGAGCTGTACCGAGGAGGCCCGCTTTTCCAGCGGCAGCGAAGAATTCGACCGGGTGCTGGGGGGAGGTTTCGTCCCCGGCTCCGTCATCCTGATCGGCGGCGACCCCGGCGCCGGGAAGAGCACCATCCTGCTGCAGACCATGTGTCACGCCGCGGCCAGCAAGGAGGTGCTCTACGTTTCCGGAGAGGAGTCGCTGCAGCAGATCGCGGGGCGCGCCCGCAGGCTGCAGCTGCCGCTGGACCGGGTCAAGATGCTGGCGGAGAGTTCCGTGGAGCGGGTCCTGGAGGCGGCCGAGAGCGTACGCCCCGAGGTGGTGGTCATCGACTCGATCCAGGTGATGCAGTCCGCGGGGATCGACGCGGCCCCGGGCGGGGTGTCCCAGGTCCGCGAGTCCGCAGCGGCCTTCACCTGCTACGCCAAGACCTCCGGTGTGGTGCTGATCATGGTCGGCCACGTCACCAAGGACCAGGCGCTGGCCGGCCCCATGACCCTGTCGCACATGGTCGACACCCAGGTGATGCTCTCCTCCACCGAGGACGCCCGCTACCGGCTCATGCGCACCACCAAGAACCGCTTCGGCCCGGTGAACGAGCTCGGCGTGTTCGCGATGACCGAGCGGGGGCTGCGCGAGGTGAAGAATCCCTCGGCCATCTTCCTGACCCGCACCGAGACGGAGGCGCCGGGGAGCCTGATCAGCGTGCTCTGGGAAGGTACCCGGCCGCTGCTGGTCGAGATACAGTCGCTGGTGGTATCGGCCCAATACGGCTCGCCGCGCCGACTCGGCATCGGCCTGGACCAGAACCGCATCGCCATGATCCTCGCCGTGATCACCAAGCACGGCGGGCTGGTCCTCGCCGATCAGGACGTCTTCGTCAACGTGGTGGGAGGGATCCGGGTGCTGGAAACCAGCGCCGACCTGGCCGTGGCCTTGGCCATCGTCTCCAGCTTCAGGAACTCGGTGCTGCCCCAGGACCTGCTGGTATTCGGCGAGGTGGGGCTCTCCGGCGAGATCCGCCCGGTTTCCAACGGCGAATCAAGGCTCAAAGAAGGGGTGAAGCACGGTTTCACCCGCGCCATCGTCCCCAAGGGGAACGCACCCAAGAAGGAGATCGCGGGCATGAAGGTCGTCGGGGTCAACTCTCTCGCCGAGGCGCTCGACGCCATCTAGCGCCGTTTCGGGAGGCCGGACGGCCGACATTTGGATTTCGGCAACTTTTGGTTAAGAGGAAAATTTCACTTTACTAATTTACAAAAATCCTCTTTAATGTCGTATTGATTAGAAAGGGTAGGTGTCATGAATTCGGAAAAGCTCGAGTACTTCAGAGGTATCCTCCAGGAAGAGAAACGATCGCTCTTGGAAGAGGCTGGCCGGACCGTCATGGAAATGAACTCCGACACGACCAACTTCCCTGACCCGACCGACCGTGCCACCCAGGAATCGGACCGCACTTTCGAACTGCGCATCCGGGACCGCGAGCGCAAACTGATCGTCAAGATCCAGGAAGCGCTGAACCGCATCGATCAGGGCACCTTCGGCATCTGCGAGGTGTGCGAAGAGGACATCAGTGAAGCGCGCCTGAAGGCCCGCCCGGTGACCACCCTCTGCATCGACTGCAAGATGGAGCAGGAAAAGAAGGAAAGGTTCCGCTAGATCTCCCATCCCACGAGTTTTCGTCCTTCGGAGTGCGCATGGCTGCCCGGAAGGGAAATAACCTCCTGGAGCAAGCGTTACGTGTTGCCCAGTCTTCCGGCCGCTCGCACCAGGGCCGGCTTCGCAGCCTGCTCCGCCTGGCTGCCCGCACCCCCGGCATTGCCTCCGCCGACCTGTTTCTCCCCGATTCCGCAGAACCCGCTCTCAGCGAATGTTTCAGCTCGCTGCTCTCCGGCGCCAGCCGCAGCTGCCTGATCCCTTACGGCCAGGGGTGCGCCGGCCGTGCCGCCTCCGATTTGCGCGAGGTTTATGGCACCTCCGTCGACCTGCACCCCGAGGAGCGCGGCAGCGGTGAGGCCGGCCGGTTCGTCGCCCTTCCCATCCTGGACGGCACCGGGCTCGCCGCTATCCTATCCCTCGCCTGTCCCGACCCCGAGCTTCCCGCCGAAAGCCTGGCGCTTTGCCGGCAACTGGTCCCCGTTTTCTCGCTTACCCTGTCCGGCCTCGCCGCCGAGCAGGAGGCCCACAAGGCCCGCCGCAACCTGTCGCTGCTCGCCTCGCTCGGCCAACTGCTGGCGGCCCCCACCCCGACCGCCGCCCTGCTATCCCAGGTCGTCAAACTCTGCACCGGCTCGGGACTCGCCGGCTGCGCGGTGATCCGGCTCGCCCCCAAGGGGCGCAACCGGGGCAGGGTGTACAAAGGGTGCCACAGCAGTTCCAGACGAGAGCTGACGGCGTTACTCGAGTTCGAGCAGAGGTTCTCGGCTCGCGCCCTTGCCGCCGGCGCCCCCCGTACCGACAAGCTCCCCCTGCCGGGATCGTGCCGCTATGCCCTCTGCGCCCCGCTCAGCTGCAACGGTCAACTCCTGGGCACCCTCTCCCTGTTCGGCAGGGCGGACCTGCTGTCCGCGGAACAGGCGGAATTTACCGGGACCATGGCCCGCCTGGTCGCCGGTGCGCTCACCGAGGCGATCTGCGAGGAGCGGGTGGCGAGCTTCGACACGGAGAACGAGAAGAAACTGAAGGAACTGTCCCTTCTGTACCGGCTGAGCAACACCATGCTCTCCACCATCAAGCTGAACAAGCTGATCCACCTGACCCTTACCGCCCTCACCTCAGGCCCAACACCGTTCTTCGACCGGGCCATGCTGTTTCTCTCCAACGAGCGTTCAGGGTCGCTGGTGGGGATGCTAGGGGTTACTTCCGAGAACGCCCCTCCCCTTCCCATGCCGCAAGGGGGAGGCGACGACCTCCTCTCCAGCCGTTGGGACATAACCGAGGCTGAGATGGCGGCTCAGCGGGAGTCCGAATTCTCCCGGCAGGTGCAGGGCAAGAGGCTGGAGCTGGACCCGACCTTGAACATCGCATCGCAGGCCGTGCTCGAGAGGCGGTTGATATACATCCCGGAAGAGACCGGCATCGGCGCCGACACGGCCGCGGTCTCCCGCACCGCGCTGGCAGCTTCCCCCCTGATCGCCCACGGCCAGACGGTCGGGGTGGTGCTGGTCGACAACGCGCTCACCCTCTCCCCGATCACCCAGGAGCACCTGCGTTTTTTGCAGCTTTTTACCAACCAGGCCGGCATGGCGATCGAGAACTCGATGCTCTACAACCGGATCGAGGACGCCCACCGCCAGTTGAGCGAGGCCCAGGAGAGCCTGCTCCAGAAGGAGCGGCTGGCAACCATCGGTGAGATGGCCGCGGGCATCGCGCACGAACTGAAGGGACCGCTGGTCTCCATCGGCGGTTTCGCCGGGCGCCTCGCGCGCAAGCTCCCCGCCGAGAGCGACGAGCGGGCCAGCGCCGACCTGATCGTGCGGGAGGTCGTGCGCCTGGAAGGGATCCTCTCCGAGATCCTGCTCTTTTCCAAAAAGACCACCATCTGCTACACCCGCTGCAACATCGTGGATATCGTCAACGAGACCCTTGCCATGACCGCGCCCACGGTCGAGGAGAAGCAGATCGAGATCAGCACCAAGTTCCCGCGTCAGCGCCAGTTACTCCTCGGCGACTGCCAGCAGTTGAAGCAGGTGTTTATCAACATCATCCAGAACTCCATCGAGGCCATGGCGCCGGGGGGGCAGCTCTCGATCCAGGTGCACCCCGCCGAGTTGGACGGCAAGGAAGCCATCTCGGTGAAGATCGTCGATACCGGCGGCGGCATCCCGCTCGAGCAGTTGAACAACATCTTCACCCCCTTCTTCACCACCAAGCAGACCGGTACCGGCCTGGGCCTCCCCATCGCCAACCGCATCATCACCAACCACGGCGGCAAGATCCAGGTGGTCAATCACCCCGGCATCGGTGCCGAATTCCGCATCCTCCTGCCTAAGCACTGGTAACGCAGCAAGATCTGCCCGTCTCCCTCTACCATCTGTGCTGGTCCACCCCACCTTTTGTTACGGCCGGCTCTCAACCGGGGTAAAGGAATTCCAAAATTTCTGCTTGCCAAATGGATTGACGCGGTTACGCTCTTCAGGATTAAATATTTCCAATCAAGGAGGGTTTTGACATGCCGTTTAACGACGTCAGCGATCCGGAATTGATCACTCACTCTGCGGCGATGGTAGTGGCGTTCACTCCAGAGGTGTACGCTTACCTCATGTCGCTATTCCCGACCCCTGAATCTTACGCCGAACTCCATGCTCGCCTTGAACGTGGATATCCCGGCTTCCTGAAAGGGGAGCCCGAGGGGGTAAAAGCGTTCGAGGAAGACCGCGAGGCGGTCAAGCAGTTCCTCAACATGCTCAGTGGCCTTGCTAGAAGTGCCGCCATCAAAGATCCGACCATGCCTCAAAAGCTTGGTCTGGTCCGGCTTCCGGCGAAGAATCCCTCCAAAAAGGTGATCCTGACCCAGCCCCACGGTTTCAGAATCATCTATGATGCGCTAGGAAACCTTTTCGCCACCGTCTCCAAGGTTCAAGGCGCGAAGGGGTACCAGGTTTGGCTGTGCGAAGGTGATCCAAACGTTGAGGGGAACTGGAAGCTCATCACATCGGCAACCAACAGCAGGGACATCATGCTGCCCAACATTAACCGTACCACGAACAACTGGCTGAGAATCAGGGCCATTCGCGGCAGGGTCACCGGGCCGTGGTCCAACTTCGTCTCCTTACCCCAAGCCTGATACTTCCAAATGCCTCCGTTGGGACCACGCCCAGCGGGGGCGATCTTCTTTAGGTTCTGGTTCCTATCCGGACCCCACCCCACTTGGCGGTCTTACCTGCCCCTTCGACGATCCAACCTGCAACTTCGACGGTCCAACCTGCAACTTCGACGGCCCAACCTGCAACTTCGACGGCCCAACCTGCAACTTCGACGGCCCAACCTTCAACTTCGACCGTCCAACCTGCAACTTCGACCGCTCAACCTGAAGGGTCAGCAATACGGGCCTTCCCATTGGGTAGGTGATCTTGCGGGTGATCGGTTGGAAGTGGTGACCAGTGTCGGCACCCTTGTGACAGAATGTGCAAACACTGGTAATGTTTTCGGTAGCCTCCACGCCACGAGGGGCAGGGTACCAGGATCGAACCAACGCAGGTAAATGACATGCAAGAAAATGACGACATCAGGAGGGTGACGGGGAAGGAGCCCACCGTGGGACTGTGGGAACTGGTGCTCTATTTCCTTCGTCTAGGTGCCAGCGGCTTCGGAGGCCCGATTGCCCTGGCGGGCTACATGCAACGCGACCTCATCCCACGCGGCTGGATCACGGAGGACGAGTACCGCGAGGGGCTTGCCTTCTCGCAGATGATGCCCGGCCCCCTCGCCGCCCAGCTCGCCATGTGGATCGGATTCATTCGTCACGGCGTGGCCGGCGCTTCCCTGGTCGGCATCGTCTTCATCCTGCCCACCTTCTTGATCGTAATCGCGGTCTCCTGGCTGTACGTTTCCTACCATGGGCTTCCCGTGGTCCAGGCCCTGTTCTATGGCATGGGGCCGACCATCATCGCCATCGTGGCGCTGTCGGCGTATCGTCTCGCGCGCACCACCGTCGGCACCGACCGCCGTCTCTGGGCCATCTTCGTCATGGTAGCCATTATTACCGTGGTCGCTCGCGCCGAAATCGCCCTTCTTTTCGTTGCCACAGGGCTGGTCGGCATGCTCCTTTACTCCCCCCCCGGCAGTCGCCTGAAGCCCCGCAGCATCATGGCTGCCGTACCAACTTTGAGTACCGGCATGGCAACTCCCGTCCTTCTGCAACTGGGAGCTTTCTTCGTGAAGGCCGGCGCCTTCACCTTTGGCAGTGGACTCGCTATCGTACCCTTCCTGCACCAAGGAGTGGTGTTGCGGCACCACTGGCTTACCGAACGGTCCTGGACGCGGTTGCCGTCGGCATCATTACCCCGGGGCCGGTCGTCATCACCGCGGCGTTTGTGGGGTTCCTCGTCGCTGGTTTCTGGGGCGCCCTGGTCGCCTCCGCCGGCGTCTTTCTTCCGGTGTACCTGTGCTGTTCATGGGCAGATACATCCTCCGAAACCGTGACCGGCCCGAGCTCAAGGGATTCGTGAAAGGAGCGACGTCGGCAGCCTCGGGGGCCATTGCCGGAGCCGCGCTAATTCTCGGGCAAGGTTCCATCTTCGACCTCCCGACCGCCATAATCGGCGCAGTCAGTCTCGCCATCCTCTGGCGCTTCAAAATCCCCGAACCGCTGCTGCTCACGGCAGCAGCCATCGCAGGGGTATTTCTCTACGCAGGGTGAGATCCGCCTGCGCTCACAGTTTCCGGACGGGTACTATGGCACCAAAAGGTTCGTACTATCCAGCGTGCGCCCTTTGGTCTATGCTGCCGGAAATCTCGCTGCCATGCCCGCACGGCACATCAATACCAGGAGGACCTCCATGAAAGTCATCGGAATCAACGGCAGTCCCAGGAAACAATGGAACACCGCCCAAGTGCTGCAAAAGGCGCTGGAGGGTGCGGCGGCCCAAGGGGCGGAAACGGAGCTTATTCATCTCTACGACTTGGACTTCAAGGGATGCACCAGCTGCTTTGCCTGCAAGCTCAAGGGGGGCAAGAGCTACGGAAAGTGCGCCATGCGGGACGGCCTGACGCCGGTCCTCGAGAAGATCGCGCAGGCCGACGGGCTGGTGCTCGGCTCGCCGGTCTACTTCGGCAGGGCGACAGGGGAGATGTGCTCCTTCCTGGAAAGACTCCTGTTCCAGTACTTCGTGTACGCGCAGCCGCCTGAGTCACTGTTCGAGAAAAAGATCCGGACCGCCTTCATCTACACCATGAACGTGCCGGAAGCCGTCATGCAGCAGGTCAACTACGCGGTCCACATGGGCGGCAACGAAGCCTTCCTCGGCCGGATCTTCGGCCAGTGCGAAACGCTCTGCTGCAACGAGACCCTGCAGTTCGACGACTACGACAAATACGTCTTCAGCTATTTCGACCCGGAACAGCGGCGGCAAAGGCACAGCGTGCTCTTCCCGGAAAACTGCCGGAAGGCTTTCGAGCTCGGTCGGCGCCTGGTCGCCTAGCCCCTTGGCATTGAAGTGAAAAAGGCACCTGCAGCTTGATGCAGGTGCCTTTTTCGTCATTCTGGGCTGCATAGTACTTTTAGCAGATCACACTTCTTCAAGTTTCATCCCACCCGTTCCGATAACAACCACATGATACTTGAACAGGAGGGCTCTACATGCCTATCGTGACGTGGGATGGAAGTCTGGCGGTCGGACACGACATGATCGACGAACATCATGAACACTTGGTGGAACTGCTCAACAAGACGTACGACGAATTCTGTGACGGGAAGTCCAGAAAGAGCCTCGAGACCGTGCTGGATGAGCTCATCGATTATGCAACCTATCACTTCGCTCAGGAAGAGTTGCTGATGGATAAAGTAGCGTTCCCCGCGAGCGAGGAACACCTGACGGAACATGCCTTCTTCATCAGAAGAATCGGGGAGATCCAGAAGGAGTTCCTGGCGGGAACGAGCGCCATCTCTCTGGAAATCATCACCTTCCTGAAGGACTGGCTCGTCAGGCACATCTCTCAGAAGGACTACGAGTTGGGCGCCTACGCCTCGGCCCACGAAGGGAAACCGGTCGTCATCGACCTCGACTGAAGCCGCAAGTCCGGCGGCACTAAACCCCACTGAGGCGGGGGAGGGATCATGCCATGCATCCCTCCCCCGCTTTTTCGTTTCCTTCCGGATGCGCTCCCTAGAGCTCCCCTGAATTCCGCACTCCCTCACCTCGACAAGATGCCATTGCCTATCAGGACCCGCGCAAAATGGTTCAAGTTCCCACATCCTTTTTCCGATACGGTTGCACTAACAGGATATACGTCAACGGACACAGGGATCGGATATAGGAAAGGTGACCAGAACAGTCATCTCATTGCACAGGTAGAAGCCATGCGGAAATTGATCGGTCGATTGCCGATTCGGAAAAAATTGCTACTGATCCTGCTGATCGCCAGCGGCTTCACCCTGGTGCTCGTCTCGCTCACCTTCGTGGTGGGCACCTTCGTCTTATCCCGCATCGGCATGCACCAGGAACTCTCCACGCTCGCCTCCATCGTCGGACACAACAGCTCTGCCGCGGTAGCCTTCGGGGACAAGAAGGACGCCCAGCGCACGCTGCAGTTCCTCGAAGACAAGAAGTATATCCTCGAGGCCTACATCCTTGCCGAGGACTGGCAGCCTTTCGCCTCTTATCATGCTCCGGGGGTCGAGCCGCAGGCAAAGACCGGCAAAGCCCTGGCCCTCGAGGCGGCAGGGGGGGACCTCTGGGATGTGGACGGCGACATGGTGGTCAGTTCCAAGATCCTCCTGGAGGGGCAGCAGCTGGGGACCGTCGTGATCCGCGCCGACTACCGCGAGGTCAACTCGAAGCTGATCTGGGTGCTCTCAGGCGCATTGCTGGCAATGCTGGGAAGCCTGTTCTGCTCGTACCTGGTCTCGCTGAAGTTGCAGGGGGTGGTCTCGGCGCCCATCATGCAGCTTGCCCGCACCATGGAAGGGGTATCGCGGGACCAGGACTACGCGGTCCGGGTGGAAAAAAGCGGTGACGATGAGCTGGGCGCCCTCATGGAGGGCTTCAACGAAATGCTGGGGCAGATCCAGGCCCGCGACCACGAGCTGGCCAGCTATCGCGATCAGCTGGAGCAGAAGGTGGCACAGCGTACCCAGGAGCTGGAGCTGACCGTGGCCGAATTGCAGCGTGCCATGGAGGCGGCACAGACGGCCAGCCGCGCCAAGAGCCAGTTCCTCGCCAACATGAGCCACGAGATCCGCACCCCTATGAACGGCATGCTGGGGATGACCGAGCTCCTCATGGCCACCAGGCTCGACGAGCAGCAGAACCGTTTCGTCTCCTCGGTACGCCGCTCCGGAGAGGCGCTGCTCAGCATCATCAACGACATCCTGGACTTCTCCAAGATAGAGGCCGGCAAACTGGAACTCGAGGAGACCGCCTTCAACCTGCAGGAGACCGTGGCCGACGTGGTCGAGCTCCTCGCGGAAACGGCACACCGCAAGGGGCTCGAGATCGTCGCCCTGGTGGAAAAGGACGTGCCGCCGGTGCTGGTGGGGGACCAGGTGCGGGTGCACCAGATCCTGATGAACCTGGTGGGCAACGCGGTCAAGTTCACCGACCGGGGCGAGGTGGTGATCCGGGGGACGCTCAAGGAGGAACGCGGCGAGGTGTCCGTGGTGCAGCTCGAGGTGGCCGATACCGGCATCGGCATCCCCCCCGAGGTGAAGGAGCGGATCTTCGAGGTTTTCTCGCAGGCGGACAACTCCACCACCCGCAAGTACGGCGGCACCGGGTTGGGCCTCACCATCGCCCGCCAGCTCGTGGAGCTGATGGGAGGGGAGATCACCCTGGAGAGCGAGCTCGGGATAGGGTCCACCTTCCGGTTCACGCTAAAGCTGCGCCGGGATACCGCGCAGCGCGCCACGCCCCCCGAAGGGGTTTCCCTGGCGGGCTACCGGGCGCTCATCGTGGACGACAACTCAACCAACCTGAGCATCATGCACCACGAGCTGTACGCCTGGGGTATCGGCGCCGACATGGCCGACAACGGGGCGACGGCCCTCGAACTGATGCGGCGGGCGGCCCGGGACAAGGCGCCGTACGACCTGGCCATCCTCGACATGCAGATGCCGGTGATGAACGGCATCGATCTGGCCCGCGCCATCAAGGCGGACCCGGCGCTGGCCTCGACCCGGCTGCTCATGGTCACTTCCGTCGGGCAGTACGGCGACGAGGCGGAGGCGATCAGGGCCGGCATCGGCTGCTACATCAGCAAGCCGGTGCGCCAGTCCCGCCTGTACAACGCCATAATCGATCTTCTGGGGGTGGGGATGAGTCGCGCGGTACGGCCGCAGCTCGACACGGAGCAGGGGACGGCGGCGGCGCTGTCGGCAGCGGTCCTGCTGGTGGAGGACAACCCGGTCAATCAGGATGTGGCAACGGCCATGCTGGAGGCCTCCGGCTGCCGGGTCAGCGTGGCCAACAACGGCGTCGAAGCCCTCGATGCCGTCGCGCACCACGACTTCGACCTGATCTTCATGGATTGCCAGATGCCGCTCATGGACGGCTACGCCGCCACCCGGGCCATCCGGGAGCGGGAGGACGGCGCACCGGAAGGAAAACGGCGCACCATCATAGCCCTGACCGCCCACGCCATGCGCGGCGACCGCGAACAGTGCTTCGCGGCCGGGATGGACGACTATCTGACCAAGCCCTTCACACAGGCACAGCTGGTCGCCATGCTGCAGCGCTGGATCGCACCGCAGGCTCCCTGCGCGGAGGAACCGGCACTATCGGCCGAAGCTGCGGCGACCGACGCCGGCAACGGCATCGATCCTGCGGTCCTGGACGAGATCCGCGCGCTGCAGCTCCCGGGCAAGCCCGACCTGCTGGCCAAGGTGGTCGGGTCGTTCATGAAGTCCAGCCCGCTGCTGGTGGCCTCGATGCGGGAGGGGCTAGCCGGAGGGGATCCGCAGAGGGTGCGCCAAGCCGCCCATACCCTGAAATCGAGCAGCGCTTCGCTTGGTTGCCTCGCGCTCTCCGATACCTGCCGCCACCTGGAGCTGCTGACCGTCGAAGGGGTCCTGGAAGGGGCCGAGCCGCTCGTGAGCCGGATCGAAACGCAGCACCGAAAGGCGGTGGAGTACCTCACCGCACTGCCGGACCTCGCCCCGGGGCCCGAGCAGATCGGATGAGATTGAAGGAAGCAGCCGCACAGACGCTGCCGGTGTAACGACCATGGAGGAGATGACTGCGAAAATGGAAGCGTACCAGACCGAGGATGAGAACGAACTGCGACCCGAGGTGGTCCTGGTTGCCGATGACGACGAGATGATGCGGGCCCTGGCCGTGGCGGCCCTGGAACAGGCAGGGTTCTTCGTTGCGGAGGCGGAAAACGGGGTGGTCGCCCTGGAGCAGTTCCGGCAGTTGCAGCCCGACATCGTCCTGCTCGACGTGATGATGCCGGAAATGGACGGCTTCGCGACCTGCCGCGCCCTGCGCGCCGTGCCGGCCGGAGGCGACGTGCCCATCCTCATGATGACCGGCCTGGACGATACGCGCGCCATCGAGCAGGCCTACGACGCGGGGGCCACCGATTTCGTCACCAAGCCGATCCAGTGGGCCATCCTGCGGCACCGGGTCCGCTACATGCTCCGATCCAGCAAGGCCATGCGCGACCTCAGGGTGAGCGAGGCACGCCTGAGCAACGCCCACCGCATCGCCCACATGGGGAGCTGGGAGTGGGACGTCCTCAACGACAAGTTCTACTGGTCCCAGGAAATTTCCACCATCTTCGCCGTCGCCCCCGACGGGTTCGACTCCTCCTATCAGGCCTTTCTCAACACGATCCACCCCCTGGACAAGGAGCTCTTCAACAAGGCCTTCGAGGACGCCTGCTCCTACCAGCGGCCGATCAGCCTGGACCACCAGATCGTGCTCCCGCGCGGCGACGAGCGCTGCTGCCATACCGAGGGGGAGGTCGCCATCGACGAGAGCGGCCGAGTGGTGCACATCTCCGGCACCATCCAGGACATAACCGAGAGGAAGCGGATCGAAGAACAGGTGCGCGCCCTCGCCTACTACGACAGCGTCACCGGCCTTCCCAACCGGGTCCTCTTCGGCGAGCTTCTGGAACGCGCCCTCACCTTCGCACGCCGCTACCGGAAGAAGGTTGCCGTCCTCTTCCTCGACCTGGACCGCTTCAAGGAGATCAACGACACCCTGGGTCACGACGTGGGGGACAACCTGCTCCGGGAAGTGTCCGAGCGCCTCAAGCACTGCATCCGCGGCTATGATTCCGTCTGGCAGGGGTTGGGGGCGGCGGGGGACGGCAACCCGGTGGCCCGGCTGGGGGGAGACGAGTTCACGGTCATCATGGAGGACATCCAGGACAGCAAGGGGGTGATCGCCGCCTCCCAGCGCATCCTGCAGCTCCTTTCGGACCCCTTCCTCCTGGACGGTGTTGAAATCTGCGTCTCGGCCAGCATCGGCATCAGCATCTACCCCGATGACGGGGAGGACGCCATGACCCTGGTGAAAAACGCCGACACCGCCATGTACCACGCCAAGAAGGAGGGACGCAACAACGCCCAGTTCTTCATGCAGGCCCTGAACGACGCGGCCTGCGAGCGGTTACTCCTGGAGCGGCAGCTCAGGAAGGCCTTGGCGAACGAGGAATTCGTGCTGTACTACCAGCCGCAGGTCGACGCCGACAGCGGCCGCATCGTCGGTTTGGAGGCCCTGATCCGTTGGCAGAGCCCGGAACTGGGCTTCGTCCCCCCCGTCAGCTTCATCCCGTTCGCGGAGGAGAGCGGTCAGATCATGCTGATCGACGAATGGGTGGTGCACGCGGTCTGCCGCCAGATCGCCGCCTGGCGCGCCCAGGGCATCACCCCCCCACGGGTGGCGGTGAACCTGTCCGGCTGCCATTTCCTCAAGAAGAGCCTGGTGGAGATGGTGGCCGAGTGCCTGCAAAACTTCGGGCTGGAGGGGCGCCACCTGGAGGTGGAACTGACCGAGGGGGTGATCATGCGCGACGTGGAGCAGGCCACGGCGACGCTGGCCGATTTGAAGCGCATGGGGGTCACCGTCTCCATCGACGACTTCGGCACCGGCTACTCTTCGCTCAGCTACCTCAGGCGCTTTCCCATCGACACCTTGAAGATCGACCGCTCCTTCATAACGGGCGTGACCAAGGACGCCGACGGAGCGGCCATCACCACCGCCATCATCTCCATGGCCACCAGCATGAGGCTGGATATCGTCGCCGAGGGGGTCGAGACCGCCGAGCAGATGACCTTCCTCTTGGACCACGGCTGCGCCGTCATGCAGGGGTACCTCTTCTGCCGCCCGGCCCCCCCGGAGGAAGTGACCCGCCTCCTGGTCGACGGGCTCCCCATGCCGTAACAAGGGGACTGGCTCCGCAGGTGCCTGTCCCCTTTCCCCTCGTGGTCCCCCCTCCCCTTGCGGGAGGGGGAGGCAGAAGAACCTTCTCTAGCGGACACGCCCGGGCGCGCAGGCCTCCCCTGTATAAGGCAGCAGTTGCAATCCGCGCAAAATGTCTTACCCTTTCCCGAGAATTCAACCTGTGCAGGAGGAACTATGCCTAAAGTAACTTTCAAGGGAAACCCGGTGACACTGGTGGGGCCGGAACTGAAGGTGGGGGATGCCGCTCCCAATTTCGCCGTGGTGGACAACTCTCTCAGTCAGGTGACGCTGGCGAGCTATGAGGGAAAGGTCAAGATCATCAGCGCGGTACCTTCACTGGACACGCCGGTCTGTGACACGGAAACCAGGCGCTTCAACCAGGAAGCGGCGGGGCTGCCGGGGAACGTGGTGGTCCTGACCGTAAGCGCCGACCTCCCTTTCGCCCAGAAGAGGTGGTGCGGAGCCGCCGGCATCGACAAGGTCGTCACCCTTTCCGATTACCGCGACCGCTCCTTCGCCCTGGCCTACGGAGTGCTGATCGAAGAACTGAAGCTTCTGGCCCGCGCCATCTTCGTCATCGACCAAAAGAACGTGATCCGCTACATCCAGTTCGTCCCCGAGGTGACCCAGGAGCCGGACTACGCGGCGGTGCTCGCGGCGGCGAAGGGGCTTGGCTAAGTCCCGACCCTCGCGTCCAGCCCTAAAAAAGGCGCCCGCAGCCAAACCGCGGGCGCCTTTTTTTGCCCGTGCGGCACCCCTTGGTTGCAAAGCGGAACAACAATCCCTCATTTTTCTGGACGGGCGCAAGAGTTGATAGTAAAAAGATGGTCATGGAAACGAGACAGGTCCCCACTACCCTGCAGGTAAGTTATTCGCTGGCGGTCGCCGCCGTCGTCACCGTGCTGCACTTCCACTTGCTGCCCGCGGTCTTCGCCGGCCTTGCGGTCTACGCGCTGACCGCGAAGCTGGCGCTCAAGCTCCCGGTGCGCTGGGGTACCCTGACCCAGAAGGTGGCCCTGGCGGGGATCATCCTCTTCGTGATCGGGCTGGTCTCGGGGATATGCCTGGGGCTGTGGTCCTTCCTGCGTGGACATCACGGCATGTCGAACCTCTTGGGGACCGCCGCGGAGACCCTGGACAACCTGAAGCGGAACCTCCCCGAGGACCTCACCGCGCTCCTCCCGGACACGGTAGACGAGCTGCGCGAGCAGATAGTCACCATGCTGCGCGAGCACGGCAAGAACATCTCGTCCGTCGGCATGAGCGGGGTGAAGACCTTCGCGCACCTGGTTCTGGGCATGGTGGTGGGGAGCCTCGCCGTCCTGCACCGGTTCAATAAGGAAGAGGGGTTCCCGCCGCTGGCCGCCCACCTGCACGAGCGGCTGCTGAACCTCGCCGGTGCCTTCGATAAGGTGGTCTTCGCCCAGGTGAAGATCTCGCTTCTGAACACGGCCCTGACCGCGCTGTACCTGGCCGTGGTCCTTCCCCTGTGCGGGATCTACCTCCCCATGGTAACGCTCTTGATCCTGCTCACTTTCATCGCCGGGCTGCTTCCGGTGGTTGGAAACCTCATCTCCAACTTCACCATCGTGCTGATCAGCCTCGGGGTCTCCCCCCTGGTCGGCCTCGCCTCGCTCGCCTTCCTGGTGCTGATCCACAAGCTGGAGTACTTCACCAACGCCCGCATCGTCGGCAGCGAGGTGAAGGCGAGCGTCTGGGAGCTTTTGACCGCGATGCTGGTCATGGAGGCCATCTTCGGCATGGCGGGCCTCGTCGCGGCCCCCGTCGTCTACGCCTGGCTCAAGCAGGAACTGAAGGCCTACCGGCTGGTCTGAGCGGGGCCTCCTGGCCAAAAGGCGCGCGCGTAGTATCATTTCCGGCATGGGTACGCACCAGCCGACAAAACGCCGCGTGGGTCCGGGCTCCGGCTTTCGCGACGCCGCCACTTCGCTTCGCCCCCATCCCGGCGGGCACCGTCTCCCTCCCCTCCCGCATCGCCTCCCCTTTTTCCTGCTCCTGGTTCTCCTCTGCGTCGTCTGCCTTTACCGTCCGGCCGAAGCCTCCTCCGGCACCACCCTCTACTACTTCTGGGGCGAAGGTTGCCCGCATTGCGCGCAGGCCAAGCCGTTCCTGCAGGAACTGCAGCGTAAACACCCGGGACTGACGGTGCAATCATGGGAGGTGCTGCAGCACCGCGACAACATCCCGCTGCTCATGCGCATGGCGAAGGAGCGGGGCCGGGAGGCGACCGGCGTCCCGGTCTTCATCATCGGCCCCCACTATTTCAGCGGATTTTCCGAGCAGACCCCGGCGCAGCTGGAAAACGCGGTCAAGGAGGCACTGCAGCACCAGATACCGCCGGCCGCACCTCCCCGGGCCGCCGAGCACGTCACCGTCCCCGTCGTGGGAGATTTGGACCCGCAGCGGTCCCTCCCCGTCTTCACGATCGTGATCGCCGCGCTGGACAGCTTCAATCCGTGCGCCTTCTTCGTGCTGTTCTTTCTTTTGAGTCTTTTGATCCACGCCCGGTCGCGGCGCCGGATGTTCCTCATCGGAGGGGTCTTCGTCCTGGTGTCGGGGGTTTTGTACTTCCTGTTCCTGGCGGCCTGGCTGAACCTGTTCCTGGTGGCGGGGACGCTCCCCGCCGTCACCACGGCCGCAGGGGTTCTGGCGCTTCTCATCGGCCTGGTCAACGTGAAGGACTTCTTCCTGTTCCGGCAGGGGGTTACCCTGAGCATCCCGGAGGGGAAAAAACCCATGCTCTTCGCCCGGATGAGGCGTCTTATGAAGGCGGAGCAGCTCCCGGCGCTTCTGGCCGGAACCGGCGTTCTCGCCGTCGCCGCCAACAGCTACGAGCTGCTATGCACCGCGGGTTTTCCCATGGTTTTCACCCGCGCGCTCACGCTGCACCGGCTCTCGGCGCCAGGCTATTACTCGTACCTTGCCCTATACTGTCTTGTTTATGTGGTACCTCTGGCGGCAATCGTCGCGGTCTTTACGGTAACGCTGGGGGGGCGGAAGCTCAGTGAATGGCAGGGGCGGGTGCTGAAGCTGGTGTCGGGGCTCATGATGCTGGGGCTGGCTGGGGTGCTGCTGGTACGGCCGTCACTTTTGAGCGATCCTGCTGTTTCGGCTTTGCTGCTGGCAGCGACCCTGGCACTGGCGGGTGTGCTGGCCCTCTGCTTCCGGCGTGGTCACCAAGACGGGGGAGAGAGCGGGGGAACTACCAGGTAGCGACGTTACCGGAAAGGGTGGACCTGATCTTTTCTCCGAGGCTCGCCATGTCGAATGGCTTCTGGATGAAGTTGACCCGGCGGCGGTCGACCCCCTTGTCCAGCAGGGTTTCCGGCGCATAGCCGGACATGTAGATGATCTTCAGATCGGGACGCAGGGCGAGGATGGTTTCCACGGCGTCCCGGCCGCTCGCACCAGGAAGCATCACGTCCGAGAGTACCAGGTCGATCCGGTGTTCGGAGCGACACAGCTCCAGCGCCTCCATCGCGTTCCCCGCCAGCAGCACGCGGTACCCCATGTGCTCCAGCATCTTCAGCGTCATCCTTCCGACGATCTCGTCATCCTCGACCACCAGCACCGTCCCGGTTGCACCCCCGGCCGGCACCGGCTTCACCTCAGCTACCCGGTCCCGATGGCGGGGGAGAAAGACCCTGAAGGTGGTGCCCATGCCGCGTTCGCTCTCCACGGTCACGAAGCCGCCGTTTTGGGTCACCATGCCGTACACGCTGGCGAGTCCCAGCCCGTTACCCTGCCCTACCTCACGCGTGGTGAAGAAAGGTTCGAACACGTGCCTGCAGGTTTCGCCGTCCATACCGTGTCCTGAATCGGAGATGGAAATCTCCAGGTAATCCCCCGGCGCCGCGTCGATATTGGTGCTGCAGGTTTCATCACCTACCGTGACGTTGCCCGTCCCGATGATCAGGCTTCCCCCGTCGGGCATGGCTGCGCCGGCGTTGCTGACGACATTGGTGATGATCTCTTCCAGTTGGGCCGGGTCGATCCTGACCGGCCACGGCTCGAGGCAAAGCTTCAGTGAGACCCGCGTTCCCGCGCCGGCCAGCAGTGAAACCTTGCGGGCCAGGTCCCCCAGCGCCTGGTTCACGTCCACCATTTTCGGCGAGATGAGCTGCTGCCGCGAAAAGCACAGGAGCTGCGCGGTGAGGTCCCGGGAGCGTTGCGCCGCCTTGGATATCTCCTGCAGCGAATCCGCGATCCGCCTGTTGCCGTGGTACTCCATGCCCAGCATCTCGGCGTAGCCGATGATGACCGACAGCATGTTGTTGAACTCGTGCGCCACCCCACCCGCCAGACGCCCCACCGACTCCATCTTGATCGACTGCCTGAGTTTGTCCTCCAGCAGCTTTTGTTGGGTGATGTCGTTGATGATCATGCCGCAGTACCCGGGCCTGGGACGGAAGAGCCAGACCTGACAGCACTTGCCGTTGAAGAAGTATCGCTCCAGGGCCAGCGGCGTCCCCTCGCGGGCGAGCTGCCCCAGGCTCTCCATCTGGGCAGGGTCGAAATCGGGGAGCAGCTCCAGCAGGGTCCGCCCCACCAGTGCCGCTTCGGTCTGCCCGGTGAAAGCCTCGAAGGCGGGATTGACCTCGACGAAGCGGAAGTCGGCGGGGGTTCCCTGCGGCCCCAGCAGCATTTCCAACAGGGCGAAGCCGTTGCCCATGTTCTCGAACAGCAGCCGGTACTTGTCCTCGCTCTCCTTGAGACTGCGTGAGACGGTGCGGGCCGAGACGATGGCCATGGCGCAGACGTTGGCGGCGCTGACGGCGAGGTTCAGGTACCTCTGCAGGTGCTGGGGGAGGGCGAAGTCCCCCGCCCACAGCCAACCTACCAGACCGTTGTGGTTCAGGCACACCAGGAATCCCCGGGCATCCGCGGCCACCTCGAAACTCCCCTGCATCCCCGAGGCAAGCCTGCGCAAGGTCGGCTCTTCGGTCACCGTCTCCCCGTGACGGTACGGCGGCGCGCCACTGGCAGGAACGAAGGCCACCTCCCCGGCTCCAAAGAGCATGGCGAAAACGGAGATGAGCTCCTCGACCACCCCCTGCTCACCGCTGCTGCTCGACATCCGGGATAGCAGATCGAGCAAAAGCGCGTAATCGGAGGCCGGCTCGCGCGCCGCTGCATCACCGCGACCCTGCCACTCCAGTGCACCGTGTGCCCGCTCCAGCTGCAGGCTCAGCAGCTCCAGGCCTACCGGCACCGTTTCCACCGGCCGCTGCACGAAGGCGCCGAACTCCGCAAGCGAGCTCGAGCTCTGCGGCACACTCCCGGTGTCGACCAGGGTGATCCTCGCGCAGCTTTCGGCGAAGAAGTCGGCGCCGGTACTCGCGTCGAATCCCCACCCCTCCACGAAGGAGCGCCAATGAGCGAGCCACCCCGGCGTGACCAGGTAGCCACCGCCGGCTGTCAGCCGGCCGAAGGCATAGTCGCCGCAGACGAGCGCCGCGCAGTGCCTTTTTTTGAGAAGTCGGATCCGGCGCAGGTCGTCAGGGGGGTCGCCCAGGTGTCCCAGGCATTCCCCTCCCACCACGATGGCGGGGGAGGTGCCGCACCGGCGGCGCAGGTCGTCCCAGGAAACCGGCGGACGGCCGCAGCAGCCGGTAAAGGTGGTGCACTCAGCCCCGGCCAGGGTGCTCCCGGCCAAGGCTTCGCGGACGTCGGGCCCCAGGGACTCGCAGCAATAAATGCGCGGGGTGGCCATGATCACCCCCTCCCGCCGGGCAGCGGGTAGCGGCCGTACTCGCGTACGGCCTCCGCGAGCGCGGTGAGGGTCGCCTCGGGGACCTGCCAGGGGATCTCGCCGTGCTGGTCCGAGAGGATGAAGCCACCGCCTGAAGCCGCCGCCTCGATGGCCTCCTTAACAGCAGTCGCCGTGGCCGCGTCGTCCCAGTTGCGCATCCTGATGCCGTTGAGGTTGCCGACCACGGTGAGCCGACCGCGGCAGCTCTCTTTCACGGCAGCGAGATCGTCCTCCCCCACCCCGACCATGGTCGTGCCGGTGGCGACGAGGTCGTCCACGACGCCAAGGCAGGGACCGGAGGCGAGGTGGGTGGCGGTAGGTCCGGTGATAGCTGCTATCGTCTTTTGCGCGACGGGTGCACCGAAGCGGCGGTACAGGACGGGATCGATCATCTTGGGAGAGGCGAGCGGATCGAAATAGCAGATGGCGTGGGCTCCGGCGGCAAGCTGGGCGTTGGCCCACTCTGCGCAGAAGGCTCCGTTTAGCTCCATAAGCCTGTACATGAGGTCAGGGCGGTCGAAGATCAGGTCGAGGTAGTGGTCGAAGCCAAGCTGCATCACGGGAAGCGAGAAGGGAGACATGACGACCCCGACGATGGGGACCGTATCGCCGACGGCCTGCCTCAATGCGCGCTGCGCTTCCAGCACCCGCCTGAGCCCCGGCTGTTCCTGAATGCGCGGCGGGACGAGCGAGGCGATCGCCTCGGCCCTGATCGGCGGGGGGCCTGCGTTGGGGGGGCCGTCCTCCCTGAAGATGGTGCTCCCCCCCCAGGCTTCCGCCTCCAGCGAGGCATGGAAGAACCCGTAGATGCAGTCGTGCCCGTAGCGCTCCAACATGCGCAACTGCCCCTGCACCACGTGCTCCGGTCTGGAGAAGTACGCCTCGATGGAAAGCCCCAGCTCCCGCGCCCCATGTAGGGAAAGGAGCAGGAACAGGGGTACCCGGTCCGGTTCCCGGTGCGAGATGGCGGTAAGGACCCGCTCCATGCTGGTCATGACACGCCCTCCCGCAGTTGCGCCAGGGCAAGCAGCACCTGGGAGGCGGTATCGCACCCGAGATCCGCCCCCACCTCGCGGTGCAGGGCGGGGTCGAGCCGGAAAGGGGCGCCCCCTACGATGATGCGGCACTCCAACCCGAGCCGGTCCAGGCCGTCGCGCACCTCGCGCACCTTCAGGGCAGACGGAAGCATCAGCGTCGAGATCAACAGGACCCGCACACCGTCCCGCTGTACGCGGTGCACCAGTTCCTGCGCGCCCACCGTGCCGTAGTCCAGGTAGGAGATCCCCGCCCCCTTGAGCACGAACCCGACCAGGCGTTTGCCCAGCAGGTGGTAATCCTCGAGCACCGCCAGCGCCACGCGCCTGCGCTCATCGACCAACGGCGGGTGCCCGCCGAGCACCTGCTCCATGAACTCCTCGCAGAGGCGTCCGCTCATGTAGACATGGGAGAGGGACAGGTCGCCGCGGTCCCACTTCTCGCCGATGACGGTCAGGGCAGGCGCGATGACCTGTTCGCAGAAACAAAGGGGAGAGAGGCCGGAGTCGGCATAGATCTGCTGCACGGCAAGGCGGTCCATGCCGATCAGGGCGGACTCCAGCAGGAGCGCGGGAGAGCCGGCGAGGTTGTCGGCAGCGTTACCGGAGTAGCAGGAGGTGACCATGTATTTCTCCAGAAGCAACTTGTAATGCAGAGACGACAAGAAGATCCAGTCAATACCAGTTCTGTGATGGGAAGAATCGAAGACGATGCTTCGGAACGAAACAAACTTACACCTCGTAGTCGAATTAGTCCACTGCAATGTTGTCTTTGGTCCCCAATTACCCCCCTTTATGACAGCCATCTCAATTTTTCGTGATTGCAGTCACGACCGCTGTGACAGTTGCTTGCTGCAGCCGCGCGGCTGCCGAGGGTCCACAGTTGACTCGACCGTCGGAAAATTATTATTCGCGCATGCAACTTCCCTGTCGAGATGTCACGTCATGGGCAGATGCAACATCGTCGTCGTCCTCGGCTCGGAACGCGGTAGAGCATTTCAATGGGCGACGATGAAGGGAAGTAGCGCAACGCCGGATGCCTAAACTCCCACAGGAAAAGGATGAATTACGCCGTCTCCCATTAAAGCTTTGGCCTTTCCTGCCGATGAAGGTACCTGACCGGTGCATCTTCCCGCACAGGCCTGCCCCGGGATGGGCACTACCGAACCGGCGCCTACCGAGGCGCGAAGGGAGCAGTGATGAAACTTTTCGGCAACGCCAACCAGGGTAAGATCGACGATCAGGCCGTGGAAATCGCCAAACTGACGCAGATGCTCGACAACGTCGACAACATCGTCATGCTCTGCGACACCACCCACGACAACAAGATCATCTATATGAACAAACAGGCCCGGGCCCTGATGCAGCAGTACCGCAGCCAGTTGAACTCCGGGCTGCGCGGTGCCGACGTGGCCAACGCCGACGGCAACAGCATCCACCAGTTCCACAAGGACCCGGCACGGATCCGCGCCATCTTTGGCGAGCCGCGGGGCAGGATGCCGCACACCGCCGAGATCCCGATTGGTGAGGTGACCCTGCGCACCTCTACCTACCCGATCTGGGACAGCAGGGATCCCGCCAAGGTGCTCTGCTACATGGCCTGCTGGAACGACATCACCGCGGAGAAGGCGGTGGCACAGCACCAGCGGGAGGCCATCGAGCGCAAGGAATACCTGGAGACGCGGGTGACCCAGATCGCCACCGCGATGGAAGAGATGAGCATGACGGTGAACGAGGTGGCGCGCAACACGGTGAACGCCGCCGACTCCGCCGCCGAGGTGGCCGGCAACGCGCGCGAGGGGCAAAGCGTGGTGAGCCAGGCCGTGAGCGAGATGCGCAAGGTGGCGGAGATCGTGCGGGACTCGGCGGGAATCGTCGGGAACCTGGGGGAAAAGTCCGCCAAGATCGGGGAGTTCGTCGCCGTCATCAACGACATCGCCGACCAGACCAACCTGCTGGCATTGAACGCAGCCATCGAGGCCGCCCGGGCCGGCGAGCAGGGGCGCGGCTTTGCCGTGGTCGCCGACGAGGTGCGCCGGCTGGCGGACCGCACCGTGGCCTCGACCAAGGAGATCCGGCTCATGGTCGAAGAGATCCAGAAGGAAACCGCCCTGGCGGTGGAATCGATCGAACGGGGCAAGAGCGAGGCCGAGGTGAGCGAGGCGCTTTCGCACCAGGTGGACAGCTCGCTCGCCAACATCGTCAACTCAATCGAGCAGATCGAACACGTCATCGCACAGATCGCCACCGCGTCCGAGGAACAGGCCGCCACGTCGACCACCATTGCCAGCAACCTCGAGGAGATCGTGCGCGGCTGACGGGTCCATCCCCGCCTCTCACCTCCTTGAGACGGGGAGGGAAAGCCCCGCCGGACCCGGTATCCGGCGGGGCTGTTTTGCGTCCGCCAGAAGGGCAACCAGCGTGTCCAACTCGCCGGGTCGCAGGACTACCGGGCGCATCTGGGTCTGCTCCCGGCTTTTCCTCGGGTTCTCCAGCCACTTTTCCAAGGCCGCGACGCTCCACCGGCTGCGGCCGGGGGCCGTCTTCGGATAGAACTCCGAGAGGAGCCCGGAAAGGTTCGGGCCGATCCCCCCGCGCCCCAGCCCTCCCCCGTCGCGGGTGAGCGCCCGGTGGCAGGCACCGCAGCGCTTCTCGAAGATGTTCTCCCTGCCGCCGGCGCCTTCCTCGAAGTGCACCACCTGGGGCGACTCCCCCTTGCGCGCCCCCCCTTTGCCCGCAGCCTCCCGCGCCCCCGCCAGCACTGCATTCACCAGTTCCGTTTTTTGCCGGTCGTCAAAGTAAAACTGGGGCATCAACAGGGCGGGTTTATCGAGCGCCTGGAAAATCGCCTGCGCTGTCACCCCCGCAGGAAGCCGGTCCAGGTCCGCGGCCAACCGGTTCCCCTTCCCCGCCGAGCTGTGACAGCGGCGGCAGGCGAACCTCTCCATGAGATCGCGGCCACGCTCCGTGGTGGCGGCGCCCGGCACGGCAAACCAGGCGAAGCGCCCCGGTACCAGGTCGTGGTGAGCGATGCGCAGCCGGTCGGACCGAGGATCGCCGGCGTGGCAACTCACGCAGCTTCCCAGGGCACGGTAGTGCACGGGGTGGCACGTGAGGCACGAGGCTCCTCCCGCCTGCACCGCCTGGTAGGGGAGCAGAAGCACCGCCAGCGTGATCAGAAGGGGGAAACGAACTGCCAATTGGCACCTCTGCAGAACATCGCCACGACCGTGAGCGCGAGCACCAGGGCGCAGGTGACCAGTGCCGCACAGGTCACCACCCGGGACCCACGGGGAAACCAGCAGGCGCACTGCGACGGCGCCGGACGGGAGAGCCAGGGGAGAGCGAGGAAACCGGCCACCAGCGCCAGCACCAGGTAGATGAGGTACTTCGAGTAGCTGACCAGCTCCTGGATCCAGAGCAGGAACCATGCGGACTTGACCGGATTGGGGACTCGGGCGAGGTTCGCCTGTTCCTGCAAGGGGGCCGGGACCAGCGCGGCCAGGACCATGAGGACCAGCACCGTGAGGGCCAGGGCGATCTTGATGAGCCGGAAGAAGTGCGGCGAACTCTTTACGTAACCTCTTTTCATAGGTAGGGGAGCACCCCCTTGTTCTTCCTGATCCGGTAAAAATGGAGTCCGCTCAGAAAGAACAGCGCTCCCGGGATCATCAGGATGTGCAGCACGTAAAACCTCAGCAGCGATGCCGGCTCGCCCACCCCGTCCGGCACCAGCACGGCGCGCAGCGCGCCACCAAACGGCATGATGTGCACCAGTTCCATCCCGGTCTGGGTGGCCCAGAGGGCGAGCTGATCCATGGGGAGGAGGTAGCCGGTGTACCCCTCGAATACGGCGAGTAGCAGCAGGGCGCAGCCGACCAGCCAGTTGAGCTGCCGGGGCTTTTGGTAGGCGCCGGTGAGGATCACCCTCAGGGTGTGCAGCACGATCAGCACCAGGAAGAAGTGGCTGGCGAGCCGGTGCAGGCTTCTCAGGTAGCGCCCTCCCCAGACAGACGATTCCAGGAGCAGGATGGATGGGTAGGCGGCGGCAGGGGTGGGTTGATAGTAGAAAAGGAGCAGCAGCCCCGAGGCGACCAACAGCATCAGGCAGGTGAAGGCGAGCCCCCCCAGGCACAGGGTATAGGAGAGGGTCAGGTTCTTTTGCAGCACCGCCCGGGGAAAGAGATGTTTCAGGAAGTCTTCGATCAAATCAGTTGCTCCCGCTGTTTCGCCTGCATTGCCAACCTCGACGACTCCCGCTGTCTATTACCCCTCCCCTTGCGGGAGGGGGTTAGGGGGTGGGGGAAGGTGCCCTCACCGCCGTGCCCTTGCGGCTTCACCCACCCCCCTGCCCCTCCCGTCAAGGGAGGGGAGCTTACGGCTGGGCGAATGATTATTCGCCCCTACGGTTGCACGTGGTAGTTCTCGCCCACCAGGTGCACCTGGTACCGCTCCAGGGCGCGGTCGGCGGGGCCTTTCAGCACCCGCCCCTCGCGATCGAACTCGGAGCCGTGACAGGGACAGACCAGCCCGGCGGGGGTCACGTTGACCGTGCAGCCCAGGTGCGTGCAGATCAGGTTCAGCGCGTAGACCTGCCCCCCCCGGTCCAGGACGGCGATGCGCGCCTCCCGGTACACCAGGGCTCCGTCGCGCGGGAGATCACCCCTGGCTACCGTGAGCAGCGTCTTCGTGCGCCTGCCCCGCGGCGTAAGGAACCTGCCCAGGAACCATCCTCCCGCGACGAGCGCGATCAGGGCACCGAGGAAGCTTCGACGTGATTGACCAAGTTCTGCCATTTTTCCAGGTACGCCCTCCGATAGGCCGTGCTCTTGCGCGAAAGTTCCAGGTACCGTCGCTCCGGGTAGAACGAACCGTTACCCATCTGCTGCCCGGCCGCATCCCAGAAGGAGGGGAGCGTCATCCCCTCGGCCTGCAGCTGGTAGATCCGGTCCTCCCTGCGCTCCAGCAGGAAGCGGCGCGGATTGTCGTGGCACCCCTCGCACATCACCGTGCCGCGACGCACCGTGTGGGGGAAAAACGCCTTCCACCGGGCCGCCAGCAGCCTGTTCTCGTCCCAGACGGCGCGGTCGTTCCTGACGTCGGTGAAGTAGGCGATGAACTCCGGCCTGATGGGGCTCACCTTCCCCCGCCGGTTCAACCCCAGCGGAGGGGCATCCTGCTGCCGCAGGTAGGCGCTCTTCAGGTACTCCTCGGCAACCTGGTCCCTGCGCAGCCCGTAGCGCTCCTGCGAGGGGCTGTTGGTGAAGCGCAGGAAAAAGGTGCCGTATTCCTGTGCGGCCCAGGCCGAGTGACAGGCCCAGCATTCCATTTTTTCCAGGTGCGCCGCGATGCGATGTTCCGGCACGCTTTGCTTCGGCTCGTGGCAGTCCCGGCATCCCTTCGCCGCCTTGCGCCCGGCGGCGAGGCTCGCCATGGAGTGGCAGTCGCCGCAGGCAAGTCCGGCCTCGGCGTGCAGGTCCGGGGTCATCTTGAGGTACGCCTCGCCGTACGCCACCTCGCCGCGCTGGTAGCGCATGCTGTCCTCGCGCGGGGCCATGCCGTAGTAATCGGTCCCGACGAAGTACCCCTTATGGCAGACGAAGCAGTCGCGGTCGCGCGGCTTGGCGATCTCGTGCCCCTTGCCGGCATGACAGTCGGTGCACCCCTTGAGGTGGCAGGCGCCGCAGTTCTTGCCGAAGAAGCGTGCATCGACCCGGCCGTAGCTCACCGCCACGAAGTCGAGCTCACCGCGGCGGCTCCCCATCGGCTGGTCGAAGAGCGCCGCGTATCCCTTGTGGCAGCCGACACAGCCCGCGGCGCGGCTCTCCCTGGAGCCGGGGTTGGCCAGGGTCCTGGTTTCGTCCAGATGGCAGGAGAGGCAGGGAAGCCCCCGGTGCACCCCCTTGACCACCTTCTTATGGCAGACGGTGCAGTTCTCCTTGCCGAAAGCGACTGTCGCGCTAAGGAGCAGGGATAAGGCGACGATGCAGCGCATCATTGAGCGCACGATGGTCCAGCTCCTTTCGATAGATGGGGTCGGCGGCCTTGTCGTGGCAGACCAGGCAGAGGTTCACCGCCAGGGCGCGCCGCACCTCGACGCCGTTCAGGGGACGGGAATGCTCCCGGGTTATGGCCGAATAGGCCCGCACCTTACCCTCCTGCAGGGTCAAAAAGCCGTCCAGCGGCTTGTCCGCCGACTGCTCGCAGATCATGGTCCCCTCGATGTTCCTGCCGGCAACCACGTGCTGCCCGAATCCGAGGAAGGCGGGGTTGCCGTGGCACTCGCCGCAGCCGATCGCCTTCTTGCCGGTGTTGTGCGAGTAGAAGGGGGCGAAGCGAAGCTGCTGTTTCCCCTTGAAGCGCGCCACGTATTCGTTTTTGGAGAGGCTGCTGTCCGGCTCCACCACGCTCACGAAGGTCTGGCACCCCGGGGTGACCGTGGAGATCCTGCCGCGCTGGTTCAGGGCCAGCGGGAAGGGGTAGAGCATCCGGTAATCTTCCTTCTCGCTGAAGCGACCCGGCGTCGGCATCCCCTTCACATAGTCCATGGCGGAGCGGGTCTTGTCGTAGCTGGTGTGACAGCCGTAGCACTGGACCACGGTGCGGCTGTGGCAGGAGTAGCATTCCATCCGGCCGTGCCCCACCACGGTATGCTCCGGGCTTCCCGTGATCACCCGGCTTTTGAAGAGCCTGCCGCTGCGCTTGCCCAGCACCCACACCGCGCCGTCGCGATAGAAGACGTTGGAGTAGGCGCGCCCCTTGGCGGTGAGGATCATCTTCATCCCCTGCCGCATCTGCATCCGGTACCCCTGGGACTCCCGCAGCGCCTCGTCGCTTTCGCCGGAGATCTCCCGGTAACGCGGTGGCCTCGCCCCGCCGTGGCAGTCCTCGCAGGCGATCTCGGTCTGCAGGTACATGTTCTTGTAGGAGTAGCCGTCACCCATCAGGTCGCGCGAGGTGTGGCAGTCGATGCAGTCCATCCCGGCGGCGAAGTGAACGTCGGGGGCGATGTGGGTCAGGTTCCTGTTGCCGCCGGCCACGACCGGTCCCGGCTGCCCGAAGCGGGTCGGCACCAGCGAGTTGTTGCCGTCGTTCAGCCCCTGGTACGAGTAGGCGATGCGCCCGCTGCGGTTGTGGCAACGGGAACAGACCTCGTTGCCGGGGAGCCGCTCCATGGCGTGGCTGGCCGCGTAGGGTCCCCTTCCCAGAACGGTGGCGTCCCCGCCCCGGTACAGCGCGCGATCGTTGTAGGGAAAGTGGCAGGCGGCGCACCCCGAGGCGTGGCTGGCCCCGTAGACCTCACCACTCTCCCGGGCCACGTGACACTGAGCGCAGAACTTGCGGTACAGCTCGCCGGAGAGGTGGTCAAGCTCCGCCACCGGCTGGAGCCGCAGCGGCTTACCGGCGGGATCGGAGACCTCGCCGCCACGGCTGGCGTAGTCCCCATCCTCGGGCCCTTCCCAGGTGAGCCGGATGTTGCGGATCATGCCCGTCGTCGTGTACATAAGGTTCGACCTCACCCGGTCCAGTTGGTACAGGTGACACGCACCGCAGCTCTTGTCCCAGTGCTCGGGCGCCGAGGGGTTGCCCTTGCCGAGCATGCCGCGGTGCGCCGCCTCTTTCTCCCGGGCCTTGCCGTCGCCGCCGTGACAGGCGACGCAGTCGCGGTGGGTGGCCGAGGCGTGTTCGATGCCGGCGTGGCAGGAGAGGCAGTTTTCGGGCGGTGCTCCCTTACCGATACACCCGGCAGCGAAAAGGGCAGCCAGCAGAGTTGCTTGGCGGGTAACCCTGGACCAGCCGGATGGCTGCCGCGCTACGGTCCCCGCCCCCGGAGGGGGAGGGCCAGGGAGGGGGAAATTGATCCCGCACGCATCCTGTGTCCCCCCTCCCGACCTCCCCCCTCCGGGGGGAGGAGCTGGGTATGTTTCTCGGTCTGTAACCTTCATATCGCCCGCTGTATCTGCACTGAACTCCCGCGCATTATAGTCAAATTAGAATCATTCTCCAAAACCTTTCATGAGCAATGAACAAAAAAAGCCGGCATCGCGGTGGATGCCGGCCATAACAAACCAGGAACCTGCTCTTTGCATCACTTGCCGCTCTGGCTGATACTCACCGTCCTGGTGAACTCCTTCCAGACGAAGGGATCGCTGTTGGGGGTGCCGAAGGGGAGATAGGTGAGCTTCACTTCCACGTCGAGATCGTACGCCGCGGGCTTCTCCACCGTCTTGCCGTTCACTTCGACCTCTTCCAGCGGATAGAAGATTTCGAAGCGCTCCTTCACCAGTTTGCCCGGGGGCAGCCCCGTGTCCTCGATCAGGCCGCTCTTCTCGTAGGGGCCGCGCCCCATCCGGTCGCCGCGGGCCAACTGCTGCGGGACAGGCATGTAGATCTTCTCCTGATTGAACACTTCCTTGCCGTCTTTGGTCTTCCCGATTACCGACAGAACCAGTCGGTTGGGGGTCGGTCAGCCGTCGGGGATGGAGTGCCCCGCCTTGTTCAGCATCTCGACCTTGACCACGGCCCTGGGCCTGATCTTCGCGCCGTCGCGCCAGTAGTACCCGAAGGCCTCGGCCTTGAATTCCACAGCCTTGTCGCTCATGGCCGCGTCACGATAGGACTGGATGTTGTGGCCGAGCTTGGAGTTCTTCATGTGGCATTCCTGGCAGTTCTCCTGCCCCACCTCCGCCTTGTAGGCCCAGAGGTAGCTGCCGTAGGAGGTGCAGCACTGGGTAGGCTCGTCCAGCTCCAGGTTCGGCCCCAGACCGTGGCACTGGCCGCACTGGATGGCCTGGTCCATGATCGGGCTCTTGGCCATCTTGGGGAACTTGTCCGAGGGATGATCCCCGTCCTTGGATCCGTACACCACGCCGGCCTTGGGGTAGCCGTCCTGCCACTTGTGGGTGATGGCGTTCCTGTTGTGGCAGACCAGGCAGTTGATGGAGACGCTCTTCAGCTTCTCTTCGAGTTTCTTGGCCCCCTCCTTGTCCTTCTTGGCCCGCGCCTCCTTCCAGCCGTAGAGGGTGGTGACCAGTTCCTGGGCCACCGAATCCTCGGCGTCGGCCAGTTGCGGCAGATGGCACTTGGCGCACCCCATCAGGTGCTCCACCTTGACGTCCTTCGGGCTCTTCACCCCCGAATAGGGTTCCTCCATCAGGCCGTTCTCAATAGTGGTCATTATGGTCATCGCCGTGCGCGCCGTGCCGAAGAGGGAGCGCGAGTGAATTGATTTCTGGGCCTGGTCATGCTGCTCCTGGTGACATTCGACGCAGGAGCTCGAGTCGTACATCTTGGCCAATTCGGCCAGGGTCTTCGCCTTCCCCGACTTGGCCGCTATCGTTTCCTGCCAGCCGATGCCGGCCTTACCCGCGAAAGCCGGCGCCGCCAACGCCACAAGAAGAGCGGCCGCCAGGCTTGCCTGCACATTCAGTCTCTTCATGATTTCCTCTGTCCTTTCCGGTTATCGAACAAAAGGGCGCCCCGCGCAGGCGGGGCGCCCATCCGCATCAGCAGCCCTGCAACTCATCCCCCTCGCACTCCGTGAGGGAGATCGGGGAATCCACCTTGATCTTTTCCGCCTTGGCTTTGCCGAACTTAAGCGTCACCTCGTTTCCCTGCACCGCGAGCACCTTCGGGCTCCCGCCGAGGGAAGTTACCATGGCGCCTTTCTTGACGAACGCAGGAGGAGCCGCCTCCAGGGTCACCGTGACCTGCTCCCCTTCCACCTTGGTTACTTTCCCCTTCGCCGGTCCTGCCGCGAAGGCCGTCGCCGCCAGGCTCAGCGCCACCAGGCCTGCCGCCGCAATCCGCATCGTTTTACCAAACATCGCTTTTCCTCCTCTTGGCCGAGGGGGACTGGCACCTACCGGAGCCAGTCCCCTTGGCTGTCTGTGGTTAGAAGATCACCTGGAGCTGGGTCACGTAGGTCATGAAGTCCTCGGTCCCGTCGGCCGTGGTACCGCTGCCGTTACGGAAGCCGGTGGAGTTGGCCTCGAAGGTGAGCTTCAGGTTCTGGTCACGCAGGTAGTAGTTCGCGCCGCCGCCGGTCCAGAAAACGCGCTGGTCGTAGATGCCGTTCAAGTTGGCGAACTTCCAGTTCTCGTGGCGCACGAACAGCTGGAGCGGGATGTTGGGGAGCATGTAGCCCGCCTTGACGTAGTAGCCGTTTTTCTCCCCGTTGATGCCGACCACGTTGACGTCGGGATTGTCGCCCAGGTAGGCGTTGTCGAGATCCACCTTCTCGTACGCGCCGGAAGCGGTGAAGGTTCCCAGCCCCTCGACCGGGTATTCGACGAAGCCGTCGAAGGTCCAGGCCTTGTAATCCTTCTTGCCGGTCCTGGCGATGGTGTCGGCGTAGGCGATGTCAGGCTCGAACTGGTAGGCCGCGCCGAAGGTGGCGACCTTCTTCTTGCCCAGGTAGGTCCCCTTGTAGCCGTAGTCGTTCTCCGGGTCGAGCAGCGTCACGTGGGCGCGGGCCGAGTAGCGGAAGTTCGAGGCGGGTGCGGTGTCCCCGGAAACGGCCTTGCGTCCCTCCATGGCGTCCAGGCGGTATTGGAACATGTCGTTGAAGAGGTTGCCCCAGACGGCCACACCGGTGTCGCGGGTGGTGACGTAGGGGGCCCGGATGAAGAGCGAGCGGTCCAGGGTAAGGGGCGCCTCGCAGGCCTCCAGGTTCTCGCGCGACAGGTTGTACTTGAACTTGCCGACGTTGATGCGGAATGCGTTGTCGATCTTGAAGCGGACCACCGCGTCCAGGAGCTGGAAGTTGGAGCCCTGGTTCTCGGATGCCACGTCGAGCGGGGTCAGGTTCTGGTCGTCGGTGTACTCGGTCTGCACGTAGATGGACATCATGTCGCCGTACTTGCCCATGAGCGCCAGGCGGTTGCGGCGGAAGTTGAAGTTGGCCGTGGTGTCCTCGTTGTTGTCGCCGGAGCCGATGTCGCGGAAGGTCATCTGGAACTGGCCCTTGTAGTCCAGCTGCAGCGCCCCCTCGTCGTTGGGTCCGAAGGTCATCTTGGGTCCTGCATATGCGGTTCCGCTGGCCAGAGCTACCCCGAGCAGGGCAGCACAGACGGTCTTGTTGATTTTGATCATAGTCGTCTACTCCCTATATGGTCATGTGGTCGATTGATGATCCGAAAGCTGCCTGGGCTCCTAGCAGCCGCCTCCGCCGCCGGAAGTGCCGCTGCCGCCGCTGGTGGTAACCGGGCTATGGTAGGCCGCATCCGTGTCTTCGATCTGGTTGCCGTTCGCGTAGCTCGGCTCCGGGCTCAAGAGGCGGGAGGTGTAGGTGACGATGGTGCGCCCGGCATCGATGTTGTAGGTGCGGGAATCGGTCAGGGCCGTGGTGTCCCAGATGGAACCGACGGCGAGCTTGCCGCCCGCGTTGGCCAGGGTGGTGCCGACTTTGTCGGAGCTGGCCATGAGCCCCCACTGTCCCCAGGAGCCGTCGTACCAGACCGCTTTCATGGTCCCGGCGGTGGTCTCGTTGTAGTAGGCATAGCCGTCGATGGCGAAGAACAGGACCGAGGCGATGTTGCCGGCGCGACAGATGGTGTAGATCGAGGTGCGGCCGGCCGGGATGGCCAGCGCCGTTTTGACGTCGTCGACGGACTTGAACTTGCCTGCCGTGTGCAGCAGGGTGTGCGCCTTGTTGCGGCCGCCGTGCACGGCGCCTTCGAAGACGACGTACTTGGTCGGAGTGGAGGTGTCGATCAGGTCGGAAGTGGGGCCGGCCGGAACGTCCGTGCTCCTGCCGTCGATGAAATCGTTGCTCACGGTTCCCGCGCTGACCGCGGCGATCATGTCGGAGAGCGAAGCCCTCAGATCAGGCTTGACCCGGTTGACGCCGTTAGGGGTCACCGCGTAGCTCGACCTGGCGATGGTGGGCTTGTCGAAGACCAGCGGCAGCCCCGCGGTCTTCCAGGCCTTGTTGCCGCCGTTGAGAACCTTGAGCCTTTCCTTGGGGAAGCCCCAGTAGCGGAATACGGTGTAGCCCCTGGTGAGGTTCCAGGGGGATCCGCTTTCGGCCTCGGAGGTGGTGAAAACGATGGTGGTGTTGGCATCGATGCCGGTGCGCTGGATCAGGGTGTCCATGGTCATCCCGTCCGGCACCATGGAGCCGGTGTACATCGGCCCCTCGACGCGGGTCTGCGCAAGCTCGGTGGTGAGCCCTACGCTCTGCGAGCCTGCGATGTGCCCGAGATCGTAGTTGGTAATCGTCCCGTCGACCTGGAGGATCACCACGCGGTCGTAGCCGCCGGCCTTGTTCACCTTGCCCTCGGTGAGCCACTGGTTCAGTTCCGTGGGCTCGATCAGTGCGGTTGCGGTTTTAGTCGTGGTTATAACCTTGGCGGGGCTGTCATAGCTGGTATCACCGCACCCCCAGATGCTGAGAGCCGCGACGGCCACCAGACCGAGCAGCGAGAACAGCACTACCCTGCTCTTTTTCATCATCTTTTCCGACATACAACCTCCTTTGGATTGGGTGAAATATGGCTGCCAACAGATGTTAAAGTTCTCGGCCTCCTTTCTCCATGATTAACACTGTCAAAGGGTTTACTTGCAAAAGTTAAAATATTTTCGTTTTCTGTCAAGAATGTTGATTTGGCAGTGCACGGTACGGAAAAATCCATACAGGCACTGTCAAAGAGTTGTGACGCTAAAGGTGCTGTTTCGGGCAGCGTGTCACAACTGACCGTGCAACAACAGTTTTCGATTGGACAGCCGCTGATAAGTCAACGACCAAAGACACTGTTGCTTTGTCGCAGGATAGGGTAAACTACTCAAGTGAAAGTTTTTCATGGCTTCATGCGCAATGCGCATGGTAATTAAATCTGTCTCATCCCATTTGATTGTCTATCGTTAATTTGCCAATTTCAGCCTTGCAATCTATATAAGTTTTTTGCAATATGCACAAACGACATATTCTCACACAACGTATGCGTATTTCGCATGACCCGGCAGCGAGAGAGCAGATCCATGGATTTCACCAATCTGAAAACCCTCGTAGTTTCGGTCGAATGTGGCAGTTTCTCCAAAGCTGCCGAGATCCTCTGTGTGACACAGTCCGCCGTCTCCCGCAGGATCAAGATCCTCGAGGATCACTACGGCCAACTCCTTTTGGACCGCTCAGGGCTCGCACTGAAAACGACGGCGGCCGGACAGCTGCTCGTGGAGAAGGCGCGGATGGTGCTGAAGATGGAGCAGGACTTCGTCCATGACCTTCAGCTGCTGGCTCGCAAGCGCAAGATCTCCTTCTGCTGCACCGCTCCCTTCGGCATCTCCTTCCTCCCCGACATCTTCACGCGCTTCATGTCGCGCAACTCCCAGACCAGCGAGCTGAGCTTCGTCTTCGACATGCCCGAAGGGGCCCTGAAGGGGCTGAAGGAAACGCTGTACGACCTCGTGCTGATCGAGTTCTGCGAAGACCTGAATCTCGACGAGTTCGCGGTCTACCCGCTGCCCGACGACGAGATGGTCTTCGTGAGCAAGCCCGGCTTCGGCATCGACGGCAGGGTGGTCACCGTCGAAACCATGCTGGGCCAGCGCCTGTACTGCAAGAAATCGGGCTGCTGCGCCCGGCGCTTCCTGGAAAAGAGCATGCACGGCATCGGCCGGGACGCCGCCGAGTTCCGCAACACGGTCTACTTCGACGACATCCCGTTCATCATCAAGGCCGTCCAGGCAGGAGAAGGGGTCACCTTCATATCCCGCAGCGTGGTGGCATCACATCTCGCCGACGGCTCACTGGTCAGCCACCACGTCGAAGGATTCGCCACGGCCCGGCCGCGGCGCCTGGTCCTGGAGAAGAACCGCAGCCTCGACCCGACGCTGTGCGACCTCATCGAAGGGATCTTCCACCGTTTCTCGCTCACCCCGCCCCCGGAACTGATGCCGCGCTGATCCACCCGCCGCACACGCCCCATTGCCGCCCCTCGGCATCCCGCCACCTCGCCCGCCACCTCGCCCGCCACCTCGCCCGCCCCAATCCCCAATCCCCAATCCCCAATCCCTAGCCCCCCTAAGTCCCCTTCCCTTCAAAAAAATTAGTGATAGCATATTAAACTTCATTATCCTCACCCACTCAGCGTCCCCATTATTGCGGGAAGGGCCACCGGGCGGGTGTAGCCATCTCTGGACAAGGGGGACTTTTCACATGAGTGGAACCAGGAAAACGATGGACGGCAACACGGCAGCGGCGCACGTCGCCTACGCGCTCAGCGAAACGGCGGCCATATATCCGATCACCCCTTCCTCGACCATGGGGGAAGTGGCGGACGAGTGGGCGGCGGAAGGTCGCAAGAACATCTTCGGGCAGACCTTGAACATCAAGGAGCTGCAGTCCGAGGCGGGGGCGGCCGGGGCGGTCCACGGTTCGCTGGTGGCAGGGGCGCTCACCACCACCTTCACCGCTTCGCAGGGGCTGTTGCTGATGCTGCCCAACATGTACAAGATCGCCGGTGAACAGCTCCCGGGGGTGTTCCACGTTTCCGCGCGCGCCATCGCCACCCACGCCCTCTCCATCTTCGGCGACCACCAGGACGTCATGGCCGCCCGTCCCACCGGCTTCGCCATGCTCTGTTCCTCCTCGGTCCAGGAGGTAATGGATCTCGCCCTGGTGGCGCACCTGGCCGCTTTGGAGGGAAGCCTTCCCTTCCTGCACTTCTTCGACGGCTTCCGCACCTCCCACGAGGTGCAGAAGATCGAGGTGATCGATTACGAGGAGATGGCCCGGCTGGTGAACTACGAGAAGCTGGCAGCCTTCCGCAGCAAGGCCATGAACCCCGAGCACCCCGAACTGCGGGGCACGGCACAAAACCCCGACATCTACTTCCAGGGGCGCGAGCGCGCCAACCCCTTCTATCAAGCGCTGCCCCAGGTAGTGATCGAGACCATGGAACGGGTGGGGCAGCTCACGGGACGGCACTACCGTCTCTTCGATTACGTGGGGCACGCCGAGGCGGACCGGGTCATCATCAGCATGGGATCGTCCTGCGAAACCGTGGAAGAGGTGGTGCAATACCTGAACGGGAAAGGGGAGAAGGTGGGGCTGGTCAAGGTGCGGCTCTACCGTCCCTTCGCCTCGGAGCTCCTGCTCGCCGCGATCCCCGTCTCGGCGGCCAAGATCACGGTGCTCGACCGCACCAAGGAGCCCGGTTCCCTGGGCGAGCCGCTCTACCAGGACGTCTGCACCGCGTTCCTGGAGCGCGGCGGCGAGATCCCCGAGCTCTACGCGGGGCGCTACGGCCTGGGCTCGAAGGAGTTCCGCCCGGTACACGTGAAGAGCATCTTTGAGAACATGAACGGCCGCCCCGGCAAACGCCACTTCACCGTCGGCATCACCGACGACGTGAGCGACAGCTCGCTCCCGGTCGAGGGAACCCTCTCCACGACCCCGGAGGGGACTATCCAGTGCCGCTTCTGGGGGATGGGAGCCGACGGCACCGTCGGGGCCAACAAGGCTGCCATCAAGATCATCGGCGACAACACCGACCTCTACGTCCAGGCCTACTTTTCCTATGATTCCAAGAAGTCCGGGGGGATCACCGTCTCCCACCTGCGCTTCGGCGAAAGCCCGATCCAGTCCACGTATCTTGTCGACGCCGCCGATTTCATCTCCTGCCAGAAAGCCCCCTACGTGCAGATCTACGACCTGCTGGAGGGGATCAGGGAGGGGGGCACCTTCCTCTTGAATTCACCCTGGAGCAGCGTGGAGGCGATGGAGGCCAACCTCCCGGCCACCATGCGCCGTGCCATCGCGCAGAAGAAGGTCCGCCTCTACAACGTGGACGCCATCAGCATCGCCCAGGCGGCAGGGCTCGGGGGGCGCATCAACATGATCATGCAGACCGCCTTCTTCAAGCTCTCCGGCGTGCTTCCCTTCGAGCGGGCCGTGGAGCTCTTGAAGGACTCGATCCGCAAGGAATACGGCAGGAAAGGCGAGCAGGTGGTGGAGATGAACCTTGCCGCGGTCGACCTCGCCGTGGAAAGCCTGGTCGAAATCCACTACCCCGACTCCTGGCAGCAGGCCGACGACGAGCGCGGCACCGACTTCAGGCTGAAGCAGCCGATGCCCGACTACATGCGCGACATGGTGTTCCCGATCCTGCGCCAGAAGGGGGATGACCTCCCCGTTTCCTCCTTCACGCCCGACGGGGTCTTCCCCTTCTCCACCGCGCGCTACGAGAAAAGGGGCGTCGCCATCAACGTCCCCGAGTGGATCAAGGAAAACTGCATCCAGTGCAACCAGTGCGCCTATATCTGCCCGCACGCCACCATCCGCCCCTTCGTGGCCACCGACGGGGAGCTGGCGGGGGCGCCGGAGACCTACCAGACCATTCCGGTCAACGCGCGGGAACTCAAGGGAATGGGCTTTAGGATCCAGGTCTACCCCCTGGACTGCATGGGGTGCGGCAACTGCGCCGACATCTGCCCGGCCAAGGTCCCGGCGCTGGTCATGAAGCCGATCGACACCCAGGCCGCCGTGCAGGAGCAAAACCGGGCCTTCGCCGAGACGCTGTCCCCGAAAGGGCACCTGGTGAAGCGGACCACCGTGATCGGCAGCCAGTTCCAGCAGCCCCTTCTCGAGTTCTCCGGCGCCTGCTCCGGCTGCGGCGAGACCCCCTACGCCAGGATCATCACCCAGCTCTTCGGGGAGCGCATGATGATCGCCAACGCCACCGGCTGCAGCTCGATCTGGGGGGCCTCCGCCCCGGTCTCCCCCTACTGCGCCAACGCCGACGGGCACGGTCCCGCCTGGAACAACTCGCTCTTCGAGGACGCCGCCGAATTCGGCTTCGGCTACCATATGGCCGTTTCCCAGCGCAGGCACCTCCTGGCCGACCAGGTGCGCCGGGCCGTGCACAGCCTGCCGGAAGGGGAGCTGAGGGAAGAGCTGGAAGGGTGGCTGGCCGGTATGATGGACCCGGAACTCTCCCGGCGCCACGGCGACCGGCTGAAGGAGCTCCTCCCCAAAGCCGGGGACAACGAGCTCCTGCAGCAGATCGCCGCCGGTGCGGACCTCTTCACCAAGAAGTCGATCTGGATCTACGGCGGCGACGGCTGGGCCTACGACATCGGCTTCGGCGGCCTGGACCACGTCATCTCCACCGGCGAGGACGTGAACCTCCTGGTGATGGATACCGAGCTCTACTCCAATACCGGCGGGCAATGCTCCAAGGCGACCCAGTTGGGCGCCATCGCCCGCTTCGCCGCCTCCGGAAAGAGGACATCGAAGAAGGACCTCGGGCGCATGGCGATGACCTACGGCTACGTCTACGTCGCCTCCATCGCCATCGGCGCCGACAAGAACCAGACCCTGCGCGCCATCGCCGAAGCCGAGGCCTACCCCGGCCCGTCGCTCATCATCGCCTACTCCACCTGCATCAACCAGGGGCTCAGGAAAGGGATGGGGAAATCGATCGAGGAAAGCCAGCTCGCGGTGAGATCCGGGTACTGGCCGCTGTACCGCTACAACCCGCTTCTGAAGCAGGAAGGGAAGAACCCGTTCATCCTGGAATCCAAGAAGCCCGACGGCTCGCTCGCCGACTTCCTCTCCGGAGAGGTGCGTTTCCAGGCCCTGGAAAAGCAGAACCCCGAGGTGGCACGGCAACTGCGCGAGCAGATGGAGCAGGAGGCGCTGGAGCGGTTCCGCATGTTCCGGGACATGGCCGACTGGCAGCCGAGCAAGGGGGACGTACCCAAAGAAGGAGGAAGGGATCATCAACACGTCCCCGCGGCCGCAGGAGCCGCCGAGGAACCGACGCCGGTCTGTGTCAGCGCAACCAGCGACCCGCGCTACAGCCGCCCCGGCGAGCCCGAGGAGGAATGCGACGACGGCCGTGCCGGGATCGACAAGAACATCAATGAACCCGATTAGTGACAATCTTCCGCTGGTAAAAGTCCCCCTTTGCGAAGGGGGATTTAGGGGGATTTGCTTTTGGTTCGGGAGAAGCAAATCCCCCCCGCCCCCCTTCGCAAAGGGGGGAGTGGCAGGAGCGGAAAGGGACAGGCTCCGTAGGTGCCTGTCCCTCTAGCGGAACGCGCCATTCCGCCCAGCCACCTTACCCAGACTGGCACCTCCCCCCATCTTACCCATGCCTACGGGAGCGGCTTCGCGCGACAGAGCCTGTAATGGCTCCATCCGAAAGCCGCTCCCGCAGTTATTTCAGGTTAGTGGCCTGGTGCAGTGCCTCTGCTCCCGCACCACGCAGGGGGACAGGCACCTGGCCATGCAGGGGGACAGGCACCTGGCGGAGCCAGTCCCCTAGGGTAGAGGCGGCGAAAAGCGCGGCTGCCGCCAGGCCGATCCAGCCGGCCGCGTAAAAGACGGCGGTGAGCCCGAAACGGTTCTGCAGCCATCCCCCAAGCAGCGGTCCCACCAAGAATCCCAGGTTCAGCGCAGTGTTGAAGATCCCCACCGCCAGCCCCGTCCCGTGACGTTCCCCCTGTTCCAGCAAGAGTGCCGTGCTCGCCGGCTGGGAAAGCACGCTGCACAGCCCGATCCCTCCCCCGAGCATGAGCACCTGGTGAAATCCCTGGGCCACCGGAACCAGGAAATAGAGCAGCGACACCGAAACACCGCCCAAAAGCACCAGTGACTTGCGCGGCAGCCGGTCGGAAAGCCACCCCACCGGTCGCAGCAGGGATGTGATGACGAGGGTGCTGGAAGCGAGCACCATCCCCGTCTGGGTGCCGCTGAGCCCCAGCCGGGCGTTCAGAAGGATGGGGAGAAAAGCTGCCAGGAGCGAGATGCCGCATCCCCTGCCGAAGATGAAGGCCAAAAGCCCCCCCATGGTCCCGTGGCGCGCCGCTTCCAGCGCGGCAGGCAGCGCGAGGCTGCAGTGGCGCCGGTTGGCGAGGACTGGTGGTTCGGTTGGCGCCGGTATCCGCCGCAGCGCGAGGGTCAGCGCGAAAAGGCATAACAGTGCCAGGCAGGCGAAGATGCCGTAAAAGCCCCAGAGATCGTGCAGCATCCCGCCCAGAAGCGGACCGATGCCGATGGCGAGGTAGAAGGAGATGTCGAAGGTCCCGGCGGCGCGCGCCTCCCCTTTCGGGCCGCCCACCACGGCAACCAGGGAAAGCATGACCGGCCTGAACATGGCGCACGCCATCCCCTGAAAGAGACGCAGCAGCGCGATAAGGGCAAGCCGTGAACAAAAGAGATAGCCGAGGGAAACGAGAAAGTAGAGGGTAAGGCTGAGGGTGGCGGCACGGCGGGCGCCGATGCGATCGACGCAGGCCCCCATGACCGGGCTGAGAACGATCTTCGACACGGAGAACAGCAGCAGCGGAAGCCCCAGCAGGAGCCCGCGCCCCCCGAGGGAGAAAAGGTAGGTGGAAAAGAAGGCGTCGGCGATGCCGAACCCGAGGCTCGTTGCGAAGTTGATCAGAAACAGCGACTGGAACAGTTTTCCATTCTTCATGTCGGTTCCCTGCGTCCGGTCACGCTCCGCCCCGGCCGGCGCTTCGACTGAAGCGCCCTGCGTACCAGGTGACGCAGGGCGCTTTGGGTCTTACCGCGAAGTTGTTACTTCTCTTTCTTGATGAAACTCGCCGCGTTGCTGCCGGCGATCCTGCCGAAGACCACGGTGTCGGTGATGGCGTTGCCGCCGAGGCGGTTCCAGCCGTGCACGCCGCCGGTCACCTCGCCCGCCGCGTAGAAGCCGGTGATCGGTTTTCCGTCCTTGCCGATGACCTGCGCCTCGGTGTTGATCTTCACGCCGCCCATGGTGTGGTGGCGCCCAGGCTTCACCCAGATCGCGTAGTACTTCGGCCCGTCCACGGGGCGCGGGATGTCCTGGCGCTGGAATTCCGGATCCTTTTTCGCCTCGAACGCCTTGTTGTAGGCGGTCACGGTGGCGGTAAGCGTATCCGCCGGCACGCCCATCTTGGCGGCAAGGGCGGCGATGCTGTCCGCCTGCTGCACCAGCCCGAGGGCGATGTAGCCGTCTATCTGCACGTTGCTCTTGCGGGTACTCTCGCCCAGTACCAGGAAGGCCGATTTCTCAGGCTGCGCCAGGATGGCCGCCGATGCCTTGTCGCGGGTGGTCAGCTCGTTCACGAAGCGCTTGCCGGCATGGTTGACCAGGATGGCGCCGCTGCCGCGCACGGTTTCCGACACGAGCACCTTGGTGTCGCCCCCCATGGTCGGGTGGATCTGGATCTGTTCCATGTCGATGAGCTTCGCGCCTGCTTTTTCGGCGAGGAACATCCCTTCGCCGGTCGCGCCGGGCTGGTTGGAAGAGGCGGTTTCCTTGAACTGGGGCTTAAAGGAGCCGACCAGTTCGTTGTTGGCGGCGAAACCGCCGGCGGTGTCGATGACGGCCTTGGCGTTGATGGTGTAGACGCCGCTGTGCTTGCCCTTCACCTGCACGCCGGTGACGCGCCCCTTGCCGTCGGAGAGGATCTGCACCACCTCGGAGTTCACCCTGACGTCGATGTTGCGCTTGGCCGCGTTGTCACGATAGACCTTGATCAGGTGCGGCCCTACCGCGGCGCCGCCGACCGGACGATGGGTGCGGTCCACCGCGACGCCCCCCGAGCGCACCAGGTCGGTCATGTCGGCACCGAGCGACACCAGGAAGTCCACCGCATCGGCGGACTGGTAGGCCAGCACCTTGACCAGCTCGGGGTCGTTCTTGTCACGCCCCCCCTTCATGGTTTCCTTCACCATTTCAGCCGGGTCGTCGTGCATCCCCAGCCGCTCCTGGTAGCGGGTCCTGGCCGCGTTGATGCCGCCGGCCGCCAGCATGCTGTTGCCGCCCGTTATGGGCATCTTCTCGAGCAGGATCACCTTGGCTCCCGCGTCGTGGGCGGTGATGGAGGCAACGTAGCCCGAGCCGCCGGCACCGATCACGACCACGTCGGCGGACTCGACCCGGTTCGATTTCAACTCCTTCTTCCCGGATGCCGATTCCTGCACCCATTTCTTGTCGTTCGACTCCTGCTCGGTCCCCATGGCGGGGATTTTCATGGCGAAGCTGTGGCAGTAGTTGCAGTACGCCTTCGAGGCGACGTGCCCCTTGTGGCAGGCGGTGCAGTTGGCATCGCCAAGGTGCGATTTGTGCGGGTTGATATGTTCCTTGGTCTTGGTTGCCAGCTCCGCGAAGCCGCCATGGCACCCCTTGCAGTTCTTGTTCAGCGCCGTTTCGCTGTCGTCCACGGTGAGGGTTTTTCCGTGACAATCGGCGCAGGTCACCTGGTTTTTCTTGTGCACGCCCGACAGGAAGGCCGTCTTGGACGAGTCGCCCCCCCAGGCGAGGGATGCTGTCATCAGCAGAGCCGCCGAGAGCAGCAGTGCCGGTACCATACTTGTGCGTTTCATTTTATTTCTCCTGTGAATGGTCGTCATTGTCCTGACCGGGCCCTTAGAAGAGCAGCTGCACCTGGGCGCGCGCTACCAGGTCGTCCACCTGCCCCTTGTAGATGTGGCGATTGCCGACATCGCCCTGGATCTTCAGGTTGTTGCCGTAGAGGAAGTAGTTGACCGCCCCCTGGACCTCCGAGATGGAGTCGCTGCCGATCTGGCTGTTGGGATCCATCCAGGCGTAGCGCAGCGCGAGCTCCAGGCGCTGCGGGATCACGAAGTAGCCGGCCTGGAGGTAGCCGCCCTTGGCGATCAGCTCCTTGCCGGAGGTTTCACCCACCGCCTTGCCCCAGAAGTACTCGCCCTGCATGGAAGCGCCGCGCCATTTGGCGGCGAAGTCCGCTTCCCAGGAGTCGACGCTGATGTCCTCGGCGACCTTGGTCCCGAAGTATTTCCCTTTCACCGCGGTGCCGAGCCAGCCGTTGCTGTCGGTTACGAAGTTGGAACTGTTGTTGTCCACAGCCGAGGTCGCGGTGGCTCCCGTTCCGGTCACCGTCTTTTTCACCGTGTTCAGGTAATAGCTGCTGCCCAGCGACACCAGCGGCTTCTGGGTGTTTTCCAGGTCGCCCTCGCCGTACTTCATGTCGCCGAGCGGGTTGAAGGTCAGCCTGAAGTTGTAGGCGTTGTCACCGGTTTTGTTCTTGGTGTTCTGACCGGCGCCGCCGAAGATGCCCGCGTCGTACTTGACCAGCCCGGTCCAGAGGTCGCCGTGCAGGTTGATGCCGATGTCGTACCCCTGCATGAAGGCGTTCCTGACGAAGGAGCCGTCCACGAACTGCTGCGCGGTATTGGAGGTGATCCACTGCCTGGAGTACTGGATCTTCTCCTGCCCCAGCATGACCTGCAGTTCGTCGGCGACACGGTACTTCATGTTCACCTCTTCCATCGCCTTGGAGTTTTCCTTGACCACGTTGGACCAGTTGTAGGTGGCCTTGTAGGTGAGGTCCTTGGTGAAGGCGTAGCCGCTCAGGAGGGTCTTGACGCGCCGCAGGTTGAACTGGCTCACGTCCTGCTTGTTGGCAACCTCGTAGTTGTCCAGCTCGTACTGGGCCTGGATCTGCCCGCCCAACAGCAGCTGGAACTTCTGATCCGGAGAGGTAAAGACGAAGCCCTTGCCCAGCTTGTAGTCGAAAGGCTTGGCCTTTGACGCTTCCTTGTACTCCGCCTCCGTGATGACACCTTTCTCCTTGAGAATGTCCTCCAGGCTTTTTGCCTGGGCATCGTTGCCCGCCGCCAGTACTGCCAGTACACCTGCCATCGCCAACGTCGCCTGTTTCTTCATGATCCTCTCCTTCTAAGTGTGAGGGCGTTCGCCCTGTGACAGCCTTTGCACTCATTAGAGCAGGATCGGTACCAAGATGTTATTTTCGGTTCAAGTTATTGAAATGGTAACGAAATTCGGGCAAAGAGGAGGGCGTTGCGAGGGTGAACCGCTATAGCCCAGGGCTATCGGCCTTACCGCCTTCGGCGTGGAAAAGTGACTGGATTACCGGGAGTTACAACTGGTATTGCCGGAGTCTATGACTATAGACTCCGGCAATAGGGGTTCAGCGACGGGTGAGCTTGAGGCGTTTCCAGAGGGAGGGTTGCGAGATGCCGAGCAGCCGGGCGGCGAGGGTCTGGTTGCCGCCGGCCCGGCTCATCGCCTCTTCCAGCAGGTATTCGGCCGCGTTGGCAAAGGTCGGCAGCGGCTCGAAGGAGGCGAAGGGGTTCTGGTCCGGGACGCGCTCCGCCACGGTACCGCCGGAGGCGTTGATCGACTTCACGAAGCTCTCCATGGAAAGCATGCGCTCCTTGTGCGTGCTCACCGCGTCGAAGACCATCGCCTTGAACTCGCGGACGTTGCCGGGAAAACCGTAGGTCGACAGAAGCTGCACGAGACCCGGCGGCGGAGTCGGCTTCTTCTTGGACAGCGTCGCGGCTGCCTCCTCCAGGAACAGGTCCAGGAGGTAAGGGATGTCTCCCTTGCGCTCGCGCAGCGGCGGGACCTCGACGTGGTGGGCGCGCAGCCGGTAGAAGAGGTCGCGCCTGAAGGTGCCTTCGGCGACCTTCGCCTCCAGGTTCTGGTGGGTCGCCACCACGACGCGCGCCTTCAGCCGCTTGGGCTGGTCGCTCCCCAGCGGGAAATACTCACCCTCCTGAAGCAGCCGCAACAGTTTCACCTGGGACGCGATGCTCAGATCCCCGATCTCGTCGAGGAAGAGGGTGCCGTTGGCGGCCGCCTCGATCATGCCGCGGCGCACCGCTTCGGCTCCAGTAAATGCGCCGCGTAGATGCCCGAAGAGGGTGTCTGCGAAGACCGTGTCGTCGAGGCCGGCCACGTTGACCGCGACCATCTCTCCTTTGCAGCCGCTGAGCCGGTGAGTGGCCTGCGCCAGCAGTTCCTTGCCCGAGCCGCTCTCGCCAGTGATCAGCAGGGGGAGCGGGCTCTTCGCCACCGCCTCGATGTAGGCGAACATCGCCTGCATGGCGCGATCGGCGGTGCAGATGGCAGAGAAGGCCTCCGGGTGCTTGAGCTCGCAGGAGACGAAACGCTGGGTCATCTCCTTGTGTTCCCGCTGCAGCTCGAGGTGCTTGATGGCCCGCACCACGCCGCAGACGATGCGTTCCTCGTCGTCGGTCTTCACGTAGTAGTCGTGGGCGCCGAGCTTCATGCAGGTGACCACCTTCCCCACCTGGTTCAGGCCGCTGACCACTATCACCGCCACCGCGGGGTAACGCTCCCCGATCTGGGTAAGCAGCTCCTCCCCGGAAACGTGCGGCATGGTGAGGTCGAGCAGGACCAGCCCGAAATCCTGCTGCGCCATCAGCTCCAGGACCTGTCGGCTGTCGCTGCACGTCTCCACGTTGGTGATCCCGGCGCTGCTTTCCAGCGCCAGCGACAGCGAACGGAGCCAGGCCGGCTCGTCATCCACCAGCAGCACCCGGAAGGACGGGTAGAGGTCACTGTCCATTTTTACCCCCTGCCACGGCAGCCGGAAGAGAAAGGGTGACCGTGGTCCCCTCACCGGGGTTCGACTCGAAGCCGAGGTCGCCGCCGTGGTCCTTGATGATGTTTGCCGAAATGCTGAGCCCGAGGCCGGTCCCTCCGCTCTCGCGCTTGGTGGTGAAGAACGGGTCGGTCAGGTGCTGCAGGTGTTCGGGTGCGATCCCGGTCCCCTGGTCCCGAACCTTTAGCACCACCCTCCCCGCCCCCGCGTCGTAGCTGGTGACGACCTCGATGCCGCGGCTCGGGTCCGGCAGCGCCTGCCCGGCGTTCATGATCAGGTTCACCACCACCTGCTCCAGCCGTTGCACGTTGCCGTAGACCGGCGGCAAGCCGGCGCCGTACCTCGCGCTGAAATTAGTGGTGAATTTCCGGGTCGCCACATCCACCAGCCGCACCGCGGTCTGCACCACGTCGTTGAAGTCCAGCGGTTCCTTGCGCGCCTCGTCGTCCTTACGGGCGAAGTTCTTCAGGTCGTCCACGGTCTTCTTGATGCGGTGCGCGCCGTCTTGTATCTCGTCCAGGATGAGCGGCACCTCCTGCCGTACCCGTTGGTACCTGATCCCCCCCAGGGAAAAGTCCCCCTCTTCCTCCTGGTAGCGGTCCAGGATGCGCTCCGCATCCCGGAATATCTTCTTAAGGGTCGGCATGTTCATCAGGATGATGCCCGTCGGGTTGTTGATCTCGTGGGCAACCCCGGACACCAGGATCCCGAGCGCCGCCATTTTGTCCGCCTGCACCAGTTGCTGCTGGTTTCTCTGCAACTCGGCCAGGGCGTTGGATAGGGACTCCGTACGCTGCGCCACCTGCCGGCGCAGGGAGTACGACCAGAGCACCGTCGCCGCCAGGATCAGGGAGAGGGGGATCACCACCAGCGCCGCGTACTTGGCGATGAGGAGCCACGAGGTCTTCTGCGGCTCCAGGACGCCGATCCACCGGTTGTAGATCTCGTCGAACTGGCCGGTCTTCTTCAGGATGCTCAACCCTTCGTTGAACTGGGCCAGCAGTTCCGCGTTCCCCTTCCTGACCGCGTAGCAGTAGTAGCGCTGGGGCGCCACATTGCTCGCCACCGGCACGATGTTCTCCAGTTTGTCCTCGCGGATGATGTGCATGCCCGGCAGCAGCGCGAGCACCGCGTAGTCGCAGTTCCCCCGGGCGAGCTGTTCCAGGGTGTCGCGCGGACTGTCGGTGAGCACCAGGTCGCGCTCCCACCCCTTCTCCTTGAGGTAGTTGTGCATCCCTCCGCCGCGGTGCACCAGCACCTTCTTCCCCTTGAGCTCATCGAGCCCCTGGACTTTGGGCGTCCCTTTCCTGGCGAAGATGGCCTGCACGATGATGGAGTGCGGAGTGGAAAAGTCGTAGTGTCCGGCCCGGCTCTCCGAGAACGAGAGCCCCTCCAGCACGTCCACCTCGCCGGTGTCGAGCTGCTTCAGAATGGTCCCGAAGTCTCCCAGCCGGATCTCGACCTGCATCCCCATGACGCCGGCGATGGCCTTGGTGAGGTCGACGATATAGCCCGCGGGCTGTCCGTACTTGTCCAGGAACTGGTAGGGAGGATAGTTGCTGTTGCCCCCGACGACGATGATTCGGGAAGCAGAGGCGGGAGCGGGCGACTGCGCCGCAAAGCCCGAGGCAGGCAAGACGAGGGCCAGCAGTAAAAGGATGATTCTGGTCAGCATGGCAAGCAGGGCTCCTACGCATAACCGCAACGTGCATGGCCAAGGAGAAAGGACGCTGACAGCGGGAACTTCGCGGCACTTATACCACCGCTGCGCGGCCGGGGTCAAAGCATATTTTGGTGGGGTTGCCCCTCGCCTGCCCTGTCGCCCCCGCCAAGATTCACACACAAACGATGCGGGAAAATGATGGTTATCATATAAATTACATTGACATATCGTTTCTTGAATGTTAACTGTACTCCCTGCATGAGATGGGGGACGTCGCTGAAGGTCAACCGCGGCGCCGCTGCCACGACCTTGAGATGCTTCTCCGCTGCGGGCATGGAAAAAGGAGCAGTGCATGGATCTGTCGGCGCAACTGGCCGAAACGGCAAGGCGGCAGCACGATGACGCGGGACTCCCGGCATGGCTGGTCGAGGATATCCTGGCCCTTTGCGCAGCTCCCGGCGTCTGTGACGTCGATGAAGAGCTGATCCGCCGTCTCCTGCGGCAGGTGGAGGAGTTCGACAGCTACGCCGGAGTCGGCTGCTTCGGCGATAGTGCCAGCGCCGCCGACATCGAGGCAACCCTTACCGAACTTCGGAAACGCCACTGAGCCTTCCGGTGCCGCTGTCCATCGTGCCGCGCGGCGCCACATGCAGGTGCAACATATTTCCGGTTAACAATGAACCAATTGCCAGAGGTGCATCATGGCGTGCGAACTCGTCGACTGCTGCCAGTTCTTCAAAGACAACATGAAGGATCTTCCCAAGGCGGCTCAATATATTCAGAGCAAACTCTGCTTCGGTGACTACCAAAGCTGCAACCGGTACCAGATCTACCGGCAGACCGGAGAGCATATGCCCTTCGACCTCTGCCCGGGAGACCAGGAAGCGATCCGGAAGGTGAAGCAGTGCCTTCAGAAGAAGCGTTGCCAGGACGAGCCGCCTGACTGCCCGGACCGCGAGATCAAATAGCCTCCCACACCTACCCCAGCTTTCCTGTAAGCCTCCGTTCGCGGAGGCTTTTCTTTTTCCACCAGGCCTCGCCCAACCCATCGCTGAAACCAATACGATCGAGAGTTTTTATCGAAACTATCGGTTTGACTTATTTCCTTCCTGCACATATATACATTTTACAATTTTTAATTTCCATCGGGAGGGGATGCATGAGCGACCAGTTTGAAGTGAAATCCGATCCGGCACTTTGGGAGAAGCTGGGCATGGACGTGGCCCGTTTCTCGGGAATGCCCCCCATGCTGACCAACGCCTACCGCGGCATCTTCCTGTCGCAGCAGGGGCGCCCCGAAAAAATGGCCTACTTCGACGACATGGTCGCCAACATCCACACCGGCCGCATCCAGGAGATCTACGACGCCAAGGTGGGCGGAAAGCCGGTCATCGGCACCTTCTGCGTCTACGTCCCCGAGGAGCTGGTGGTCGCCGCCGGAGGGATCTGTATCGGCCTGTGCGGCGGGGCCCAGGGCTCCATCGCGGACGCCGAGAAGATCCTGCCGCGCAACATCTGCCCGATGGTGAAATCCGCCTTCGGCTTCAAGGTCGGCAAGATCTGTCCCTACTTCCAGGTGGTCGACCTGGTCTACGGCGAAACCACCTGCGATGCGAAGAAAAAGACATGGGAGCTCCTGGACCGTTACGTGCCGACCCACGTCATGGAGATCCCGCAGATGAAGCGGGAGCGCGACAAGTGGCTCTGGCTGGACGAGGTCAAGGATTTCAAGGCTGCCGTGGAGCGGATCACCGACACCATTACCGATTTCGATGCGGTGGCCGCCGGGATCAAGACGGTCAACGCCAAGCGTTTCGCACTGCAGCGCCTGAACTCCCTGCGCCACCACAACCCGTCGCCCATCAGCGGCAAGGACATGCTGCTCATCGAGCAGATCGCCTTCTACGACGAGCCGGTCCGTTTCGCGCAGAAGGTGCACGAGCTGTGCGACGAACTGGAGCAGCGCATCGGCAGCGGCATCGCCGTGGCACCGAAGTCCACCCCGCGCATCATGGTCTCGGGCACCCCGATGGCGCTTCCCAACTGGAAGCTGCACCACATCATCGAGTCCGCAGGCGCCATCGTCGTGAACGAGGAGAGCTGCATCGGCACCCGCTATTACAAGGACCTGATCGACGAGGGTTCCACCGACCTGGAGCAGCAGCTGGAGCGGCTTACCGAGCGGTACATGAAGATCGACTGCTCCTGCTTCACCCCCAACGACGACCGTATCGCACAGGTGCTCAAGGAATACGAGGAGTCCGGCGCGGAGGGGATCATCGATTACTGCCTGCAGTTTTGCCACACCTACAACATCGAGGCGGTGAAGCTCCGGGAAGCGTGCGAGGCGCGCGACATCCCGTTCATGTCCATCGAAACCGACTATTCCCCCGACGATGTCGGGCAACTGCAGACGCGCGTCGAGGCGTTCCTGGAGCAGATCAAGGGGTAGGCCATGCAAATGGGGATCGATCTCGGCTCGCGCACCATCAAGACCGTCACCCTTAAGGGGGGTAGCATGCTGGAGCGCCGCGTCGTGGAAAGCGGCTTCGAGCCGCACCGCCAGGCCCTGCAGATGCTGGGCGAACACCCGCAGGCGCGCGTGGTGGCGACCGGCTACGGCAGACACCTGATGCAGCAGCACGCCGAACTCGACATCATCACCGAGATCAAGGCGCATGCCCTGGGTGCGCGCCACCTCTTCCCGCATTGCCGGGCCGTTCTCGACGTGGGCGGGCAGGACAGCAAGGTGATCCTGTTGAGCGACAACGGGCGCATCGTCAACTTCCAGATGAACGACAAGTGCGCCGCAGGTACCGGGCGCTTTCTGGAGATGATGGCGGTCTCCCTCGGTTACGGCCTGAAAGATTTCGGTATCGCCGCGGCACAGGCCGACGCCGGCACCCCCATCAACAGCATGTGCGCCGTCTTCGCGGAGTCCGAGGTGGTTTCCCTGAAGAACAGGGGCGTTCCTCCTGCGGAAATCGCCCGCGCGGTGCATCTCGCCGTCGCCTCACGTCTGGCGGCCATGGTTTCCAAGACCGGCGAGTGCCGCCATCTCGTTTTTACCGGAGGCGTCGCCAACAACAAGACGCTCGTGGCAATGCTGGAGAAGGCGCTGGGAGTGCCGGTGCTGGTTCCGGAAGACCCTTCCATAACAGGAGCACTCGGTGCGGCCCTGCACGCCGGCTGCTCCTGATACGCCTAAAGATAGATGTACGGGCAGCAATGGCCCGACAGAAAAAGGATAGGAGAGAAGAAGATGAAAAGAGTAGTTTCCCTGACCCTGGCAGTACTGTTCACCCTGATCGCGACGGCGGCCTTCGCAGGCAACCTTTTCGGCGGCAACTACCGCTACGTCGCGCCTGCCGACTTCAAGAAGTGGCTGGAGACCGGCAAGAAGGTGCAGATCGTCGACATCCAGGTACCTGTGGAGTTCCAGCAGCACCACTTCAAGGGAGCGGTGCAGACCAACGCCTTTCCGGTGAAGTCCGCCGAGGACAAGCAGAAGCTCGACCGGGTGCTGCCGCAGTTGACCGCTTCCCGCGAGGAGATCGTCATCATCTGCCCCCGTGGCGGCGGCGGCGCCAAGAACACCTACGACTACCTGAAGGGAAAAGGGATCGTCGAAGCGCGCCTGTTGATCCTCGAGGACGGCATGCAGGGGTGGCCCTACCGTGAACTGGTGGCGCAGGGGAAATAAAAACCTGCAGAAGGGACTGGCTCCGTCAGGTGCCAGTCCCTCTGGCGGAACGCTCTGTTCAGCTCAGCCAAACCAACAGCCAACTAAGGGGACAGGCACCTGGCGGAGCCAGTCCCCCCCGTCCTTCCTTTTCATCGTTCAACATCCTGCGGCTGCGCCCAAAACTCACCGATATCCTTCAGAATCGCTCCCGACACCAGTTCCTCCGCACGCGTCTCGAACCAGTCCGCCGGCATCGCGCTACTGTACCCCTCCTCCAGGAAGCGGTCATCCATGAGCACGATCACGCCGCGGTCCGTTTCGGAGCGGATCACCCTTCCCGCCGACTGGATCGCCTTGGACATGGCGGGGATGGTGTAGGCGTACTCGAACCCCTTGCCGTAATGGCGCTGGTAATAGGCGCGCATCTCCTCGCGCTCCAGGTCGTAGTTCGGGAGCGGCGGCCCCACCACGAACGCGCCGATCACCATGTCGCCGGCGTAATCCACCCCTTCCGACAGCGATCCACCCTGCACCGCGAAGACCACCGTGGGCACCTGCCCCGAGCGGAGCTGCTCCAGGAACTCGGCCGTCCTGGCCCCTTTCATGTTGCGTTCCTGCCGGAGCACCTCGAACCCTTCCGGTGCCCGGAACAGCTCGGCCACCCGATCCAAAAACGTGAAACTGGGGAAGAAGGCGAGATAGTTGCCGCGCCTGAGGGCGACGATCCGGGCCAGGGCGTCGGCGATGCGGGCGTAGTTGCGTTCGCGCTGCGAGTAGCGCGTGGAGACCTGCGGGATGATCAGGAGCTTGCGGCGCTCCGGCGGGAACGGGCTTTGGAACTCCGACCAGCGCACCTGGTCCGGGTCGAGGCCGGAAAGCTTCGCGTAGTACTCCATCGGCTTCAGCGTCGCGGAAAATCCGACCACCTGCTGGTACTCGGCATAACGCTCCCGGATCAGCTCGGAGGCGTCGCAACAGGTCACCTTGATGCTGCCACCGCCGCCCTGCGGCTGGTAGGAGGTGAAGAACTCCTGGCGCTCGGAACGCACGGCGAACTCCAGGGTCTCGGTGAATTCTGACCAGTAGTAGCAAAGGCGCAGGATAGGGTCCTCCTGCCTTATCTCCACGTCCGCCTCCAGGTAGCGGGACAAGAGTCCGCGCAACCTGCCGTCAAGCTCCAGGAACGGGGCGAGCGGCGGCTCGATCCGGGACGCCTTCCCCCCCTCCCCCCGGCGGCAGGCAAGAACCGCCGCGACGCATTCCTCCAGGAGCTCGGCCGTCTCGCGCCGAAACGCCAGCGGCACCCCGCCCAGGTCCTCGCGCATCCCCTCCAGGACCGTGCTGGAGAGTCTCGGGGAGTAATACTCCATGGCCCGGGACGGGAGGTTGTGCGCCTCGTCGATCACCAGGTTCGGCTTGCCCACCTGGTCCACCGGGAGACCGGCGGCCCGCCCCAGCGCCGATCGGGGCGCGAAGACGTAGTTGTAATCGCAGATGACCACGTCGGCCAGCTTGGCGCTGTCGATCTGCAGCTCGAAGGGGCAGACCTGGTACTCTTCGCCCAGCTGCCGGAAGGTGCGGCTTTTGAGGCTCCTCTTCTTCTCCAGCAGCTCCACCAGGCCGTGGCGCGCCACCTTGGCGTAGTAGTCGCGGGCGTACTCGCAGTACTCCGGGGTGCAGATGGGCTCCTCCTGGAAACAGATCTTGCCCTTAGCGGTGATGGTCAAGGAGCGCAGCTTCGAACCCGCCTCGCGGAACCGGTGCACTGCATCCTCGGCGACTTCATGCTGGCTGTTCTTGGGAGTGACGTAGCAGACCGCCTGGCCCCGCCCGAGCGCCTCCCCGAGCACCGGGTGCAGGACTCCCACCGTTTTGCCGAGCCCGGTCGGTGCCTGGATCAGCATGCGCCGCCCCAGCGCCATCCCCAGTTCGATCTCCTTTATCAGCTCCACCTGCCCCGGGCGCGGCTGTTCGAAGGGAAAGGGGAACGAAGCTGCCGTTTTCCGCCTGCGCTGCGCCCTCTTGGCAGCTGCAGTTGCCTCACGAACCAGTTCGTCCAGCCGGGCGTCCAGCCACACCCCGTATTCCTCGAGGTCGAGCCCGATCTCCAGGTCCGCCGAGTGGCCGTTACGCGACGAAACCAGGTGGAAGGTGAGCCTGGGCACCACGCCGTGCTCCAGCCAGTGGAAATAACCGTACGTCAAAAGCTGCAGGCAGTACGGTTCCTTGAGCGACCCGCCGGTGAGGCGCCGCTTCAGATCCCAGAGGTTGAAGCAGCTCTTGATCTCCTCGATGGAGGTAACTTCACGTCCCGAGACGCCGTCCATGCGACCGCTCACCTGGAATCGGAAGCCGCCGCGCTCCAAAAGCCGCACCACCGGCACCTCGGCCTGGTAGGTCGGGTCGTCCTGCGCCCGTTTCCTCTGCACCCGCTGGTGGATCTCCTGCCCGTCGCTCGTGGAGCGGTCGTAGCCCGAACGGGGCTCGATGCTCCCGGTGCGCGGCACGGGCAGGGCGAAGTAGCCGACCGGGATGTTGATGATGTCGCTTGCTGGTTTCATGCGCTCAGTTAGCCCCTTGATTCTACGCCAATTTCTAATGATACTCGCTCTTTTGTCAAGCTAAGAATCCGTGGGACGTTGCAATAACTGGCGGAGCGGGTATCCTCTTCAGCGTATTCTCTAATTACATGCCCAAAGGAGACGAAAACATGAGAAGAGCCATTGCAGCCGCCGTTCTTTCCCTTTTCTGCGCCGGGTTTGCCTTTGCCGCTGACGAGACCGTGGTCGTACTCCCGGCGAAGAACGGCAATGTGACCTTCCCGCACAAGCAACACAAGGACATGCCGGAGATGAAGTGCACCAACTGTCACGAAACCGACAAGGGAGGGAAGATCGCGGCCCTCGGCAAGGACTGGGCGCACACGACCTGCAAGGGGTGCCACACCGACAAGGGCAAAGGGCCCACCAAGTGCAACGAATGTCATAAGAAGTAACCCCTTTTCCGCCCGAACCACCCCGGCGGGGGCCTCGGCCTCCGCCGCTTTCATTCCTGCATCCCCACCGCCAAAATCCATTAGAACCCCGCCTATAACATTGACATTCTCTAATTTCTTGGTGTAATGAATTCGCTCTTGGGTCCGCGCTTATCTTGTGACGTCAGCCAAGTCCACGTATTGACACGGCCCGCCAGAAGTTCAACGCCGGAAACCGGGTTGTCAGGCTCTTCCATTAAAGGTTGAGGCGGAGGAGATTCACTCATGAAGGACCCTTTTCACGACCTGCACCATCACGAAACCGGAAGCACTTCCCACATCAGGCTCATCTCCGAGGGGGGGAACTCGCACGCCAGGAGCCCCGACCTTGTCTGCATCGACTCCATTCAAGCCACCCAGAATTGCACCACAGAGACCCAGCATACGGTCTACCCCGCCACCGTCGGGACCGGTTCCGTCCTTCCGGAAAGCCCGGTCTGCACCCTTCCGCCCGAGCATACCGAGGAGCTGGACCGCGAGATCCTCCCCGCCCTGCTGCGCCAGCGCCTGCAGTTGTTGAGTCTTCCCTTGACTCCGGCAGCAGCGGTGTCGGTGAAAGAGCGCGGCAGGCTCTGGCAGATCGCCGACGAGGGGTGCGCCTACTCGGTCAGGTTGGTCGCCGCGCGCATCGCGATATACGCGGAGTCGCGCTGACCGAATCGACAGAGTGGCTGATTACCGGTGGCGGGTCGAAGGTCCGCCGCACCGGATGCTATCCAATGAAAGGAGAGAGCGATGGCCGAAGAAAAAATGGGTGGGGAGCACGCCGACAGCAAGCACCTGAAGCTCGTCTCGGAGGGGGGAGGGGATGCATCGACCCGGCGCGCGCAATGCTGGTCGCCGGACCAGATCGTGGCGAGTTGCATCACGTCCCAGCAGATGGAGAACTTCCGGGCCTACAACAACGTCTGCATGACGCTGCCGACCAACGACATGTACGTATTCTCGCTGCCGCTGGAGCACGCCGGGGAACTGGACCAGGGGGAGATTCCGCACGCCGTGCGGCAGGAGTTCGAGACGAACGGCTCCACCCTGTCGCCGGCGGCGAGGGTCAACGTGCAGCAGTCCGGCAGAGTCTGGTTCATCATCGATCTGGACCGGAAGTACTCGATCCGGATGGTGCCGACCGGTTTGCTGGTCTACAGCGAAAGGCTATGACCAGCTGCCCAGCCGGAGACCAGTCATGAGCGACCACCACGCCTTCGAGCAGGGAGGGGAGAACTACCTCTTCTTCAGCCGCTCCGCAAAGCTCTACCAGATCAGCCCGCTGGCAGCCCTGCTGGTACGGGAGTTTTTCCCTGCCGAGGGCGGAGGAGCCCTGCCCCCACCCGGAACCATGCCGCCGCAGCCGCTTCTTCCCGAGGAAAACACGCTCTACGCCGAACTGCTCGCCCTTTTCACCCACGAGCTGTCGGTTCCGCTCCCCGCCGCTCATCAGCAGGACGATGCCGGCTCCGAGAACAGCTACCAGACCTTTTCCATCTACCTCGCCCAGACCTGTAACATGGCCTGCTGCTACTGCTGGAACCGCGGCGGCACGTTCGGCAAGCCGGGACACGTGATGGAGTGGAGCACGGCCCGCCGCGCCACACAGCTGATCCTATCCCTGGTGGAACGCTCCAGCGCGGAAAAGATCTTCATCAACTTCTACGGCGGCGAGCCGCTGCTCGACTTCCCGGTGCTGCAGCAGGTGACCAGGGAACTTATGAAACACGAGGCGCGCCTGGGGAAGAACTTCTGCCTGACCCTGGACACCAACGGCACGCTCCTGGAAGGACACGCCGCGCAGTTCCTGGCCCGCTACTTCACCCAGGTGGGGGTCAGCCTGGACGGGAGCCAGCGCATCCACGACCTGCTGCGTCCCGGGAAGTACGGCGAGGAAACCTGGCAGCGGATCGTCACCAACATCAGGTGCTTCCCCAACCCGAAGCTCCTGGGGATCAGGGCCACGCTGACCACCTTCTCGGACAGTTACCTGGAGACCTTCCGCCACCTCACCACCCTCGGGGTCGGCCGCATCCAGCTCGAGTACTGCCACGAGCCGGGCTACCACCAAAACCCCATCTACGAAAAGCTGATCGTGCCCCCGCAGCGGCAACTGGACGAACTGCGTGAGTTCGTCGACTACTACGTCGACTACATCGCATGTTACAAGAGCACCCGTGACATCCCCTTCGTCTCCAATCTTCTGGACAGCATCAACCGGATCAAGCGCGCCAACCGCTTCACCCGCCCCTGCGGCGCCGGGACCAACACGCTGGCCATCAACAGCCACGGCGTGGTTTTCCCCTGCATCGCGTTCGTGGAACGGGAGGCGTTCGCCATGGGGCAGAGCGCTGAGGAGTTGTCCCTGAACCAGTCCCTGCGAGGGTTCGAAGTGGACGGTCAGCTTCCCTGCCACGACTGCTGGCTGCGCTACGATTGCGCCGGCGGCTGCTACGCCACCCACTACGACATGACCGGCCACCCCAGGCAGCCGCACCCGGAATACTGCCGGAACATGCAGGGACGGGCGGAGGTCTACTTCTACGCCCTCACCCAGATCCTCACCAAATGCCCGTGGCACCTGGAACGGTGACCTCGGGACCCCGCTAACGCCCGCCGGGCGTCACGTACCAGAAGATGGCCAGGAAGTGGAAGGCGCTCCCCACCAGCACGAAGACGTGCCAGATGGCGTGGTTGTAAGGAAGGCGGTCCCAGAGGTAGAAGAGGACTCCGAGGGTGTAGGCCGCGCCGCCGGCAAAGAGCAGCAGCAGCCCGTTCAGGGCAAGGGACGCGGCAAGCGGCTTGATGACGACCAGCACCAGCCAGCCAAGCCCCAGGTAGAGCATCGGCCCGAGGTAGGGGAGCCGGTGGGTGGTGTACAGCTTCATGAAGGCACCTACCGTGCCCAATCCCCATACCGTGATCAACAGCCAGTACCCCCACGCCCCCCGCAACGTCACCATGGCAAAAGGGGTGTAGGTTCCGGCGATCATGAAATAGACGCAGGCGTGGTCCAGGATGCGGAACAGGTAGCGTAGCCGCGGCCTTCTCACGCTGTGGTAGATGGTGGAAACGGCGTAGAAGAGGAGCATGGCCCCGGCATACACGGAGGTAGAGACAATGCGCGCCATCTCGCCGATGCGCACCGCCAGGCTGATCAGGGCAGCTGACGCTGCCGCGCTGAGCATGAGCCCAATGCCATGGGTCCAGCGGTTGGCGAGCTCTTCCGCCTCGGAATAGTGAAACAGACGTTTACTGAGATCGTTCTCGTCCATCGCGCCCCCCGTACATTGTCACATTGGCACAGCCTAAGATAACGCGACTTTCCCCTGTCCGCAACGCCACGCCCCCCCTTTGCGCTTGACAAGCCGTCCCTTCGATACGATCATGAGCATCTCGTTTACAGTATGTTGATCATAATGGCGGTTAGCGGAGGGCACCTTGGCCAGGAAGATATTCGTTGCGGCTTCGGGTCAGAACATCGGTAAGACGACCATCAGCGTGTCACTGCTGCACCTCGCCCAGAAGAAATACGGCAGGGTGGGCTTCATGAAGCCGCTGGGGCCCAAACCCACCGTCCTGCGCGGCATCCCGGTGGACAAGGACGCCGCCCTCATGGCGCAGGTGTTCGACCTCACCAAGGACCTGCGCTACATGTCGCCGGTGGTGGTCTACCCGGAGACCTCGCGGCAGGCCATCGACGGCAAGCTCGATCTCCCCGAGTTGGCCGACCGCATCGTTACCAGCTTCGCCGAGCTCGAGAAACACTGTGACTTCATCATTATCGAGGGGTCCGGGCATCCCGGAGTCGGATCGGTGCTGCACCTCTCCAACGCACGGATCGCCAAGATGCTGGACGCGCCGGTCCTGATGCTGAGCGGCGGTGGGGTCGGCAACGTCGTCGACACGCTGGCCATGAACACGGCACTCTTCAAGCTGGAGGGGGCCGACGTGCGCGGGGTGCTGGTGAACAAGCTCTTCACCGAGAAACGGGACACCATGCTGGACTACCTTTCCCGCGCCTTCACGGGGCAGCCCTTCTCGGTGCTGGGGGGCTTCGACTACAAGCCGGTACTGGCAAACCCCTCCCTGGGCAGGGTGGCGCGCCTGCTCGACCTCCCCTTGTACGGCAACCGCCGCGAGGTGAAGCGCATCATCCACCACGTACAAATCGGCGCGGCCTCCACGCAGCGGGTGACCGAGATGCTGCGCGATTCCTCGCTGTTGCTGGTGACCAGCAGCCGCGACGAGTTGCTGGTCACCCTCGCCAACCTGTACCAGATGCCCGAGTTCCATCAGCAGATCGCCGGGCTGATCATCTCGGGCCAGGCACCGGTCAGCGGCATCACCCAGCGCATCATCGACCGCAGCAACATACCCTATTTCCGCACCAAAGAGACCACCACCGATATCTACAAGCTCATCACCGAGGACGTCTCGAAGCTGACCGCGAAGGACACCGAGAAGCTGGCCCTGATCCGGTCCCTGGCCGAGGAACGCCTCGACTTCGACGCTATCGACGAGCTGTTCGCGCAGTAGGGACTGGCTCCGTTAGGGGCCCGTCCCTTTAGCGGAACGCTCCTTTCAGCTCAGCCACCAAGGGGACAGGCACCTGGCGGAGCCAGTCCCCTCCTTGGGTCCGCTGGCAAAAGTCCCCCTTTGCGAAGGGGGATCTAGGGGGATTTGTCCCCCCCTTCGCAAAGGGAGGAGTAGCAGGTAGCGGAAAACCGTCACCAATCAGGAACTAAAAAGGCGGCCTCCGTAGGAGAGCCGCCTGCGCCGTCAATGGGGTGACGGCTTGCGCTGGTCGTTCCGGTTACTTCTTGTGGCAGTCGGCGCACTTGGTCGGGCCGGCGCCTTTGTCGCTGTGGCACCCTTTGCAGGTCTTGTGCGCCCAGTCCTTGCCGAACCCTTCGATCTTGCCCGGTGCCTTCTCATGGCACGCCTTACAGTCTTTCAGCGCGTCCTGGTGCTTCTTGTGGTTGAAGGTGATGTTGCCGTTTTTGGCAGGGAGGGTGATCACGTCGGCGGCGAAGGCCGCCCCTGCACCGAAGACGACGAGGGCCACTGCTACGACTACCTTTTTCATGGTGTGCTCCTTTTCTTTTTGAGTTTTTTGCTGCCGAACTGTGGTAAAAATAGCATCTGGTCTGCCACCCGGGTATCGACATCTATAGCGATTCCACCCGATGTCGGGTCCCGCGCAGGCCATGTCGGGTCGTCCCGCCCCGGGAAAGCCCCTTTTTATACCCGCTGAGAGAGTGGTAATGGTGGAAGCCAACGACAAAAACGAAAAGGTCCCCCTGCCGAGCGTCGCCATCGACGGCACCCGGATCAGGAACATACGGGAGACCAAGAAACTCACCCAGCTGTACGTGGCCAACGTGGTCGGGGTGACCACCGACACCATCTCGCGCTGGGAGAACAACCGCTACCCTTCCATCAAGCGGGATAACGCCCAGAAACTGGCCGACGCCCTCGAAGTACCTCTCGAGGAGGTATTGCGCCAGGACTCTTCCGACCCGGAGGAGGCCGCGCCGCAGCCGCCCCCGGCTCCAGCCAGGGGCGCCATGATTGCCGTCATCGCCGTCGTTGCCGCTGCCCTGGTCGGCATGCTCCTCTTCTTCCTGCTGCGGCAGCCTCCCGTTCCTCCCAGCGCCACCCGGTGGATGCCGCGATTTGCCGCTCCCGGCGAGGTCTTCCCGGTGCAGATCAAGGTGGCGCGCCACGTCGGCGCTCCCTTCGGCTTCATTCTCAGGGAAAAACTACCGACCGGCACCCGCCTGGTCAGCTCGCTCCCCCCCGCCTCCTCCACCGATGCCGAGGCGAAGTGGCTGGTTCCCAGCGGTGCCACCCCCTTCACCCTCTCCTTCACCCTCCAGGTCCCGGCCGGCTTCACCCCCGGCAAGGACGCGGCCCTCAAGGGCGAGATAGTCATCCATAACGCAGGCTCCTCGAATCGGACCGAAGCCGTCGGTGGCAGCGGTTCCATCCACATAGGCGCTTACCACTGGGCCGACAGCAACGGGGACGGCCGTATCGACGACGACGAGATCATGCCCGCCTATTACATCTGCGAAGAGATGAAGGGACTTGGCCTGGACTGGAAGACAATCGAGGCGATCTGGAGCGGCAAAGGCTACCGCTGGGACGCCAAACACGGCTACACCGTATTGAAGTAACCATTTCCGTTCCCCCTGCCCTGCCCCCCCCGATTCCCGCCCCTTAGAAGAGCCCCCCTCTTCGCATCATTAGTTTTATTTAGTCCACTTCATGCCTTTCGCGGGGTGCATGGTAAACTGTGTCCGTCGTACCTGGGCCGATCCAGGCATTGCGGTCCCTTTGGGAGCCTGCCTTATTAACTAAGAAGAACGGAGGAATCATGAAAGCACTGGTGTTAAGCGCGGACAATTTCGAGGATACCGAACTGCTCGTTCCACTGTACCGGCTGCGCGAGGTCGGCTACTCCGTCGTGGTCGCTTCGGCCAATACCGGGGCCATCCATGGTAAGCACGGCTACGAGGTGCCGGTAGACAAGCTCTTTTCCCAGATCAACCCCGCCGAGTACTCCGTCCTGGTGCTGCCGGGAGGAAAGGCACCTGCCGCCATCCGTAACATGCCCGAGGTGCAGGAGATCGCACGCGCCTTCATGTCGTCCGGGAAACCGGTGGCCGCCATCTGTCACGGGCCGCAGATCCTGATCTCCGCCGGGCTGCTCAAGGGGCGCAAGGCCACTTGCTACGAGTCGGTTGCACCGGAGCTGCGCGACGCTGGGGCGCAATACCAGGACATCGAGGTGCTGATCGACGGCAACCTGATCACCTCCAGGAAGCCCGACGACCTTCCCGCCTTCTGCCGAGAATTGACCCGCATGCTGAAGGCTCAAAATTAAACTGCGACACCTGTTTCACATGAAAAAAGGCGGCCCCGTAACCGGGACCGCCTTTTGTTTTTGCTGTTATTTGTAGCGTTTGCAGCTACTTAAGGTTCTTCTTGATCCTCTCTACCGCCTCGATGACGTTGTCGCGGTTGCCGAAGGCGGAGAGACGGAAATAGCCCTCGCCGGAGGGGCCGAAGCCGCTGCCCGGGGTACCCACCACGTTGCACTCGTTCAGGAGCTTATCGAAGAAGTCCCAGGAGGAGAGCCCGTTCGGGGTCTTGAGCCAGATGTAGGGGGCGTTCACGCCGCCGTACACGGTGAGGCCGGCCTCGGCAAGACCCTCGCGGATGATGCGGGCGTTCTCCATGTAGTAGTCGATGATCTCCTTGTTCTGCTTCCACCCTTCCTCGGAGTAGACCGCGGCAGCGGCCTTCTGCACCGGATAGGAGGCGCCGTTGAACTTGGTCGTGGTGCGGCGCAGCCAGAGCTTGTTAAAGGAGTACTTCTCGCCGCTCTCCGTGGTTCCGGTCACCTCTTCCGGCACGACCACCAGGCCGCAGCGCACGCCGGTGAAGCCGGCGGTCTTGGAGAAGGAGCGGAACTCGATGGCGCACTTCTTCGCCCCTTCCACCTCGTAGATGGAGTGCGGGATGCTGGGGTCGGTGATGAACGCCTCGTAGGCGGCGTCGTAGAAGATCACGGCGTCGTTGGCGAGGGCATAGTCCACCCACTTCTTCAGCTCGGCCTTGCTGGCTACGGTGCCGGTCGGGTTGTTGGGGAAGCAGAGGTAGATGATGTCCACTTTGCCGGTCGGAAGCGCCGGGATGAAGCCGTTCTCCTCGGTGCAGGGAAGATAGACGATCCCCTTGTAGTACCCCTTCTCGTCCGCCTCGCCGGTGCGGCCGATCATCACGTTGGTGTCGTTGTAGACCGGGTAGACCGGGTCGCCGATGGCCACCACGTTGTCCAGCGCGAAGATGTCCAGGATGTTGGCGCAGTCGCACTTGGAGCCGTCGGAGATGAACATCTCCTCGGTCTTCAGGTCGACGCCGAGCGGCTTATAGGACTTTTCGATGATGGCGTTGATGAGCCAGTCGTACCCCTGCTCCGGGCCGTAGCCGGCGAAGTTCTCGACGGTACCCAGGTCATCCACCGCTTCATGGAAGGCCTTGATGACGGCCGGGGCCAGAGGGCGGGTCACGTCGCCGATCCCCAGGCGGATCACCTTCGCCTCCGGGTTGGCGGCGGCGAAAGCGCGCACGCGGCGCCCGATCTCCGGGAAGAGGTAACCTGCTTTCAGTTTCAGGTAGTTATCGTTTATCTTTGCCATTGCTTCTCCTTCTTTCTCTAATTCAATTCTATCTTTTCCAGTATTCGGCTTCTTATTTCCTTAGCGATCTCGTACGCCTTAACAGCTTCGTCCAGAGATGGTTCGCTGAACCCATTGGGATACCGGACCGCAACTCCGTATTCCGTTATTTCCTCAAGACTATCCTCGTATTGTGACAGTTCGGGGATAAATTCGAGCACTTCCGTCAGTAGTCTGACCAGGTCGTGGGTTTTGCCGGCGTTTTGGCCATGAGCCACCAACACCGCTTTCAATGCTTTTTCTATCGCCTGCTGTGCGTGAAAGCATATTGTGTCTGTAGGAATTTCTTCTGCTGCAAGGTTGTTCTTGATGTTTCGCAGGTCGTTATCCGCCTTGTGCAACCACATCCCTACTATTTCATTTTGCGCCTCATCCATAGAGCAACCTGCCCTCGTGCGTAGCAGTGTACACTATGGTGCCAGGCACATCCTTATACCTTTCAAACTCCTCGGGGGTAAAAACAAAGGCATCCAGCGAAAACCTTCTACGAGGGAAGAGCCTTTTCAAGGTGACATTCCGTTTGTGCGGATCGAGGTCTGAGTTCATGACCACGACCAGGTCGATGTCGCTGTCCTCAGTCTGCCGTCCCTCGGCGTAAGAGCCGAACAGGAAAATCCTTTGCGGATGAACACCCTCCACGATGGTTTCGCAAAGCTTTTCTATGTCTATGGAAGTCAGCATTCAATTCCCCTCTGCTGCGGCCCCCTCGACAGCCTCTCCCCTTACCTGAGCCCGAGCACGTCCTGCATATCCCAGACGCCCGGCTTGGCGGTGACCACCCACTTGGCGGCGCGCACGGAGCCGCGGGAGAACATGTCGCGGGTGTGGGCGCGGTGGGTGAGCTCGATGCGCTCGCCCATGCCGATGAAGTAGACGGTGTGCTCGCCGACGATGTCGCCGCCGCGCACGGTCTGCATGCCGATCTCGTCGTGGGTACGCTCGCCGCAGATCCCCTCGCGGTGGTAGTTGGCGACCTTGTTGTAGTCGCGCCCCAGCGCGTTGGCCACCACCTCGCCCATCCTGACCGCGGTCCCGGAGGGGGAGTCCTTCTTCAGGCGATGGTGCGCCTCGACGATCTCGACGTCGAAGTCCTCGCCCAGGATTTTGGCCACGTCGGCCAGGACCTTGAAGCAGACGTTGACGCCCACCGACATGTTGGGCGCGATGATGACCGGGATTTCCCGGGCCAGTTCGGCCGCCAGCGCACGCTCTTCAGGGGTGAAGCCGGTGGAGCCTATGACGATGGACTTCTTGTAAAGAGCGCACACCTCGAGGTTCTTCAGGGAGACCTTGGGCGCGGTGAAGTCGATCAGCACGTCGCACCCCTGGACGGTTGCGTTCAAGTCGTCGCTGATAAAGACGCCGATGGCGCCCAGACCTGCGTTGTAACCGGCATCCTGCCCCACCATCGGGTGGCCGGGCCGCTCTAGGGCGCCGGAGAGCTCCACGCCCTCGGTCTCCTTGATGGCGGCGATGATGCGGCCACCCATGCGGCCGGCAGCCCCGCAAACTGCTATTTTAACCATTGGTTTCTCCATTCATGTTGCCTAAGGTCAAATATCTTCCGCTGGTAGAAGTCCCCCTATGCAAAGGGGGATTTAGGGGGATTTGCTTTTGGTTGGAAGAGGCAAATCCCCCCCGCCCCCCTTTACAAAGGGGGGAGTACAAGTAGCGGAAGGTTTGTCTGGTCAGGTTCCCTAGATCAGCTTGTATTCCTTCATGATGGCCACGAGCTTCGCCTTGTTGGCCTCCATCAGCGGAGCCAGCGGCAGGCGCACCTCGTCGCTGCACTTGCCCATGAGGGAAACGGCGGTCTTGACCGGCACCGGGTTGCTCTCGATGAACATCGCGTTGGAGATCTTCAGGAGGTACAGATGCAGCCTCCTTGCCTCCTCCATGTTCCCCGCGTTGAAGGCGTCCACCAGGGAGGCTACTTCCTTGGGCATGATGTTGGCGGTTACCGAGATGACCCCCTTGCCACCGGCTGCCATGATGGGCAGGGTGATGAAGTCGTCACCGGAGAGGACGTCGAGCTTGTCTCCGCAAAGTGCCAGCACCTCGGAAGCCTGCTGCAGCGAGCCGGTCGCCTCCTTGATGGCGACGATGTTCTGGTGCTCGGCGAGGCGCGCCACGGTCTCCGGCAGCAGGTTCACCCCGGTGCGGCCCGGTACGTTGTACAGGATCTGGGGGAGCGCCACGGCGTCGGCAACGGCCTTGTAGTGACGGTACAGACCTTCCTGGGAAGGTTTGTTGTAGTAAGGAGTTACCAGCAGTGCACCGTCCGCGCCCAGTTCCTTGGCGTGTTTGGTGATCTCGATCGCTTCGTGGGTCGAATTGGAACCGGTGCCGGCGATGACCGGAACCCTCTTGTTGACCTGCTCGACCACGATCTGAATGACCCGGTCGTGCTCCTCGTAGCTGAGAGTGGAGGACTCACCGGTGGTGCCGCAGGGCACGATGGCGTCGGTGCCGTTCTCGATCTGGAACTCGACGAGTTCCCTCAGTTTTTCTTCGTCCACCGCATGGTTGTTGAACGGGGTCACGATGGCAACGATACTTCCGTGAAACATGGTCTACCTCCTTATGGGTAACTATGAATAGTGCTGGTTTCGTTAAGTATTTTATCCTTCCCGCCGGGGGAGGGAGTATGTCCTGTTACAGAAACGCCGGGATGCTCTCGCCCCTTACCAGGTCCTCCAGCGTCTCGCGCTCGCGCACGACCTCGAATTTATCACCGTCGACCATGACCTCGGCCACCCTGGGGCGGCTGTTGTAGTTGCTGCTCATGGTGAAGCCGTAGGCCCCTGCCGACATGAACGCCATCAGGTCCCCCTGCTGGAAGTTCGGGATCTCGCGATCCTTGACCAGGAAGTCGCCGGACTCGCAGATCGGGCCGACGATATCCCCCTCGATGACGCCGCTTTGGTTCCGGATAACCGGTCGCACGCCATGGAAGGAGCCGTACAGCGCCGGCCGGGCCAGGTCGTTCATGCCCGCGTCGACGATGACGAAGTTCTTTTCCTCGCCCTTTTTAGTGTAGAGGCATCGGCCGACCAGAATGCCGGCGTTGCCTACTAGGTTCCTCCCTGGCTCGAAGAGCAGATGCAGCCCTAGGTCACGGGTCTCCTCCAGGATGGAGAAACCGTAATCCGCGGGGAGCGGCGGCGCTTCGTCGTTATACTGGATGCCGAGCCCGCCACCCAGGTCGAGGTACTTCACGTCCACACCCATCTCCCTGACGCCGATCAACAGACGCTTGAGCTTCTTGATGGTATCCACAAAGGGGGAGACCTTGGTGAGCTGGCTGCCTATGTGGCAGTCGATCCCGAGGATCTCCACGTTGCTCATTGCCTTGGCGCGCTGGTACTGCTCCAGGGCACGCTCGATATTTATGCCGAATTTCGCCTTCTTCAACCCGGTGGTGATGTAGGGATGGGTTTCCGGGTCGACATCGGGATTGACGCGGATGGCGATACCGGCCTTCTTGTTGAGACGACCGGCCACCTCGTTGATCCGGTCCAGTTCCTGCTCCGATTCCACGTTGAAGAGCAGTATGCCGGTCTGCAGGGCGTAGACGATCTCGTCGTCCCGCTTGCCGACGCCTGAATAAACCACTTTTTTAGGATCGACGCCGGCGGCGAGTGCGCGGTAGAGTTCTCCGCCCGAGACGATGTCGACGCCTCCGCCCAGATTGATGAAGGTCCTGAGGACGGCAAGGTTGGAGTTCGCCTTGACCGAGTAGCAGATGGTGTGGGGCGCGCCGGCAAAGGCGCTGTCCATGGCCTTGAAATGTCTCTCGAGGGTGGCCCGGGAGTAGATGTAGACGGGGCTGCCTACTTTAGCAACGATATCCTGTATCGCGACCTCTTCGGCGAAGAGTTCGTCACCCTTGTATTGAAAGTGATGCATCTATGTCATCCCCCTTCTTCCAGGTGAAGTTGCCGTCGTAAACAAAAAAAGTTTTTATTTCTAACATATAAACAGATAAAAAGTCAAAGTAATGCTTGGCGAATTGGTGCGCGGCCAGGTGGAGTTTGTCCGAAGGAGGGGACTGGCTCCGTCAGGTGCCTGTCCCCTTAGTGCATGGTTGGGAAGGTGGCTGAGTTGAAAGGAGCGTTCCTCTAGAGGGACCGGCACCTGGCGGAGCCAGTCCCTTCTTCCGTGCCCCTCTCTCTCCCGCTTCCATTTCATCGGACCTGTTCGGAGCTTAAAACCAGCCCGTCCCCTTTTCACCGGATTTGGACCCAATCTGCACAAAAAATAGGCTGTCATTTTGCCGTCAAAAATAGGCTTTCTCGATCCATCGCAGCCTCTGGCCTGCTTCTACCGTCCAAACAGCTTCTAGATGCTTTTTTGTTCGTTATAGACAAGGTTAACAAAAACCAATCATTTTTTAACCAGAATAACCAGCGATCTGGCGTCACCCGAGCCGGGCAAAGTGAAATCGTGTCTGCACTCGACCCTCGCGCCCAGTTTCTCGAGTTCGGCTTCGGCCGCCGTCACCTCCTCGGCGACGCTCTTCCCTTTCATGGCCACGATGCGTCCTCCATCCTTGAGGACCGGCAGCGCCATGGCAACGAAGGAAGGTATATCCGAAAAAGCGCGGGAGACGACCCAGTCGAAATGCCCCGCGTATTGCGCGGCCAGAGTCTCGGCACGGACGTGCAGCGCGTCGAATCCGACGAGGTTCAGCAGCCGCACCGCCTGTTTCTGAAAACTGATCTTCTTCACCACCGCATCTACCGACACGATCTCCAGATCCGGCTGCACCACCTTCACCGGAATGCCGGGGAAACCTCCTCCGGAGCCGATATCCAGCATACGCCCAGGCCCGTGCACCGCCTTAAGCAAGCTCAGCGAGTCGACCAGGTGCTTCACCGCGATCCCCTCGTCATCGGTTATGGCGGTGAGGTTGATCTTCCGGTTCCATTTTTTCAGCTCTTCAGCGAAGAGATCGAGGGCATTCAACTGGGCCGGAGTCAGCTCCAGGCCGAGTTCCGACGCCCCTTTTTTCAAGAGATCCTTGGCGCGCTGGTTCATCGGCCATACCTCGCTTTCAGCGCGATGGACAGGATGGTGATACCGGCGGGCGTGACCCCCGGGATGCGGGAAGCCTGCCCCAGGGTATCGGGTCGGAAGCGGGCAAGCTTCTCACGCACTTCGGCGGAAAGGCCGGAGATGGTTCCATAGTCCATGTCCTCGGGGATCCTGGTGCTTTCCAGCCTGGCGGAGCGGTCCACCTGTTCCAACTGGCGCTGGATATAGCCCTGGTACTTGATCTGGATCTCGAGCTGCTCGCGCACCTGCTCAGGCAGATCCATGATGGCCGGATAGACCCGAGACAGATCCTGGCAGGTGAATTCGGGGCGACGTAGCAACTGCTCGTAGCTGATGGCATTCTGTATTCCGACCAATCCCCATTCTTCCAGCAGTTCCTCACCGGCGGCCGAGGGAGCAAGTCTTTCCTTGGAAAGGCGCACCAGTTCCGACTCTATCAGCTCTTTTTTCGCCAGGAAGGAGCTGTACACCTCTTCCTGCACCAGCCCGATCGCGTGCCCCTTTTCCCTCAGACGCAGGTCCGCATTGTCTTCGCGCAGCAATAAACGGTACTCGGCCCGCGACGTGAACATGCGGTACGGCTCTTTGGTGCCCAAGGTCACCAGGTCGTCGATCATGACGCCGATGTAGGCTTCGCTGCGTCCAAGTACCAGTGGATCTTTGTCCTGCACTCTGAGCGCCGCGTTGATACCGGCCATGAGACCTTGCGCGGCAGCCTCCTCGTAACCGGAAGTACCGTTGATCTGGCCGGCATGGTAGAGGTTGCGCACCAGCTTGGTCTCCAGCGAGGCGTGCAACTGGATCGGGTTGACGTAGTCATACTCGATGGCGTAGGCCGGACGCATGATCTCGACCCGCTCCAATCCCTCAATGCTCCGGTAGAAGGCCCACTGGATATCGATGGGAAGCGAGGTGGACATGCCGCTGGGATAAACCTCGACCGTCTCCCGTCCTTCCGGCTCGATGAAGGTCTGGTGGCGATCCTTTTCAGGGAAGCGCACCACCTTATCCTCGATGGACGGGCAGTAGCGTGGGCCGATTCCCTCGATGATCCCGGCGTAGAGCGGCGAACGATCCAGACCGCTACGGATGATCTCGTGGGACCGCGGATTGGTATAGGCGATGTGGCAGGGCACCTGCGGCTGCTCGATGCGCTCGGTCGAAAAGGAGAACGGGATCGGGTTCTCGTCCCCGTACTGCTTCTCCAGCCTGTCAAAGTCGATGGTCCTGCCGTCCAGGCGCGCAGGGGTACCGGTTTTCAGACGGCCGACGTCGAAACCATAATCCTTGAGGCCGTCGGATAGCCCGATGGAAGGCAGATCCCCTGCCCTGCCGCCCGGGTAATTGACGAGGCCGATATGAATGAGGCCGCGCATGAAGGTGCCGGTGGTGAGCACGACAGTCTTGCCCAGGAAGCGCACGCCGCCACGGGTATCGACGCCCACGACCTCGCCATCCTCGATCACCAGTCCGGTTACTTCAACCTGCTTCAGGTCCAGATCGTCCTGCTGCTCCATCACGTGCTTCATGCGCAGGCGGTACAACTGCTTGTCCGCCTGGGCACGGGAGGCGCGCACGGCCGGTCCCTTCTTGGTATTCAGCACACGGAACTGGATGCCGGTCGCATCTATGTTGCGTCCCATCTCGCCGCCGAGGGCATCGATTTCCTTGACCAGGTGCCCCTTGGCCAAACCACCAATGGCAGGGTTGCAGGACATCAGCGCGATGGCGTCCAAGTTGATGGTGAGCATAAGGGTCGGGCGGCCCATGCGGGCAGCGGCGAGGGCCGCCTCGCATCCGGCATGACCGGCACCGACGACGATCACATCGTACTTCTTGTCATAAACTATCAAACCATACTCCGTTTACTGCGAAAGCATCTATGTGGGATGTTCCACGTGAAACAACACTAAAAAACAATTCAAATTTAAATAGTTAACCCATATCCACCCTGACAACCGCTCCAAAGAAGGTGGTTAAAGAAAGGCATCTGCCATCAAAAGCGAATTCCCTCTGCCCCACGCCTTTCGTAAAGGGGAGGACGTGGGTCCACCTTTGGCAGGCGAGTCACCGTGCACATCAGGTGAGTCACCTTACGCGTCAGGCGAGTCACCGTGCACGTCAGGCGAGTCACCGTGCACGTCAGGCGAGTCACATTGCGCATCAGGCGAGTCACCTTGCACGTCAGGCGAGTCACATTGCACGTCAGGCGAGTCACATTGCACGTCAGGCGAGTCACATTGCGCATCAGGCGAGTCACCTTGCACGTCAGGCGAGTCACATTGCGCATCAGGCGAGTCACCTTGCGCATCGTGCGAGTCACCTTGTGCGTCGGGCGAGTCACCTTGTGCGTCGGGCGAGTCACCTTGTGCGTCGGGCGAGTCACCTTGTGCGTCGGGCGAGTCACCTTGCGCGTCGTGCGAGTCACATTGCTCGTCGGGCGAGTCACCTTGCGCGTCGTGTGAGTCACCTTTCGCGTCGTGCGACTCACCTTGCGCGTCGGGCGAGTCACCTTGCGCGTCGTGCGACTCACATTGCGCGTCGTGTGAGTCACCTTGCGCGTCGGGCGAGTCACATTGCACGTCATGCGAGTCACATTGTGCACAAGGTGAGTCAACGTGCGCGGCAAGCGAGACACCCGAAACAACGAGCGAGTCACTTGGTGCGATGACGAACGGTACCTCTCCTTATAGTGGCGGCGGCTGGGCGAATAGTTATTCGCCCCTACAGTCGAATTCCTCTGCCCGCAATTTAAACTGATGAACAGGCAATGTAAGTATATGTTGCAACATCGAAAAAGGCATTTGTTTCACGTGAAACACCGCAGAGGCAATGCAAGGGCGAATAATTATTCGCCCCTACTTGCCGATACAGAAACTGGAGAAGATCCTGTCGAGGACATCGTCGGCGGTGGTCTCGCCGGTGACCTCCCCTACCGCGTCCAGCGCATCCCTCAGATCGACCGGCAGCAACTCCATGTTTACCCCTGCCTCAAGATTGGCAACGAACGACTGCAGCGAACAGCGTGCCTTGATCAGGGCGTCGCGATGGCGAGCCTTGGAAACCGCGACAAACTCCCTACCATCGATAGCGTGCCCATGCATGAAGGCGTTGGTGATGGCATTGCGAAGCTCAGGTACACCATCCCCGGTCAGCGTCGAGATGGCTACTACAGGACCGGAACACGCTTCAGGCAACACGGCGTTGACCTCCAGGTCTGCCTTGTTACGCACTACAAGATAGCTCTTGTTGCCGATGGCCTGCAAGATGGTCGCATCATCATCACCGAATTCACTGGAACCGTCGATGACAAAGAGCACCAAGTCCGCCTTCGGTATCCGGTCCAATGACAGCCTGACCCCTTCCTGCTCTACCTGATCCTCCGACTCACGTATTCCGGCGGTATCGAGAAGCTTTACCGGCAGCCCGTTGATGTTAACCACTTCCTCGATCAGGTCGCGCGTGGTGCCGGGCACGGAAGTAACGATGGCCCGCTTCTCTTTCAATAGGGTATTGAGCAGGCTCGATTTGCCCACGTTGGGCTTGCCGGCAATGACTACCGATACGCCATCACGCAGCACCCTCCCCTCGTCGAAACCCTCTATAAGGGCGTCGAGTTCCGCCAGTGCGGGAGCCACTTTGCCGAGCACGTCGGTCTCAACGGCAACATCGACGTCATCCTCCGGGAAGTCGATAAGCGCTTCCACGTAAGCAAGGGCATAGACGATGCTTTCCTTCACGGTGGAGATGCGCTTGGAGAGAAGCCCCTCGCGCTGGTGCTGGGCCAGGGCAAGCGATGCATCCGTGCGACTGGAGATGACATCCATGACGGCCTCAGCTTGCACCAGGTCTATCCTTCCGTTCAGGAAAGCGCGCTTGGTGAACTCGCCCGGCTCTGCCAACCGCGCCCCTTGTTCCAGTGCCAGCGACAAGATGCGTGACACAACCAGGGTGCCGCCGTGGCATTGGATCTCCACGACATCCTCGCGGGTGTAGGAGTTGGGCCCCTTCATATAGACCACCATGGCCTCATCGACCAAGTCGCCGTTGGCAGGACTTACCACGTCACCATAAGAAAAACGGTGGCTTTTTAGGCCACCGTTCGACTTTGCTCTGAAGATGCTGCTTGCGATGGGCAGGGAGGCAGGGCCGCTGATCCGTACGATCCCGATTCCCCCCTCACCTACCGCTGTGCTTATTGCTGCGATTGTGTCGCGAACATACATTGCTTTGATCCACTTTCGGTCAGTCGGCGACCGACTTGTTGATGTACATCTGCTGCGCGATGGTCAGCACGTTGTTGATCAGCCAGTAGATGACCAGGCCGGACGGGAAGTTCAGGAACATGAAGGTGAAGACAACCGGCAGCATCAGCATCATCTTGGCCTGTACCGGGTCCATGTTGGTCGGGGTCATCTTCTGCTGGATGAACATGGTGGCGCCCATGATGAGCGGGGTCACGTAGTACGGGTCCTTGGCAGAGAGGTCGGTGATCCAGAGGTAAAACGGCGCATGCCTGAGCTCGATGGAGTACATGAGCGCACGGTACAGACCGAAGAACACCGGGATCTGGACAATCATGGGCAGGCAGCCGCCCAGCGGGTTGACCTTGTGTGTCTTGTACAGTTCCATCACGGCGCGGTTCATGGCGTCGCGATCGTTCTTGTACTTCTCCTTCAGCTCGTTCATCTTCGGCTGCAACTTCTGCATGTCTTTCATGGACTTGTAGCTCTTGTGCGTGAGCGGGAAGAACACGAGCTTCAGGATGCAGGTGATGATGATGATGGCGATGCCGTAGTTGCCGGTGTACTTGTAGAGGAACTTCAGGAAGACCACCAGCGGTTTGGCGATGGCGGCAAACCAGCCGTAGTCGATGACCTCTTCCAGCCTGCTCCCCTGCGCCTTGAGGATGTCGAGATCCTTCGGGCCGTAGTAAAGGGCGTAGCTTACGGCTGCACTCTGGCCGGGGGCCACGGTGACGGTCGGGGAAGCGATGTCCCTCAGGTTGGCGTCGACGGAAGGGCGGGACAGACGTACCTGGGCAATGCTCCCCTTCTCGGCGATGACGCTCTCCATGAAGTACTTGTCGGCGAAGGCGGACCATACGATGTTCTTGTCGAACTGCACCGGAGTCTTGAGCAGACTGTCGAGCTTCTCGCTCTTTACGGCATTGTCGGTGAGGGTCGAGGGACCGTACACCTCGTAACGGCCGCCGCCTGCCTTCTGGTCGATAACGCGGGAGGTCTGCAGCAGGTGGACCGGTGCGGCCACCTGTGCGGAGCCGACATTCTGCACCTGCTCGGTGAGGCCGATGCGATAGGCATCGCCGGAGAAGGTGAAGGTCTTCTTGAAGACGATCCCCTGCGGCGTGGTGGTGGTGAACTCTAGGGTCCCCTTGTTGGCGCCGGTCAGTTTCAGATCGCTGCCGCTGACGTTGTAGAGTGCGGTCGGGTTGAGTCCCAGCTCGCGGGAGTCGCTGAGCAGGTTGAACCTGTTGGCAGCGGTCTCGTTGACCAGGACGATACCCTGCCCTTTCGGCCCGGCCACATCCTTGTACTTCTTCAGCACGAATTTCTTGAGGCCGGCGCCCTGAGTAGAGAAGACGGCACTGTAGAGATCGGTATCGACGGTGATGTCACGGGCAGCGCCGGCGGGTTGTGCCGGTACGGCGATGGGAGCGGCAGGAGCGCCAGCAGCAGCGATCGGTGCTGCCTGAGGTGCCGTTGCTACCGTAGCAGAGCTGACGGCGCCTTGCTTGGCACTACCTGCGGGCGGAACCTGTTTTGCGGGCGGGAAGATAAAAGAATAAGCGTACATGACCCCGATGGAGAGCAGTATCGCTACGATAGTACGTTTTTCCATTTCAATCTCCTGGAAGGACTATTTGACCGGATCGTAACCGCCCGGGTGAAACGGATGACACTTGAGTATGCGCGCAGCCGTCAGCCATAACCCCTTGACAGGGCCGTATTTTTCCAATGCTTGTAAGGAGTAGTGCGAACAGGTAGGGTAAAAACGGCAGGATGGGGCCTTGAGCGGAGAGATGAACCTCTGGTAGAGAACGATCAGGCCTTTGAGTGTGCTAGTGACCATGTTTTTTACGCAGCCGCCCGAAGGCGGCTGCGAGCTCGGTTGAGATCTGGTGAAAGTCAAGCAAGTCAGCTCCTTTCTTGGCAACGATATTGAAATCGGCCGAGATGAAAAGAGGCTTGTTCTGCCTGTAAAACTCCCGCAGCCTTCTCTTGATACTGTTTCTGACTACGGCGTTCCCTACCTTCTTGCTGACGGTAAACCCGACCCTGGTGACGCACCCGTCTTTTACCTTCCAGAGCAGCAGAAAGTGCGGCGTGTGCATCTTCGACGCGCCGTCGTTGAACTGCAGGAATTCGGGTCGCCTGCGCAGGCGTTCAGCCTTGGGAAAATCCGAGCAGGACAAAAAGGATATTACTTGGTGGCAATGCCTACGGAGAGACGCTTGCGGCCTTTAGCCCTTCTCCTCTTGATAACGAGACGGCCGTTCTTGGTGGCCATACGCACGAGGAAGCCGTGGGTCCTTTTCCTGGAAGTATTGCTGGGCTGGTAAGTTCTTTTCATCTTTATCTGCTCCTTAAGTCTTAGGGTTACAATGCTTTTAAAGGCAAGTGTCGAACTTAAACATAAACGCCAATCCTTGTCAAGACGTTTCTTTAAAGCCAAGTTTTGCCTTGCAAAAAAAGGGGATGACATGGTAGTGTGACACGCTAAAAATCTTAACATAGGCTTATTCTGTGCAAAACCCAGTAAGCCTCTGAAATTGTGCAACTTATCTATTATCAACAGTTGTTGATAAAGCTGTTTAAAAACAGTGAAAAAAAGGCCTCTCTCCATGGAAAATATTTGGCTGGAAGCCCAGGCAAATCTTAAACAAGTATTAACCGAGCAGACTTACACGACCTGGATAGAGCCGCTTAAGTTCCTTGGCGCCACCGCAGATACCGTAGTCCTCGAAGTACCGAGTTCGTTCTTTCAGAAATGGGTCACCGACAAGTACCTCTCCATGATCAAGGAAGTACTCTCCGCGATCACCTCAAAGACCTACCACATCGAGTTCCACGTCGCCGAAGCCAAACCCGAGCTCCCCGAGCCCAAAGCGGAGAAGGAGCCCAAGGCAAAAGCCAAGGATAAGGATAAAGAGAAGGAAGGAGAAAAGGACAAGGAAAAGGAGAAGGACAAAAAGCCCGAGCTCGTTCCCAACCTCAACCCCAAGTACACCTTCGAGTCTTTCGTCTCCGGGCCGAGCAACCAGTTCGCCTACGCGGCCTCTCAGGCGGTCGCCAACAAGCCGGCCTCCAACTACAACCCGCTCTTCATCTACGGGGGCGTGGGTCTTGGCAAGACGCACCTGGTGAACGCCATCGGGAACCAGATACTGGCCAAGAACCCCAAGGCGAAGATCTGCTACTACTCGTCCGAGAAGTTCATGAACGAGATGATCAACTCGCTCCGCTACAAGAAGATGGACGAGTTCCGCAACAAGTTCAGGAAGATGGACCTGCTGCTCATCGACGACATCCAGTTCATGGCCGGAAAAGAGGCGACCCAGGAGGAGTTCTTCCACACCTTCAACGCCCTCTACGAGTCCCATAAGCAGATCGTGGTCACCTCGGACAAGTTCCCCAAGGACATACCTGGTCTCGAGGAGCGTCTCAGATCGCGCTTCGAGTGGGGCCTGATCGCCGACATCCAGCCGCCGGGGGTGGAAACCAAGGTCGCCATCCTCAAGAAGAAGTCCGACATGCACGCGGTGAACCTCCCCGACGACGTGGCGCTGTTCCTCGCCGAGGGCGCCACCAGCAACATCCGTGAACTGGAAGGGATGCTGATCCGCCTGGAGGCCTTCGCGAGCCTGACGGGTAAAGAGATCACCCTGTCCATGGCGCGCGAGGTGATGAAGGACATCATCGTCGAGAAGACCCGCGACATCAGCGTGGAGATGATCCAGAAGATGGTCGCCGATCACTTCCGCATCAAGCTCTCCGAGCTCAAGTCGGACAAGCGCATCAAGACCCTGGTGGTGCCGCGCCAGATCGCCATATATATATGCCGGGAGCTGACCAAGGCGTCCTATCCGGAAATCGGCGAGAAATTCGGCGGCAAGGACCACTCGACCATCATCCACTCGGTGAAGAAGATAGAGAAGCAGTTGGCGGCCGACGCGGACCTGAAGGCGACTGTGGAAGATATCAAGAAAAGGCTGTTCACATAGTGGGGATAACTGTGGAGAACCGGCCTGTCTGAAGCCCTGTCAAAAAAAGCTGTGCAGAAATGAAGAGAAGTGGACGGATTTTCCCTTCAGGTTTCCATAGCCAAAAACGAAGCGATTTCAAAGGGTAAGCTGGGTTGTCCACAGTATCAACAGGACACTATCTACTACTACAATCTTTTATATAAAACATAATAAAACCAGAACCGGAGAGAGACATGGAATTCAGAATCAGCAAAGAGATTTTTATGAAAGCCCTCCAGAGAATCCAGGGTATCGTAGAAAAGCGTAACACCATGCCCATTCTCTCCAACGCACTACTCGAGGTTCAGAACGACCAGCTCTTCATCACCGCGACCGATCTCGAGGTCGGCATGAAGAGCTCGTATCCGACCACGGTAATCCGCGAGGGGAAGATCACCGTCTCGGCCAAGAAACTCTACGAGATCGTCAAGGAGATGCCGGACGAGGAGATCCTGTTCACCACCAAGGACAACGACTGGGTAGAGATCACCTGCGGCAAGGCCCGCTTCAACATCGTCGGCCTCTCGTCTGAGGAATTCCCCTACTTCCCCAAGGTGAAAGAGGAAAGCTTTCTGGTCTTCAAGAATGAGATCCTGGCTGACATGATCGAGAAGACCTCCTATGCCATCTGTTACGACGAGACCAAGTACAACCTGAACGGTATCTTCATCAAGGCGTTCGACGAGAACGGCACCAACGTCCTCAAGATGGTTGCTACCGACGGTCACCGCCTCTCCGTCGCCCAAAAGGAAATCAACGGCAACATCACCGCCGAGCTCTCCAAGGGGGTCATCTTCCCGAGGAAGGGTATCTTCGAATTGAAGAAGATGGTGGAAGAAGAAGACGGTGAGATCATGCTGGGCTTCATGGACAACAGCGCCGTCATCAAGAAGGGGAACACCGTGGTCGTGATGCGTCTCATCGACGGCGAGTTCCCGGACTACACCAAGGTTATCCCGGTCGCCAACGACCGCATCGTACAGATCAACCGCGACAAGTTCCTGCACTCCCTGAAAAGGATGTCGATCCTCTCCTCCGAGAAGTTCAAAGGGGTGAAGATCGACGTCAATCCGGAACTGGTGATCATTTCCTCCAGCAACCCGGAACTGGGCGAGGCACGCGAGGAGATCGAGATTGATTACGACGGCAACAGCATCTCGGCCCGCTTCAACGCCAAGTACCTGATCGACGTGCTCTCGGTCATGGAACAGCGTGAGGTGGAGCTGAAACTGAAGGACGAGCTCTCCCCGGTGATCATGAAAGCGGCCGACGGCGAAGAGTTCCTGGCGGTCATCATGCCGATGAGGCTCTAGAAGCAAGGTTGAGGTCAAGTTTTGGTTTGGGAGAGGCAAATCCCCCCTGCCCCCCCTTCGCAAAGGGGGGAACTTGAGCGGGGAGAAATACTTCGTGACCAGCTGCGGCAAAGCTTCCCCGAGAGTCGCTGGAGCACCATCGCAAAGTGGGAGCGGCACCATAACCTAAACCTCGGCCTGTTTTTGAATGAAACTTATAAAACTCAAACTTGCTTCATTCCGTAACCTGCAGAACATCGAGCTTGTTCCGGGCAAGAAGTTCAACGTTTTTTACGGCAACAACGGCCAGGGCAAGACCAACCTGCTGGAATCGATCTACCTCCTCGCCACGATGAAGTCATTCAAACAGGCGAAAAACGTCGAGCTGATCGCGTTCGGCTCGGAGTTCGCCCTGGTTAAGGGGATAGTGGAGAGGGACCGGGTCAGCAGGGAAATAGCGGTCCTTCTGGAGAAGCAGGGCAAGAAGGCGAAGATAGACGCGAAGCTGGCCACCCGGCTGGACGACTTCTTCGGCAGTTTGAATGTGGTGCTCTTCACGCCGGAAGAGATCACCATGGTGCGCGGGGGACCGGACCTGCGACGCAGGTACCTGGACCGGGCGGTCTTCACCTGTGATCTGAGTTACCTGGCCGCCTTCCACGACTACTCGAAGATCCTCAAGAACCGCAACGCCCTGTTGAAGGTCGGCGACGGCAGCGGGATGGAGGTCTGGACCGAGCAGTTGATCCAGGCGGCACAGCTGGTGATCGAGAGAAGAAAGGCTTACTTGGGCGAGATCGGGAAACTGCTGCAGGGGTTCTACAGCGAGATTTCCGGCAACGACGAGACGGTGCAGATCGAATACCGGCTGCACGGGGTGGACGAGAAGGCCTTCGCCGAGAATCCTTCCGGCGCACTGGCTGACGCCATCAAGGCGCATGCGGCGGAAGAGAAGAGGCGCCAGACCACGGCCATCGGGCCGCACCGGGACGACCTCTACTTCGGGTTGAACGGCCGCTCGGCCCGGCACTTCGCCTCGCAGGGGCAGCAGAGGTCCTTCGTGCTGGCGCTCAAGATGGCGGAGATCGAGTACATCACCAGGTGCTTCGAGGCGCCGCCGGTACTCCTGCTGGATGACATGACCAGCGAGCTGGACCGGGAGCGCAACAAGAACCTGATGGATTTCTTGAAGAAAAGAGAGATGCAGGTTTTCATCACCACCACGTCGCTCTCCAACGTGGCGATCGAGGAGATGGACGACAACAGGACCTTCCGCATCAAAGAAGGTCGCATTCTCGAGTAACGATGCGCAAGTTGTTCTCGTTCCCAAGGTCCACCTTGGGAACGCAAAGCTGGAGCTTTGCGCCATATGAGGGTTCCCAAGCTGGAGCTTGGGAACCAGGAAAAGGACGCATTCTCGGATAGTTGTAGCTGACGCTCCTCCCCCCGGAGGGGGGAGGTTGGGAGGGGGCTTGCTTGCATAAAGACTTCCCCCTCCCCTGCCCCTCCCCCTCCTGGGGAGGGAAATTGAGTAATTGAACTTTCTTGAAAGAGGTAACGATGAGCTCAGAAGAACAAAGCGATTACGGGGCGGATAAGATCCAGATTCTGGAAGGACTGGAAGCGGTAAGAAAGCGTCCGGCCATGTACATCGGTTCCACCGCTGCTCAGGGTCTGCACCACCTGGTTTACGAGCTGGTGGACAACGCCATCGACGAGGCGCTGGCCGGCTACTGCGACGCGGTCCAGGTCACCATCCACCTGGACGGCTCGGTGACGGTCGAGGACAACGGCCGCGGCATCCCGACCGACATGCACCCCACCGAGGGGAGGTCGGCGGCGGAGGTCGTTCTCACCGTGCTCCATGCCGGCGGCAAGTTCGACAACTCCTCCTACAAGGTTTCCGGCGGCCTGCACGGCGTCGGCAGCTCGGTCGTCAACGCGCTCTCCACCAAGCTCGAGCTGGAGATCCGCCGCAACGGCAACCTCTACACGCAGAGCTACAGAAGGGGCGTGCCCCAGGCGCCGCTCGCCATCACCGGCGAGACCAAGCGCCGCGGCACCAAGATCACCTTCCTTCCCGATGGCGAGATCTTCGAGACCACCGAGTTCTCCTTCGACGTCCTCTCCAAGCGCCTCAGGGAGCTGGCGTTCCTCAACGCGGGTGTGCGCATCAAGATCCACGACGAGCGCACCGAGAAGGACCACGACTTCTTCTACGAAGGCGGCATCCGGAGCTTCGTAGAATACCTGAACAAAAACAAGAACCTGGTCAACCCGGACCCGATCTACATCAAAGGTGAGAAAAGCGGCGTCGATATCGAGATCGCCATGCAGTACAACGACTCGTACGACGAGAAAGTGTTCTCCTTCGCCAACAACATCAACACCCACGAGGGGGGCACCCACCTGGTCGGCTTCAAAGCGTCCCTGACCAGGACCATGAACAACTACGCCACAGCCAACAACCTTCTGAAAAATGTGAAGGTGGCCATCTCCGGCGACGACCTGCGCGAAGGGCTCACCGCGGTCATCTCGGTCAAGATCTCGCAGCCGCAGTTCGAGGGGCAGACCAAGACCAAGCTGGGCAACTCCGAGGTGAAAGGGTACGTCGAGACCTTGATGAACGAGAAGCTCGCCACCTACCTGGAAGAGAACCCGGCCATGGCCAGGAAGATCCTGGAGAAGTCCATCGACGCGGCCCGCGCCCGCGAGGCGGCCAGGAAGGCCCGCGAACTGACCCGCCGCAAGGGGGCGCTCGAGGTGGGCACCCTCCCCGGCAAGCTGGCCGACTGCCAGGAGAAGGATCCGGCGCTGTGCGAACTGTTCCTGGTCGAGGGTGACTCCGCAGGGGGCTCGGCGAAGCAGGGGCGTGACCGCAAGTACCAGGCGATCCTCCCCTTGAAGGGTAAGATCCTCAACGTCGAGAAGGCGCGCTTCGACAAGATGCTCGCCTCACAGGAGATCAGGACCCTGATCTCGGCCCTGGGCACCTCGATCGGCAAAGAAGACTTCGACATCGCGAAGCTCCGTTACCACCGCATCATCATCATGACCGATGCGGACGTCGACGGCTCCCACATCCTCACGCTTTTGCTCACCTTCTTCTTCCGCCAGATGATGGAGCTGATCGAGCGCGGTTACCTCTACATCGCCCAGCCGCCTCTGTACAAGATCAAGCGCGGCAGGAAAGAGCAGTACCTGAAGAACGAAGCGGCGCTGCAGGCTTACCTCCTCGAGGAAGGGACCGAGGAAATGACGCTGAAGCTCGGCTCCGGCAGCGACGAGCGCGTCTACCGCGGCAAGCAGATCATCCCGATCCTCACCCAGCTGATCGACTACGACGAGCTCTTCGACAAGGTGGTCAAGAAGGGGATCAACGAACTGCTCTTGAAGGTCTTCCTGAAGGCCGGCATCAAGCCGGGCCTGGAGGAGATGTCCGACCTCATCGCGCTGTTGCCCAAGATGAAGGAGGCCTATCCCGAGGTGGAAGCACAGGTATTCGACGAAAGCATCATCTTCGCGTTCGGGAACCTGAGGGTGAAGATAGACCAGCAGATCTTCGAGGTGCTGGAGTCCTACGAGTACGCCATGCTGCTCGACAACCACAAGCGGGTCCGCTCGGTGATGGGAGCGGGCGCAGGGGTGATCCTGGGGCCGGAAGACAAGGTGATGTTCGAGAGCGAGAGCCAGGGCGAGATCCTGTCCTGGTTCATGGAGAGCGCCAAGAAGGGTCTCTACATCCAGCGCTACAAAGGTCTGGGCGAGATGAACCCGGAGCAGCTCTGGGAGACCACCATGCACCAGGAGAACAGGGTGCTGTTGCAGGTGAAGATAGAGGACGCCGTGGCGGCCGAGGAGATCTTCACCGTGCTCATGGGCGACCAGGTCGAGCCGCGCCGCGACTTTATCGAGCAGAATGCCTTGAACGTGAGCAACCTGGACGTCTAGTACCTCTCGTTGATGCAGCCCCACAGCTTACACCTTCCCCCTCCCTAACCCTCCCCCTCCGGGGGCGGGAACCCTTGGGGGAGTTGGGTATGACGCGTGAGAGCTTGTTAAGATCGCGGGATGCTTAAGAAAAAAAAATTTCCCCTCCCTTCGGGAGGGGATAGCGTTTTGCATATATCTACTGCAAATCAATTGTGAGGGCGTTTTTCGGGGGATTTCACCCAAAGGCGCCGCCTTTTGACCGGAAAGGGTTTCCTAAATGCTGAATCAACTGAACAAGGTATCGGTAAACATCGAAGACGAGATGAAGCGCTCCTACATGGACTACGCCATGTCGGTCATCGTCGGCCGCGCGCTTCCGGACGTACGCGACGGCCTGAAGCCAGTGCACAGGCGCTGCCTCTACGCCATGTACGACATGTCCAACGACTGGAACAAGCCGTACAAGAAATCGGCCCGCGTCGTCGGCGACGTCATCGGTAAGTACCACCCGCACGGCGACACCGCCGTCTACGACACCCTGGTCAGGATGGCCCAGGACTTTTCGCTTCGGTACCCGCTGGTCGACGGCCAGGGCAACTTCGGCTCCATCGACGGCGACTCCCCGGCGGCGATGCGTTACACCGAGATCAGGATGGAGCAGCTCGCCCACGAACTGCTGAACGACCTGGACAAGGAAACTGTCCCCTTCGGCCCGAACTACGACGACTCCTTGAAGGAGCCGCTGGTCCTCCCCTCCAAGTTCCCGAACCTGTTGGTGAACGGCTCGGCCGGCATCGCGGTCGGCATGGCGACCAACATCCCGCCGCACAACCTCTCCGAGGTGGTGGACGCCATCGTGGCCATCATCGAGAACCCGCAGCTCTCCTTCGAGGAGCTGGTTGAGCTGATCCCGGGTCCGGACTTCCCGACCGGCGGCTTCATCTACGGCCGCGAAGGGATCATGAAGGCCTACTCCACCGGCCGCGGCATCATCCAGATGCGCGCCAAGGTGCAGATAGAGACCCAGAAAAAGACCGAGCGCCAGTCCATCGTGGTCACCGAGATTCCGTACCAGGTGAACAAGGCGAAGCTCGTCGAGAAGATCGCCGAGCTGGTCAAGGAGAAGAAGATCGAGGGGATCTCCGACCTCAGAGACGAGAGCGACCGCGAGGGTATGCGCATCGTCATCGAGCTCAAGAAGGACGAGAACCCGACCATCATCCTGAACCACCTGTACAAGCAGACCCAGATGCAGTCCTCGTTCGGCATCATCATGCTGGCCATCGTGCACAACAGGCCGCGCGTCCTGACGCTGAAGGAGACCATCGAGTTCTTCATCGAGCACAGAAAAGAGATCGTCACCCGCCGCACCATCTTCGACCTGAAGAAGGCCGAGGCCCGGGCCCACATCCTGGAAGGCTTGAAGATCGCCCTGGACAACCTGGACGAGGTGATCGCCCTGATCAAGGCGAGCGCCTCGCCGGCCGAGGCGAAGGTAGGCCTCATGGAGAAGTTCGGTCTCTCCGACCTGCAGGCCCAGGCCATCCTGGACATGAGGCTGCACCGCCTGACCGGTCTCGAGCGTGAGAAGATCCTCGAGGAGCTGCGCGAGATCCTGAAGTACATCGCCCGCCTGAAGGAGATCCTCGCCTCCGAGGCCGAGATCCTGAAGATCATCGTGGGCGAACTGCTGGAGCTCAAAGACAAGTTCGGCGACAAGCGCCGTTCCGAGATCGTCATGCAGACCGCGGACATCTCGCTTGAGGACACCATCGTCGAGGAAGACATGGTGGTCACCATCTCCCACACCGGCTACATCAAGCGTAACGCGGTCACCCTGTACCGCGCCCAGCGCCGCGGCGGCAAAGGGAAGACCGGCATGAAGACCAAAGAGGAGGATTTCGTGGAGCAGCTGTTCATCGCCTCCACCAAGGACTACCTCATGTTCTTCACCGATGCCGGCAAGGTGTACTGGCTCAAGGTGTACGAGATCCCGGAAGCGGGCCGCGCTGCGCGCGGCAAGGCGATCGTGAACCTGTTGAACCTCGCCAACAACGAGAAGATCACCACCATCCTCCCGGTGAAGGAGTTCGTGGACGACAAGTTCATCATGATGGCCACGAGAAACGGCGTGGTGAAGAAGACCAACATGATGGAGTACTCGCACCCGAGGGTGGGCGGCATCATCGCCGTCAACCTGGACGAAGGGGACAAGCTCATCTCCGTGGCGCTCACCGACGGCAAGCAGGACGTGCTGCTCGCGACCGCCAACGGCAAGGCGATCCGCTTCAAGGAGGACGACGTCCGCACCGTGGGCCGCGTCTCCCGCGGCGTGCGCGGCATGACCCTCGAGGATGAGGACGTCGTCATCGGCATGGAGATCCTCAACGAGAACTTCACCGACTCCACCATATTCACCGTGACCGAGAACGGCTACGGCAAGAGGACCGAGATCAGCGAGTACCGCACCCAGTCCCGCGGCGGCAAGGGGATCATCACCATCAAGACCACCGAGAGAAACGGGCAGGTGGTGGACATCAAGCAGGTGGTGGACGACAACGACCTGATGCTGATCACCGACCAGGGCAAGATCCTGCGCGTCTCGGTGGCCGGCTTCTCCATCATCGGTCGCAACACCCAGGGCGTGCGCCTCATGGTGAAGGAAGAGAACGAGCGCGTGGTCGCCGTCGCCCGCCTGGCCGAGAAAGAGGACCAGGAAGAGAACGAGGAAGAAAACGATATCGACGAAATCGTCGAACTCGAAGGTGACGGTGGCGAGGGCGAGGAGTAGAGTCGGACGGTCGGACTCGGACCGGTCGGACTAGTCAGACCAGTCCGACTGGTCCGACAAAACAAAAGCAGTAAGCGTCGAACATGTAATCTTTGCCCTCCCCTTGGGAGGGGTGCCATGCAGTGAAAAAGGGTAGGCCCATGCAACAGAGCGTGAAGGTAGACAACTCCCTCAACGAGCGTCGCGACATTCTGGATCTCCTGGTGCGGCTTAAGGGTGACGGCATCTCCATAAGCGAGATGGAACGGATCGGCCACAAGTTCCAGGAGGCGGGCAAACGCGCGCTGCGACCGCTGGTGCGGGAACTCTGGCGCGAAAACTCGGGCGAACTGATCACCAAGTACACGTACATCCTGGACTTCTTCGACACCCAGGACTGGCTGGACCAGTTGATCCAGATCGCGCTCAAACGCCAGGATCTCGCCGCCGACGGCAAGGCCGCCCTGATGATCGCGCTGGAAGGTTACGGCGTCGACGTCCACTCACCCCCCTTCAAGCAGGAAAAAACGGGCTCCGGCGGCACCTCCCTGGGACAGCAGGTCCAGGGCGCCATGCAGCTGGGCGAGGAAGGGATGGTCACCTTCCTGGACGACTTCCTCTCCTACCCCGCCGAGGTGCAGCAAATCGTGATCCGCGAGCTGTGCCACTCGGGCGACAGCCAGTCGCCCCGGTTGCTGGAGGCGATGCTCTGGCACGAGGACCGCGACCTGGTCCACTCCGCACTTGCGGCCCTGGGCAAAATCAGGGATCCCCATGCGGCAGGGGTACTGCAGGACTTCCTGGCGGATTGCGATGCGGAACTGGCTCCCTTCGCGGAGAAGGCGCTGCGCAGGCTCCGCTTCCTGGGGGTGGCCGTACCGCCGCCGCGCAAGCTGCTCCCGTTTCATGCCGGCTATGCGACGCCGCCCGACGGCGACGGCTACCGCTCGCTGCTGCTGTCCCGCTGGGCCGGGCCGGACACGGTCAGTGTGCTTTACATGCAGGTGCACGAGCGGCGCGGGGTGCTGGCGGCTTGGGGTGCCGGGGAACTTACCCTGGACAACTTCCTGGCCGAGGTCGATGGCTTCCGCATGCAGGACAACCTGATCGAGGTGGCGCCGGCGTACCTGCTGGACCTGGTGCGCGACGCCCTTTACTGGAGTCGCGATCTCTGCTACCTTCCCGCAGACTTCTACATGAGGCGCGGCATCTTCGCCGGCGAGGACATGACCCCGGCGCGCTTCACCGAAAAACTCACCGGTCTCCCCCGCTCCCGTCGGCTCAGCTTTCAGGAAGGGGAGCACCTGGCCCAGCGTCTCTTCGCCGACACCTTCTTCTCCGGATGGTTCATGGCCGATCAGCGGGTCTATGACTTCGCCGAGGAGTATCGTAGCGGTAAAGGTGAGCAGGTGCTGGAGCGCTTCTGCGCCGAGCTGCTGGCACCGGAGCTGGAGCTGATTCGGGAGCGGCTGCTGGTGAGCGCGGATCTGATGCGTCGCTGCGGCAGGGACAGCTTCGAGGTGGCGCGGGTCGTGGGACTCGCCGACAGCCTGGTCGACAACCCGTTGCCGCACCATCTGCACCCGTTTCTGCGCCGCTTCGCCATGGAGAGCATGGAAATCGCACGGGAATCGCTGGAGCGTGGTGACGACCCGCCGCTGAGGGCGGTCGAAGAGCTGTAGGAAGAAGAGCCGTCCCGATAAAAACGCCTGCCCCGGCACCAGCGGGGGCAGGCTTCGCTTTTCCCTCGCCTTAGCGCGGGGAATTTTCATTATCGTGTGCTACAATGAAGTCCTCATGAGGGCTCAGATTCTGTAAGAGGGCTTGAATAGATGCTAGAGAAAGTTGCGGTAATAGGTGCCGGCAGCTGGGGCACCACGCTGGCGGATCTCCTCGCCAAGAAGGGACACGAGGTCACCCTTTGGGCCTATGAGCCCGAACTGGTCCTCACCATGCGCGAGACCAGGGAGAACGACCTGTTCCTCCCCGGAATCAAGCTGCAGGACGGGCTTGCCTTCACCAACGACCTCGAGGAAGCCTACCGCGGCTGCACCATGGTACTCTGCGTGGTCCCCTCCCAGCTGGTGCGCCGGGTGATCACCAACTCCCTCCCCTTCATCCCGAAGGATGCGGTCGTCGTCTCCGCCAGCAAGGGGATCGAGGTCGACACCCTTGCCACGGTCTCCGAGATCTATCAGGAGGTCCTCCCCCCCGAGATGTACGCCAGGTTCGCTGCGCTCTCCGGCCCGAGCTTCGCGCGGGAAGTGGCGCAGGAAATGCCTACCGCGGTCGCCGCGGCCGCGGCCGATGAGAAGATCGCCCGCCGGGTGCAGGAAGCCTTCACCACCAGCTTCTTCCGCGTCTACCGCAACGCCGACGTAGTGGGGGTCGAGCTCGGTGGAGCCATCAAGAACGTCATCGCCATCGCCGCCGGTATCTCGGACGGCCTCGGCTTCGGGAGCAACACCCGCGCGGCCCTGATCACCCGCGGCCTTGCTGAGATGACCCGCCTCGGGCTCGCCATGGGGGCTCAGCCCGCAACCTTTGCGGGGCTGGCAGGGATGGGGGACCTGGTGCTAACCTGCACCGGCGACCTCTCCAGGAACCGCAGCGTCGGCATCCAGATCGGCCAGGGGCGGCGTCTCGACGAGATCCTGGGCGAGATGCGCATGGTGGCCGAAGGCGTCAAGACCACGGAATCGGCGTACAACCTGGCCAGGAAGCTGGGGGTCGAGATGCCCATCATCGACCAGATGTACCAGATGCTCTACCAGAACAAGCCTGCCCGCGAAGCGGTCCTGGAGCTCATGACCAGGAACCTGAAAGCCGAAGGAGCTTAAAAGCAGGTTGAGGCTGAGGTTAAGGTTAAGAGAAATTCTCAACCTCGACCTCGACCTCAACCTGTTTCATCTAAGGATAGGTAATGCAACCACGCTTTGGCATAAGAACCAAACTGCTCCTGTCCATTCTCGCCATCCTTCTCATCTCCTATTCCACCCTGATCTACTCGACCATGAAGACCATGAGCGCATCGTTGCGTTCAGAGGTCGACCGTAACCTCGAAACAAACCTCACCTACGCCCGCAGCCAGTACCGCGACCGCGCCACTGTAATCAATTATTCGCTGCTGCAGCCGGCCACCGCGCCGGTGGTGCAGGGACATGTTGCGTCTGGTGATCGCAAATGGCTGGATGACCGGCTGAAACAGGTGCACAGGGTGCTCCCCTCCCTGGATATTTTGCTGATGCTGGATGGCAAAAAGAGGATCCTGGCGGGCATCGACACCACTTCGCAGGGCGAGGAGCTGTACCTGCCGGGGATACTGGACCAGGCTCTGGCGGGGAAAAGTGTGGTCAGCTCGACAGAGATACTGCCGGCTGTAACGCTGTGTCAGGCAGGGGTCAAACGATATTGCGAGGAGGAAAGCAACGCGGAGGCCCTGGTGAACACCGTGGTGGTGCCGGTGCTCAGCCAAGGCGGCAGCGTCTTGGGCTGCTTCGTCGCAGCCGAAATCCTTAACAACCAGGCGACCCTCCCCATCGACCTTCAGGAGGTATCAGGCAACGACGTCGAGGTGAGCATCACCCAGCGGGACATGCGTATCGCCAGCAGCCTGCCGGTTACCGTGCGTGATGCCTCCACCCTCTCCCCGAAGGTCGTCGACGTGCTGGAGCGGGGCGAGGTGTACCGCGGCGAGGCGCGCATCGGCTCAAGAGACTACGAGACGGTCATCGACCCTATCCTGAACAGCCGGGGCGAATTTGTCGGTTCCATTTCGGTTGCCGTGGCCATCGAAAGGTTCAGGGAAACCAAGCGGGAAAACCTGGGCAACATCCTGGCGGCGGCCTTCATCGGCATCCTCTGTTCCTTCGGCTTGGCCTTCCTTGCCTCCCGGTACTTTACCGGTCCGCTGCGGCAGCTGGCGGCAAGCGCCAGCAGGATCGAACAGGGGGACCTGGACCAGAGGGTCGAGGGTGACCAGGACGACGAGGTGGGGGTGCTGGCCTCTTCGTTCAACAAGATGGTGCAGGCGCTCAAGGAGCGCGACGCCATCATCAACAAGAAGACCGACGACCTCCAGGAGCTGAACGAGCAGCTGGAGCGGATGGTAGACGAGCGAACCTCCGCCCTGGTCATGGAGATGGGGAGGCTGGAGGCGGTGTTGACGAGCCTTGCCGAGGCGGTGGTGGTGACCGACCTGGACAACAGGGTGGTGCTCTTCAACCCGGCGGCGCAGCAGCTCTTCGAGATGGTGCCGCACCGCGTGGTGGGGCAGCCGATCGAGCAGGTGTGCGAACTGGTCGGCTTCACGCCGCTCTTGGAGCGGATCAGGGAACTGGGACAGTCCGAGCGCGCCGGCGGGACCAAGGAGGAGCTGACCGTAAAGGGGAAGCGGCTGCACGTCTACCTTTCCTCCCTCTCCGACGAGTACGGCAACTTCGCCGGCATCGTCCTCTCCATCCGCGACGTGACCGTGGAGCAGCAGGTGGACCGCATGAAGACCGAGTTCATCTCGACGGTTTCCCACGAGCTCAAGACGCCGCTTACGTCCATCAAGGGATCGTTGCAACTCCTCTTGACCCGGAGCAAGTGGCTGACCGACACCGAACGGCAGCTGCTCACCGTCTGCTTCCGCAACACCCAACGCCTGATCCGCCTGATCAGCGAGATACTGGACATCTCGGGCATCGAATCGGGCGGGATGGTGTTCAAGTTCAAACCGGTCTCCATCGGCGAGCTCACCGTGTACGCGGTCGAAGAGATCAAGTCCTACGCCATGGGACGCGACATCACCATCGTCAACACCGTCGGCGAACACCTCCCCATGGTGTACGGCGACAGCGACCGCTTGATCCAGGTGATCACCAACCTCCTTTCCAACGCGGTGAAGTTCTCTCCCGAGGGGAAGGTGGTCATGATCAGCGCCGAGCAGGAAGGGAACTACGTGGTGGTGTCGGTGGCGGACAAGGGGCGCGTGATCCAGTGGTCGGACCGCGACAAGCTTTTCAAGAAATTCCAGCAGATAGAATGCCAGGAGCGTGGCAAGGTGGGGGGGACCGGCCTGGGACTCGCGATATGCAAGGAGATCGTCGAGCGCCATCACGGCAGGATCTTCTACACCGCAGCCCAGGAGCGCGGCAACACCTTCAGCTTCACCGTGCCAATCATAGGGGAGACAGATGCAAAAGGATAAGATTCTCATAGTGGATGACGAGGCGGACATCGCCCTCATCCTCAAGCTGCAGCTCGAAGACGCCGGTTTCGAAACGGAGCGGGCCCGCGACGGGGTGGAGGCGCTGGAGGCGATAGAGCGCGAGCCCTTCTCGCTGATCATGCTGGACATCAAGATGCCCCGCATGGACGGCCTGGAGGTTTTGAGCCGGATCCGCAGCGACCAGACCCCGGTGGTGATGATGACCGCCCACGGCAGCGAGGACATCGCGGTCGACGCCATGAAGAAGGGGGCGCTCGACTACATCTCCAAACCCTTCTCCTCCGACGACATGCTGCAGAAGGTGGCACGCGCCATCGGCATCGACCGGACCAGGAAGGAGAACGCCAAGCTGCAACGGCAGTTGGACGAGGAGCGCCTCAAGATGGCGGCGGTGCTCCAGGGGATGGCGGACCTCCTGCTGGCGGTCGACCTGCAGGGAACGATCATCATGGCGAGCCGGCAGGCGGAGAGCGTCCTTTCCGGGGAGGGAGACCTCAGGGGCAAGGTGCTGGAAGAGGTGCTGAAGGGGGAGGTCCCGGGTGGGGAACTTCCGGCGCGGACCGTCTTACGCACCGGGGAGCCCTGCCTGGATGTCGCCTACCAGCTTCAGGTCGGCGGACAGCTGGTGCCGGTGCTTTCCTCGGCGGCGCCGCTCAAAAACGCCGCCGGCGAACTGGTCGGGAGCGTCGAGATCATCCGGGACATCTCCAAGCTGAAAGAACTGGAGCAGGAGAAGGAGGACTTCGTCAGCATGCTGTCGCACGACCTGAAGTCCCCGATCACCGCCGTGGTTGGCTCCATCGATCTGGTGCGCGAGGCGAAGCTCGGCCCGATCACCCCGGACCAGCGCGAGTACCTGAACGCCGCCATCGAGAGCTGCGAGGAGATGGTGGAGATGATAGACACCCTGCTCGGCATCCACAAGTTCGAGGCGGGCAAGATGAAGCTCAGCTTCAGGGACGAGGACCCCGCCGCCTTGATCAACCGCAGCGTCGCCAAGTTCCAGACTCCGGCTCAACGAGGGGAGATCAAGCTGTTCACCACCATCCCCCCCGGCCTGCCTCCCGTCTCGGCGGACCGCTCCTCCTTCAACCGCATCATGGGGAACCTCCTCTCCAACGCGGTGAAGTTCACCCCCGAAGGTGGTGAGATCGAGGTGTCGGCCGACCTGGTGCAGGACCCGACCACGGTAACGGGAAACGTCCCGGAGCAGAACTACGCGGCGCAGCAGCTCCCCGATGCGGGGGACTTCGTCCGGATCAGGGTGCGCGACAGCGGGGTCGGCATCCCCAAGGAAGCGCTGGGCTCCATCTTCGACCGCTTCGTCCAGGCCAGGAACCGCCGCCAGGGGAAGACCCGCGGCACCGGTCTTGGGCTTGCCTTCTGCAGGAAGGCCGTCGACGCCCACGATGGTTACATCTGGGCCGAGAGCGAGCCGGGTGCCGGCAGCGTCTTTACCATCCTCCTTCCAGCACAGCCGGAGGAGCCCGAGGAGTGATGCGGCAGCCGCTTCATTAGTTGCCGGAGCAGGCGGGCAGAAGACGGGGAATTAAAACGTTCTTTAATTATTGGGCTTTTTTCTTTTCAGAAATGTAGTAAAGTAGAGCAGCGTTGGAGAGGAAACCCCTCTCATGGGAGTGCCGGCAGTCGTTGACATGATCTTGGGAAGAGAGGGGGCCACGTGGCACTGCAAGAAACCGATGCGGGATACCGGGAGCTGTTCGAGGAAAACCCCGAGGCGATGTGGGTCTGCCACCGCGAGACGAAGCGGTTTTTGGCGGTCAACGAGGCGGCGCTCAGGCTGTACGGCTACCGTCGCAACCAGTTCCTGGAACTGGACCTCTCCCACCTCGGAGTTGTGGAGCCCCCCGCCGGTGACAGGGACCGGGTAGCCCCCTGTCTGCAGCGCAGGCTGGACGGCGCGGAGTTGGAACTGCAGCTCACCTGGCACCCGGTCACCTTTCAGGAAGAGCCGGCCCACCTGGTCCTGGTGCGGCGGCTCGCACCGGGTTCGGAAGAGGGGGACCAGTCGGGGTTGCGGCAGCAGGTGACCGAGCAGTTGGCCCAACTGGAGGCGGCGCACCGGGAGCTGGAGGCCTTCAGCTATTCCGTTTCCCACGACCTGCGGGCTCCGTTGCGGCACATCGACGGGTTCAGCCGTGCGCTCCTTGACGATTACGGCGACAAGCTCGGCAACCAGGGGCAGGAATACTTGACCCGCATCTGCCAGGCGACCGGTAAGATGGCGCAGCTCATCGATGCCGTTTTGCAACTGGTGCGGGCCGGACGTTCCGAATTGGAGCCCAGGGGCGTCGATCTGAGCGTCAAGGCCCAGGTGATCGCACTGGAGTTGAAGCACAACGAGCCGGAGCGTCAGGTCGAGTTCGAGATCCCGGACGGTATCAAGGCGGAGGCCGACCCGAAGCTGGCGCGGCAGCTCCTCGAGATACTGATCGGCAACGCCTGGAAGTTCAGCTCCAAGACCGCCGGGGCCCGGATCCGCTTCGGGCAGAAGGAAGAGGGCGGGGAACGGATCTACTTCGTCGGCGATAACGGCGCCGGTTTCGACATGGCCTACGCGGAGAAGCTCTTCACGGTATTCCACAGGCTGCACCGCGCCGACGAGTTCGAGGGGAGCGGTGTCGGGCTCGCCATCGCCCAGCGCATCGTGACCCGCCACGGCGGCAGGATCTGGGCCGAAAGCGCCCCCGGGGAGGGAGCGACCTTCTATTTCACGCTGGAACGCGGTGCAATTGACAATGGACAATTGACGATTGACAATGAAAAGCGCGCTGCCAGTAATTGACAAGGGACGGTTGACCGTTAACAATGGATGTCGTCAATTGGCAATGGAGCATTGACCATTGACGAATGAAGTCGATAAAAGCCGCTGCCAAAGGATGACAGCGGCTTTTTGACTGGTGCAGATAACAGTTGTAGAAAAAGCGTTTGTCAATTGTCCATTGTCAATTGTCAATTGGGTTTAGACATGGTTTCCAAAGAGCTCAAACTTCTGCTGGTTGAGGATTCCCAGGAAGACAGCCTGCTGCTGGTCCGGGAGCTGGTGCGCGGCGGGTACAAGCTGGAGCACCAGAGGGTGGAGACTGCCGAGGGGATGCAGTTCGCGCTGGAACGATGCAAGTGGGATGTCGTCATCTCCGACTACCGCATGCCCTCGTTCGATGCCTTGGGCGCGCTCCAGGTGCTGCACGAAAGCGGGCAGGACATTCCCTTCATCATCGTCTCCGGCAAGATAGGTGAGGACCTGGCCGTCGCCGCGATGAAATCGGGCGCCAGCGACTACCTCATGAAAGGGAACCTGGCCCGCCTGGTGCCGGTGGTGGAACGCGAGTTGCGCGAGTCCGCGGAACGCCGGACGCACCGGCAGACCCAGGACAAGGTGCGCCGCGGCAAGGCGGAGTGGGAATCGGTTTTCGACGCGGTCTCCGACCTCATCATCATCACCGACGCCGAAGGGGTAATCTCCCGCTGCAACGGCCGGGTCAAGGCCTACTTCCCCGGCGGGTACGATGCGGTGCTCGGCAAGCGCATCGACGAGATCTTCTTCGGAGCCCAGCAGCCCGAGGGGGAGGTGTTCCGGTTCCTGCACAGCCAGGGGGAAGCCGACGAGGACGTCCGCTTCCCCAACCTGAGCGGCTGGTACAACGTGACCAGTTACCCCATGCGCATCGAGGGGAACGATCGCGGTTTCGTGCACATCATCAAGGACATCACCAAGCGGCGCGAGGTCGAGGAAGAGAAGCGGACCAGCGATCGCGAGCTCCTCACCCTCTACGCGGTCGCCTTCCGCCTGCAGTACACCAAGGGGGTGGAAAAGGTGATGGGAGACCTCCTGTTCCAACTGCACAACATGCTGCAGATGGACTTCTCCTGCATCCACCTCTTCGAAGGGGAACGGCTCAGGATGCGGGCCTCGCTGGGGCTCTCCCCCGCCTTCGAGAAGGCCATGAAGTCGCTGCCTGCCGACGAGGAGTGGAGCAGGCTGGCGCAGAGCGGGCGGCCATTTCTGGGCGAGGAGCCGGACGCGCGCTTCCCGGAGAAGGCCAAGAAGGCGGCCGTCGCCATGGGGCTGCACTCCTGGTGCACGGTGCCCTTGAAGATCGGCCAGGAAGTGATGGGGGTAATGACGGTGGGGACACTGTCGGGGCGCAGCTACAGCGACCGCGACGTCTTCCTGCTCTGCTCCATCGCCGGTCAGCTCGCCGTCCTCATCGACAACTACAGCCTGTACGACAAGATGAAGGAGAAGGCCGAAGAGCTGTACAAGAGCAAGATGGAGCTCAAGGAAAACCTGCAGAAGGTGAAGAGGGCCAACATCGAGCTGGGGCGGCTCAACACCGCCAAGAACAACTTCATCGGCATCGCCTCTCACGAGCTGAAGACGCCGATCACCTCCATCATGGGGGGGGCGGAGTTCCTGCTGAAGTATGCCGGCATCCCGATGTCGCCGGAGCAGCACAGCATCCTCGCCTCGGTGTACGAAGGGACGGTGCAATTGAGGAAGCTGGTCGAGGATCTCTTGTCCATCTCAAGGATCGAGACCCAGGGACCGCTGGCCCAGAAGAAGCCGGCCAACCTGATGCAGGTCTGCCGCGAGGTGCACAACCTCTTCGCACTGCCGCTTTCCGAGCGGCACATCAACGTGACTATCGGCGGAGACGAGGCCGATGTGCCGGTCGACGAGGGGTTCGTCACCCTGGCGATCCGCAACCTCATGGAAAACGCCATCAAGTTCACCCACGACGGGGGCGAAGTGCGGCTTTCCGGGCGGGTCGTGAAGCATGCGCAGTTGAAGGAACTGACCCCCACCCTGCGCCAGTTCTACTCAGCGTTCCCGAACAACATCGCCACCGCCCAGAATTACTACCTGTTGCAGGTGAGCGACAACGGCATCGGCATTCCCGCCGACGAGCGGGTGAGGATATTCGGCAAGTTCTACGGAGTGGGCGACATCGCGCACCACTCTTCCGGCGACACTGCCTTCATGTCCAAGGGATCCGGGCTCGGGCTCTCCATCGTGCGCGGAATCATGGATGCCCACGAGGGGGTGGTGTGGGTGGAAGAGGCCGCAGGCGGCGGCAGCACCTTCTTTCTGCTTTTCCCACTGCAAAATTAACAGGGATAAAAGGGATAAAGGGGATAACACCGGATACCCCCTCAAACAGGGATAAAGGGGATAAAGGGGATAACACCGGATAGCACCTCAAACACTCTAAAGGGGACGGGCACCCGGCGGAGCTAGTCTCCTGGTTTTTATCCCTGTTATCCCTTTTATCCCTGTTAATCGCTGTTAGGGGAAGTCATGACTCACGCTATTACGTTGCATGACATCACCAAGAGCTACGACGGCTTCACGGCCGTGGACGCCTTCTCGCTGGAGGTGCAGCGCGGCACCGTCTTCGGCCTGTTGGGTCCCAACGGCGCCGGCAAGACCACCCTGATCAAGATCCTCACCACCCTGATGCGCCCTACCCTCGGCGACGCCTTTGTCGAGGGACACAGCGTCCTCACCGCGGGCAAGGAGGTCCGCCGGATGATCGGCGTGGTCCCCCAGGAAAACAACCTGGACCGCTACCTGACCGCGCGCGAGAACCTCGCCCTGCACGCCAGGCTGCACGGCATGCGCCCCGCCGCCTACAACCCGCGCCTCGACGAGCTCCTGGAGATGACCGGGCTCGCCGCACGCCAGCACGACTTTCCCGATACCTTTTCCGGAGGGATGCAGCGCCGCCTGGTGGTGGCGCGCGCCCTGGTGCACGAACCGAGGGTCCTCTTCCTCGACGAGCCGACCACCGGCCTCGATCCCCAGTCCAGGCGCTCCCTTTGGGACCACATCCGCGGGTTGCGCCGGAGCATGACCGTCTTTTTGACCACCCACTACATGGACGAGGCCGATGCCCTGTGCGACCGGATCATGATCATGGATCACGGCAAGAGCCTCGTTGACGGCACCGCCACGCAGTTGAAGGATGCCTTCTCGCGGGCCCACACCTACCAGGTCGAGTTCCGCAACAATGCCGACCGCTATCAGGGGGTGCTGGCCGGCCTCCCCTTCGTGAAGGGGGTGGAGCGTGACGGGAGCCTGTTCCAGATCACCCTGGCCGACGAAGAGTCGATAAAGCCGCTCATGGACCACCTCTCCGGCTCCGACATCCGCCGCATTTGCCTGAAGGAGCCCACCCTCGAGGACGTGTTCATCTCGCTGACCGGGGAGAAGGTCAGGGAGTAAGGTCGGACGTCAGACCAGTCAGACCAGTCAGACCAGTCAGACCAGTCAGACCAGTCAGACCAGTCAGACCAGTCAGACCAAAAGGAGCCTAATGTTTAGGGGCGCTTTTTCCATCTGGGGCAGGGACATGCTGGTGCTCAAGCGCAGCATCTTCTCGGAGCTCGTCTCCGTGATCGCTTACCCCCTCACCCTCTACCTCGCCTTCGGCTTCGGCCTCAAGGGGTACATCACCGACGTGAACGGCGTCCCCTACCCTCTCTTCATCGCACCCGGCCTCATCTCGATGACGGCGGTCAACGCGGCCTTCGACGAGAGCTCCTGGAGCATGTGGTTCCATCGCAAGGTGCAGCGCACCATCGAGGAGTACCGCGTCACCCCGGTCACCGTGTACGACATCGTTATCGGGAAGATCTTCTCCGGCTTCTCCCAGGGGGCGGTCAAGGCAACGGTGGTCTTCCTGGTCATCCTCGTCCTCACCCCCTTCCGCATCGATTACGCGAACCTGCCGATGTACCTTCTGTGCATCGCACTGTCCTCGATGACTTTCTCCTGCCTCGGCACCATCTGCGGTACTGTCATAGACAAACCGGAAAACATCGGGCGGGTGCAGTCGGTAGTCATAGTGCCGCTCATCTTCATGGCGGGCATTTTCTTCCCGCTTTCATCGTATCCTTCATCCATCCTGCCGCTGATACAGGTTCTACCCACCACCGCGGTATTCGAGGGCGCGCGTGACGCGATGCTCACAGGAGCGATCCCGTCACAGTACCTGGTCAACCTGGTGCTGAGCGCAGCCATCTGTTTCACCATCGCCGTATACACCTTCAACCGCAAGATGGCGGAATAAGCGATTCTTCTTGAGTTTACCGAGTCATTCATAGTAAAGTTTGCAGTAAACTTTTTACCTCCTGGATGCCACCTTCGGACGCCGTGTCGCGAAGCCGGCAAACCGAGCGTACCTTGTCGCAGAGCAAACCGTTTTTGGCGTGAATTCGTTCCCTGCCCGAGTCGATTAGCCCCCCGCCGCATCGCAACGCTTTCCAGGGTAACTATTGGAGATACCATGGCCGAAGAGTTCGTACCCAAATGGATCGCCTGGGAAACCACCCAGCGCTGCAACCTCAAATGCGTGCACTGCCGCTGCTCGTCCGAGATGACTTCGTCGGAAGGTGACTTCACCACCGAGGAAGGGAAGAAGCTCTTGAAGGAAATCGCCGACTTCTCCAAGCCGGTCGTGGTACTCTCCGGCGGCGAGCCGCTGATGAGGCCGGATATCTTCGAACTGGCCGAGTACGGCACTTCGCTCGGCCTCAGGATGTGCATGGCGACCAACGGCTCGCTGGTCACCGACGAGGTCTGCGAGAAGATGAAAAAGGCCGACATCAAGATGGTGTCGCTCTCCCTGGACGGCTCCTGCGCCGAGGTCCACGACGACTTCCGCCAGTGCCCGGGCGCCTTCGAGGGCGTCATGAAGGCCGCGGAACTGTTCAGAAAGCACGGCCAGAAGTTCCTGATCAACTCCTCCTTCACCAAAAGGAACCAGACCGACATCGCCGCCACCTTCAAGGTGGCCAAGTCCATCGGCGCCACCGCGTGGTACATGTTCATGATCGTCCCGACCGGCCGCGGCGAGGACATCATGAGCGAACTGATCTCCAAGGAAGACTACGAGGAGATCCTGGACTGGCACTACCACCAGGAGAAGAACGAGGACGACATCCTCATGCGTCCCACCTGCGCGCCGCACTACTACCGCATCGTGCCGCAGAAGGCCAAGGCGGAAGGCGAGAAGTTCGAGCGCCGCTCCCTCACCTTCTCCACCGGCGGCGGCAAGGGGTGCATCGCCGCGCAGACCATCTGCCTCATCGACTGCTTCGGCAACCTGAAGCCCTGCTCCTACTTCCACCGCACCGCGGGCAACGTGAAGGAAACCCCCTTCAAGGAACTCTGGGAAAACTCCGAGATCTTCAAGGACCTGCGTGACTTCAAAGCCTACAAAGGCAAGTGTGGCGAGTGCGAGTACCTGAACGTCTGCGGCGGCTGCCGCGCCCGCGCCGATGCGGTGTACGGCGACTACATGGAAGAGGAACCGTTCTGCAACTACGTGCCCATCAAGGTGCAGAGAAAGCAGAAGGACTAACGGCCGTTCAACGTTCTACGTTCTACGTTGAAACCCTATCCGACTCCCCCCCCTTTGCGAAGGGGGGCCGGGGGGGATTTGATTCTCCCTTCCCAAAAGCAAATCCCCCTAAATCCCCCTTCGCAAAGGGGGACTTTAACCCTCCCCACTTGGTGGAGGGGCACTGCCATGTACTGAACGAGATACGAAAATATTCCACCCAGGAGGATTACTATGAATACTCGATTTTTAGACGCTTGTTGGGGTAAGCCGGTTGACCGAGTGCCCGTATGGCTTATGCGCCAGGCTGGCCGCTATCTCCCCGACTACATGCGCGTCCGCTCCAAATGCACCTTCCTGGAACTGTGCAAGACCCCGGAACTCGCCGCTGAAGTGACCATTCAGCCGGTGGACATCCTGGGCGTCGATGCCGCGATCCTCTTCTCCGACATCCTCACCCCGATCGAGCCGATGGGCATGGAACTGGACTTCACCCCGGGCCCGGTCTTCACCAAGCCGATCCGCACCATGGCCGACGTCGAGGCGCTCAAGATCCCGAAGATGGAGACCGACGTCCCCTACGTGCTGGACGCCGTCAAACTGCTCCGCAAAGAACTCGCTGCCAAGGTGCCCCTGATCGGCTTCGGCGGTGCGCCGTTCACCCTCGCCTGCTACATGGTCGAGGGCAAAGGCTCCAAGGATTTCGCGGCGCTCAAGAAGATGATGTACGCCGAGCCCGAGATCTACGCGGCCCTCATGGACAAGATCACCACCATGGACATGGAGTACCTGAACGCCCAGATCGCTGCCGGCGCGCAGGCCATCCAGATCTTCGACACCTGGGGCGGCATGCTCTCCCCGTCCGACTACGAGCGCTACGTACTCCCCTACACCCAGCGCCTCATCAACGGCCTGAACCGCACCAACGTCCCGGTGATCCACTTCGTCAAGGGCGCCGGCACCATGCTGGAGATCGTCAAGCAGGCCGGCGGCGACGTCATGGGCCTCGACTGGCACGTAAACCTCGGCAAGGCCCGCGACATCCTGGGCGACATGGCGGTGCAGGGCAACCTCGACCCGACCGTGCTCTTCGCTCCCAAGGAGATCATCGAGCGCGAAGTGAAGCGCGTGCTGGACGAGAACGCCGGCAGGCCGGGCCTCATCTTCAACCTGGGCCACGGCATCCTCCCCACCGTGCCGCCGGAGAACGCGATCTTCATGGTCGACTGCGTGCACCGACTGACGCAGAAATAATTCAGGACCACAGACAAGGGCGGCCGATGAGGCCGCCCTTCTTGTTTGAACCCGTAAGGATCCGGCGGCCGTTTTGCCGCGGCCGGCACGCGGCGCCGGACCTCCCTGGAGCGCACCATGCTTAGGCTTTTCAAGATAGACAACGGGCTCATCAAGGAGATGGATTCCCAGAGGGAAGACCTCCCGAACCAGATCCTCAAGGCCGACTGGATCGACGCGCACGAACCGGACGACGAGGAGAGGGACCTCCTTGAGTTGCTGCTGCACACCGATATCCCGGAGTCGGACGAGGTAGACGAGATCGAGATTTCGGCGCGCTGCTTCGTCGACTCGGCCGGCATCCACGTGCACCCGCTGTTCCTTTCCCAGAGCGAGGGGCGTCACATGACGCTCACCGTCGCCTGCATCCTGCAGCAAAACCACCTGATCACCATCCGCGAGGGTGACCTCGCCGATTTCCGCCTGCTGCGCATGCGCGCCCGCCGAGGCCACGTCGAGTGCCGCTCCCCTGCCGAACTCCTGGTCACCCTGCTGGACCAGAAGGTGGAAAACCACGCGGACACCCTCGAGGACATCCACCGCCAGCTCGAAGGGGTGAGCCACATGGTGCTCGAAGACGACAAGTCCGAGCTGGAGGACGCCATCGGCAAACTGGCCCGGCTGGAGGACAGCAACGGGAAGATCCGGCTCTGCCTCATGGATACGCAGAGGGACATCTCGTTTCTCTTGCGCCATCTGCGCGACCGCACCGACCAGACCGAGACGCTCAGGGAGATCGCCCGAGACGTCGAGACCCTGATGTCGCACACCACCTTCCTGTTCGATAAGATCAACTTCCTGATGGATTCGACCCAGGGCTTCATCAACATCGAGCAGAACCAGATCATCAAGATCTTTTCCATTGCCGCGGTCGTGTTCCTCCCCCCTACCCTGGTGGCCAGCATCTACGGGATGAACTTCGAGATCATGCCCGAACTCAAGATGGGGCTTGGTTATCCCTGGGCTTTGCTGCTGATGCTAATCTCGGGATTCGCACCGTACTGGTACTTCAAGCGCAAGGGATGGCTGTAACAGAGACGCGGTAATGCGATTTTACGATGTTGTATACGAATAAATGGATGATTTACTCTTGGTAAGAAAAATGCTATAAGGCAGCTTGAATTAATCTAATTGAGGCGGACTTATGGCGAAGAAAGCGGTTCTGGCAGCGGCGGCAGCACTGGTACTTTCCTTTACCTCACCCGAAGCCTGGGCAACCAACGGCGACACCCTCATCGGTGTGGCGCCGGCGTCCCGCGCCATGGGTGGAGCCGGCGTCGCGGCGCCTCAGGACGCGATCAGCGCCATCTTCGCCAACCCCGCCGCGGTCTGCATGGGCCCCTACTGCCCCGGCAGCGAGTTCGTCTTCGCCTCGACCGTCTACAACCCCTCCGTAAAGGCCATCGTCAGCGTCGGCCCCAGCACGACTACGGCCAAGAGTGACATGAGGCCCTTCGTCATTCCGGCGGTCGGCATGATAACGCCGGTCAGTGACCGCCTTCGCTTCGGCCTGGGCATGTTCGGCATCACCGGCATGGGGGTCGATTACCGCAACAAGGGGATCGACCTCAACCCGCTGAGCCCGGGCGGCGAAGGTGATATCTACACCCAGTTGCAGATCCTCAAATTCGCCCCCAACGTCGCCTTCCTGGTAACCCCGGACTTCTCCATCGGCACTTCGATGCACCTGCTCTACGGTTCCCTCGACCTCGGCCAGGGGACCGCGCACAACTATGGTTTCGGCGAGCAGTTCGGCGCTCTCTATCGCATCGGTTCCGTGTCTCTTGGCGCGAGCTACACCACCCCCGAGAAGATCTCGCACCAGAACGTCACGGACTTCGGCATCGGGCTGCAGAAGCGGGAGCTTGACATGGAGTCGCCGAGGACCGCCTCGGCCGGCGTAGCCTGGCGCCCCACCGACGAGGTTCTCATAGAAGCGGACCTTAAGTGGCTGAACTGGGCCGACGCCGAGGGGTACAGGGAGTTCGACTGGAGCAACCAGTGGGTCTACGCCGTGGGGATGCAGTACAAGGACCCCGACGGCATCACCCTGCGACTGGGCTACAACTACGGCAAGAGCCCGGTCCGGCTGCACAAAGGTTTCGATGCCCAAGGGATGACCAACGTGCAGGGGAACACGATCCCCACGCTTTCCTACGAATACCTGCGCATGATCGGCTTCCCCGCCGTCGCCGAGCACCATTTCACATTCGGGGTCGGCTACCAGTTCTCCAGCAGGTTCGAGGCCCATCTCGGCGGGATGTGCGCCCTCGACAACAGCATCAGCGAGACCGACGCCAGCGGCACCTTCACCTTCGGGTCCAAGGTGCGCGAAACCTCCTACGACCTGGGCCTCATCTGGCACTTCATGTAACCTGCGCCGCGTTTCCGCAGCCGGGAGTACCGGCTGCGGTGCCCACCTCAAAAAATTCAAGTCACCTCCGTATCTGCCGATATATCAAAGCAGAAAATCGACTGTTTCCGCCCTCCCCTCCCCTAGTGAGCAGCGCGCTCTTGTGCTTTGGCCACAGTCGAAGAGTCAATCCCGGAAGCCCTCAAAGAGAAGCCATCATGCAGTTGTTACAGTTCCTGGTAGGTTGGCCCATCCTGCTGTTGTGTCTTGTGGCACTGCCTGTGTATTGCGGGGCCGCCCCCTCCCCTCCACGTCCCGTAAAGGTGATAGAGCTTGGGGTGCAGCCACTGGCATATCCGGTCGGCGCCATCGGATCCGTTCTCGCGCGCGATGCCGTCCTGAAGCGGGATCTGTCGGAGTCGGGGTACCTGCTGCGGGTGGTACCGTTTCGCAAAGGAACCGAGATGGTCGATCGCATGGGGGGGGATTTGAGCGCGGCCATAGTCGGGGACATGCCTGTCATACTGATGGCCCTTCGGGCCGATGTCCGCGTCGTAGGTCTGGCGAAAAAGACCTTCACCTCCCTGGTGGGACGTAACATCACCCTGCTGTCACAGCTTAAAGGGAAGCGGGTGGCATACATGGATGGTTCCTCGGCCCACCACACCCTGTTGCAGGCGCTGTCGAGCGCAGGTCTCAGCGAGCGGGACGTCACGCTGGTGCAGGCGGATCTCGATGCGATGCCGGGGTTGTTGGAGGGGGGGAAGGTGGATGCCTTTGCCGCCTGGGAGCCCGCCCCTACCCTGGCTCTTGTGAAGAACACCGACGCACGGGTCCTGTTCCGGGGAGCCAGCAGCGCATTCTTTCTCCTGTCCGGCAGCTTCGCGCAGAAAGACCCAAAGACGGCTCTTGTCCTGTCGGCAGCGTACATGCGTGCCATGAACTGGATGCGCAAGAGCAACGCCAATCTGCAGCAGGCGGCACTTTGGGCGACAAAGGACGGTGCAGCCCTCAGCCCAAGGGGGGCAAAACTGACGACGAGCCAGATCACTGAGATCACGCGCCGCGAAATCCTCGATGTCCCAGCTGCGCCGGTCATCGTAAGCCTGCCGGGGCGCCCTCCTCTGAAGAACGAATTCGACTTCCTGAAGAAGGTGGGGAAGATTCCCAGGAATTCTTCCTTTGCAGCACTGGAGCGCGCCTTCGCCTACGACGGCCTGCAGCAGGTCCTGAAGTCCCCCCTGCTCTACCGGCTGGCCGAGTTCGAGTACAGACCGTGACTGCGCCGGCACGAAATAAAGTCGGGTTGAACGGCATCCGTGAGCGCGTCATCGCCTATTTCGGCGTACTTTCCTTCCTTGGGTGCGCAGCCCTGCTCCTGGTCCTGATATACGGTGCTCCATGGCTTGGGATCGAGGGGATCCACGGGCTAAAGGAGGCGGAGATCGTCCGCGCCCTGGAAAATGCCGCGGACCAGAAGAAGCAGTCCATCCTCACCTGGCTCGCCTCGCGCCGTACCGAGTTGGCGGTGCTGGCCGATTCCAGCGACTTCGTCGGCGCGACTGCGGCCCTGGTGGATCAGCAGGCCGCGTCGTCCGCCCCTCCACAAGACCAGGTCCAATTTCTCTCCCAGCATCTGATCACTCTCAAGCACACCGGCTCCGATGCCTATGACAGCGTGGCGCTGATAGCGCCGGGAGGAAAGGTCATCGCCGCCAGCGAGCCGGACCAGGTAGGGAGCAACTACCGTTACCGAGAGTTCCTGAACGCCGCTTTCACCGTGGGAGCCACAGAGCAGATCGGCACCGCCTGGCGCGACGGCCATCCGGTGATACTGATCTCTCGGCAGGTCGCGATCCGGGACCGGGCGGGGCGGGAAACCGGGGAGGTGCCGGCAGTCCTGGTCAGCGTGACCAGGCCGCAACAGGGCCTGGAGTCGTTGGCGCTGTTGCCCGGAATCGCCGATGCGGAAGGGAACCAAATGATCCTGGTCGGGGCGCAGGGGGAACTGCTGGCCTCTATACCGGAACGCAAGCCGGAACAGGCGGCCCAGGACCCGCTGCTGGCCACGCTGGCGCGGCAGGCGATGACCATGACCGAGTCGGCGCGCCTGGAAACCCTGGAGGACGGGCGCCGGATCCTCGCCGCGTACCGTTACGTACCACTGGGAGTGGCACAGGGGTGGGGGATCGCGGTGGCGATGGACCAGGAGAAGGCATTTACGCCGCTGGTCTCCACCAAGGCCCGTGCCGTACTGTTTGGGATGACCATGATCGCCCTCGCGCTGGTACTGGTGGGCTGGGGGGGCGGACGTGTGGCCGGCCCGATCCGGGAGCTGAGGAATACGGTGCTGGCCCTGGAGCGCGGCAACCTGTCGGCGCGAACGGAGGCGAAGTACGGTGCACCGCAGGAAATCGCTGACCTTGCCGCAGCCTTCAACAGCATGGCAACGCGCATCGAGGATTCGCACCAGGACCTGGAGAGAAAGGTAGCGGACCGGACCAAGGAACTGCGCCTGGAGAAAGAGAATGCCAGGCGCTATCTGGACCTGGCCGGCGCCATGCTGATGCTTCTTGGGAGCGACGGCTGCATCCGGATGATCAACCGAGCGGGGGCGCAGCTCCTGGGCATGTCGGAGGGTGAGCCGCTCGGGTTGAACTGGTTCGACAACTTCGTGCCTCACGAGCGGAAGCACGAGGTCCGGGAGGTCTTCGATGCCCTGATGCGCGGAGAACAGCAGCTCCTCGAGTTCTACGAGAACCACATCCTGACCCGCGACAAGGGTGAACGGCTCATCTCCTGGCACAACATCCTCATGCGGGACGAGGACGGAACTATCCAGGGCGTGCTCTGCTCCGGTGAGGATGTGACCCAGAAACGGCAGGCGGACCTGGAGCGCGGCGAACTGGAGCGGCAGCTGCTGCACACCCAGAAGCTGGAAAGCCTCGGGGTGCTGGCCGGCGGCATCGCGCACGACTTCAATAACCTGTTGATGGCCATCGGCGGCAACGTGGAACTGGTGCGTCATGTAATCGAGCCGGACAGCCCGGCGATCAAATACCTGGAGAATGCCCACCAGGCGACCAAGCGGGCCGGGGATCTCACCAGGCAGATGCTGGCGTATTCGGGGAAGGGTGGCTACAGCGTTAAACTGGTGGACCTGAACCGCCTGGTCGGGGAGAACGTGGACCTGATGAAGGCTTCCATGCGCAAGGGGGCCACCTTCGCGGTCCAGTTGCAGCCGGAGCTCCCGCTTTTGGAGGCGGATCCCGGGCAGATGCAGCAGATTATCGTGAACCTGGTCACCAACGCCATCGAGGCGGCAGGGGAGGGGGGTACGATAACCGTGGCGACCAGCGTGGCGGAATTCGGCGCGACACAACTGGCAAAGAGCCGCCTGGAGCAAAAGCCTCAACCCGGTACCTTCCTCACCATCCAGGTCGTCGATGACGGCTGCGGCATGGACCGGGCGACCTGCGAGCGCATGTTCGACCCGTTCTTCTCCACGAAGTTTACCGGGAGGGGCCTCGGTCTATCGGCGGTGCAAGGAATCGTGCGGGGGCATAAAGGCGCCATTTTAGTGGAAAGCGCGCCGAAAGCGGGGACCAGGGTGCAGGTCCTTTTCCCGGCCTCGGCACCTAAAAGCGGGCTGCAACCGGCAGATCAAGTGGTACACGCGGTGCAGGACCGGCCGGCTGCAAGGGAAACGGCGCTGGAGCGGGCGTTGGCAAAGCAGGAGAGCGCCAAGGAGGTCGTCGCTGCCGGGGGCGCAGCATCCGCGGAGGGGGAAGAGCCTGAGGGTGCCGCCAGGGAGATGGTCCTCATCGTGGATGACGAAGAGATGGTACGGCTGGTATGTCGGGCCATGCTCCGGGGGCTTGGCTACCGCACCATGGTAGCCTCGGACGGCCCGGAGGCCGTGGCGCTGTTCCGCGAGCATGCCGATGAGATCGGAGTGGTGATCATGGACCTCTCCATGCCCCAGATGGACGGCATGACGGCCGCGGAGCATCTGCGCGGCATCCGGCCCGATGTCCGCATCGTCCTGTCCAGCGGCTTCAGTGCGGCAGAAGAGGCGAGACGGCTGTCCGGACACCATGGCGCCCAGTTCATCCAGAAACCCTATGACCTGGTATCGCTGAAGCAGGTGCTGGGCCAGGCCGACCCTGACCCGTCACCCTAGAACCACATCATCCGGCTCCCCGTCCTCATTTGAGCAGAGGGTGGGGCGTCTCGTCGGAGCCGGGTGGCAACAGCGGATAGGAAAGCCTCGGCTGTCTCCCGGTCAACGTCTTCAGAAAAGCCACCGTATCCTCCACTTCGCCATCCTTCAGCTTTACCCCCAGTTGAGCGGAACTCATCACCAGCACCGCATCGTGGAGCTTCCAGACCTTTCCGGAGTGGAAATAGGGCTGGGTGGCGGCAACGTTACGCAGCGAAGGGGCCTTGAAGACATACCGGTCGCTTTCGGTGTTGGTGACCATGAAACGGCCGGTATCGCCGGCAGGGCGGATTTCGGTAGTCGGGGCCTCCCTGACGCCGAAGGGGTAGTAGCCGACGCCCCCCACGTTGGTGCCGGCATGGCACGGCGCGCACCCCTTGTCCATGAAGATGCGCAGGCCCCGTTTTTCCCTGGCGTTCAAGGCGGCCGCGTCACCCTTCAGGAAACGGTCGAACGGGGAATCCGGGGTGAGCAGCGTCGCCTCGAAGACCTCGATGGCCCGGGCCATGTTGTCGAAGCTGACCGGGTCGGTGGCATGGGGGAAGGCGGACCTGAACAGCGGCAGGTACCCCGGGATGCTTTTCAGTGTCTTCACCACCAGCTCCGGGTTGCTGTTCATCTCGACGGCCGCCTGTACCGGCCCCTTGGCCTGGGTCTGCAGGTCCTTGGCCCGACCGTCCCAGAACTGCGCCACGTCGAAGACCGCGTTGAAGACGGTGGGGGAGTTGCGCGGCCCCTTCTGCCAACCGTGTCCCGTGGAGGTCTCCTGGAGGTCGGCTCCGGCCAATCCCACGTTGTGGCAGGTGTTGCAGCTGATGAGTTGCGAGGACGAGAGTCGTGGATCGAAAAACAGCTTCGCCCCCAGTTCGATCTTGGCCGGGGTGGCCGGATTTCCCTTGAGGGGAGGGGGCTTGGTCGGGACCGGCTTGAACAGCTTGTTGGCGCGCGACATGAGGTCGTCCGCGGCAAAGGCGGAGTGGCAGAGGCAAAGCGGCACGAGCAGCAACAAAAGCATCCTTTTCATGTGGCCTCCTGTTAGCGGTGTGGTGGCAAACCATTAAAAGGTACTTACTGGGAGAGGGGTGTCAACCCGGCGAGGGAGGGGGGGCGGCAGAAGGGACTGGCTCCGTCAGGTGCCTGTCCCTCTCGCGGAACGCTCCTTTCAGCCTTAGCAAGCATTCCAAGCACGGAACGGTCTCCCCCTCCCTTGACGGGAGGGGGCCGGGGGGTTGGTGAAGCTGCAAGCCGAGGAAAAGATGGCCAGTTCTCCCACCCCCTAACCCCCTCCCGCAAGGGGAGGGGGGACCTAAAGCGGTTCTGCGCTGAATGCTCTGATGAACCAAAAGAAAGGGGGCCGTAAGGCCCCCCTTGTTGCTTCCAATCATCTGCGCCGGTTTCAGCGCTTGAGATACTGGTCGATGGCGGCTGCGGCGCGCTTGCCGTCACCCATGGCCAGGATGACGGTCGCGCCGCCCCTGACGATGTCGCCGCCGGCGAAGACGCCGGGGATGCTGGTCTGACCCTCTTCATCGGCCACGACGTTGCCCCACTTGTTCAGCTTGAGATCGGGCGCGGTGGCGGTGAGGAGCGGGTTGGCGTTGGTGCCCACCGCGTTGATCACGATGCCCGCCGGGATGTCGAACTCGGAGTCCGCGACCGGCTGCGGACGGCGGCGGCCGGAATCGTCCGCCGGGCCCAGCTCCATCTTCTGGCAGCGCAGCGCCGACACCCAGCCGTCCTCGGTGCCGACGATGGCGAGAGGGGCGGTCAGCATGATGAACTCCACCCCTTCCTCCTTGGCGTGCTTGATCTCCTCGATCCTGGCCGGCATCTCGGCCTCACCGCGGCGATAGATGATCATGGCGCGCTTGGCGCCCAGTCTGCGGGCGGTCCTGACGCAGTCCATGGCGGTGTTGCCGCCGCCTATGACGGCGACTTCGTCGCGCTGCAGGATCGGCGTCGCGCTGTCCTCCCTGCGACCGGCCTCCATGAGGTTGACGCGGGTCAGGAATTCATTGGCGGCATAGACTCCTTTCAGGTTCTCCCCGGGGATGTTGAGCATGGTGGGGAGGCCTGCGCCGTTGGCGATGAAGACGGCGTCATAGTCCTCGGAGAGCTCGGCGACGGTCAGGGTCTTGCCGATGATCACGTTGCACTCGATGGTGACACCCAGCTCGGCAAGGACCGCCACCTCGCGGTCGATGATCTCCTTGGGAAGACGGAATTCGGGGATGCCGTAGCGGAGCACACCGCCGGTGTCGTGCAGCGCCTCGAAGATGGTTACCTGGTGCCCCATCCGCGCCAGTTCGCCGGCCGCGGTGAGCCCGGCGGGGCCGCAGCCGACCACTGCCACGGATTTGCCGGTCGCTTCCGGCTTCGCCTCTTTGAGCAGGCGGTCCGGGTGCAGCATGGCCCAGTCGGCCACGTAGCGCTCCAGGTAGCCGATGGCCACGGCGTCGCCTTTCTTGCCGCGCACGCAAAGGGCCTCGCACTGGGTCTCCTGGGGGCAGACCCTGCCGCAGACCGCGGGGAGGGCGTTGTCGCCGCGCAGGATCTTGGCGGCCTTGGGGAGGTCGTCGCAAGCGAGGGCGTCGATGAACTCGGGGATGGAGACGCCGACCGGGCAGCCGGCGACGCAGTTCCTGGTCTTGCACTGCAGGCAGCGCTGCGCCTCGGAAAGCGCCTGGTCCGCGGAGAGCCCCAGGTTTACTTCCTCGAAGTTTGTGCTCCGCTCGTCCGCGGGTAGTTCCGGCATGTGGACCCTATCTATAGCCATCCTCTCTTTGGGGGACAGGTCGTTACTCACTTCGCTACCTCCTTAGCCAGTTTGCAGCCCTCGGCTGCGTGCCTTGCCGCCTCTTCCTTGCGATAGCTGGTCAGACGATCGGAAAGACCGTCGAAATCAACCAGATGCGCGTCGAACTCGGGCCCGTCGACGCAGGCGAATTTCGTTTCGCTGCCGACCTGGACGCGGCAGCCGCCGCACATCCCGGTGCCGTCGATCATGATCGGGTTGAGGCTGACGATGGTCTCTATGCCCGGCTCGCGGGTCAGGTTGGCGACCGCCTTCATCATCGGAACCGGCCCCACGGCGAAGACCGCCTGCGGCGCGCGGGCCGGGTCGGCGATCATCTCGGAAAGGGGACCGGTGACGAAACCCTTGTAGCCCAGGCTGCCGTCCTCGGTGGTGATCAGCAGGTTCTTGGAAAGCGCCCCCAGTTCGTCCGCGAGGATGACGTAGCGCTCCGAGCGTCCGCCGATAATGGTGGTGATCTCGTTGCCGGCCTCGGCCAGCGCTTTCACCAGCGGGAAAAGCACGGCGGTGCCGACGCCGCCCCCGACGCAAACGACTCGACCCCAGTTGGTGATGTGAGTCTCTTTGCCCAGGGGGCCGGCCACGTCACGAATGAAGCCGCCGACCGGGGTCGAGACGATCTTTCGTGTCGAGGCGCCGATGGCCTGTATGAACAGGGTGATGGTCCCGGCTGCCGGGTCCGCGTCGCCGATGGTCAGCGGGATCCGTTCTTCGCCCTGAGCCAGTCTGACCATGACGAACTGTCCCGCCTTCCTGGCTTTGGCGATCCGGGGAGCGACCAACACCATCTTGTGGAGGTTTTCCGCGAGAATCTCGTTGCTTACAACTTCGAACATTGGGTCACCTTCTTGGAGGAGAGTATGTGCTGCAGCTGTTTTAGCGTAGTGAATACGATATCAGCTGTGAGGGAAAAAGCGCAAGGAAGTATACGGAAAGTCAGGGGTAATGAACAATTGACAATGGAGGAGGGGACTGGCTCCGCCAGGTGCCTGTCCCCTTAGTGCTTGAGGAAGCTGGCTGAGCTGAAAGGAGCGTTCCGCTAGAGAGGGACAGGCACCTAAAGGAGCCAGTCCCTTCGGCACCCGCCCCCGGAGGGGGAGGGCTGGGGAGGGGGAAGAGGCTTATCCCTTCACCTTATACGTCGCGCAGATGATGCCGGCGAAGATGAGCACGATCCCCGCCACGTGGAAGCTCTGCAGCCGCTCGCCCAGAAACGCCACCGCCATGATGGTGCTGAAGGCGGGCATCAGGTGCACGAACTGCCCGCCCACGTGCGGCCCCACCTGGCGCAGGCCGTGGTTCCAGGCGGTGAAGGCAACCACGGAGGCGAGGACCCCCACATACAGGACGCTGAGGATGGTGGGGAGGTTGAAGGTCATCAGGTGCCCCTGGGAGATCTCGTACCCGTAGAACGGGATGAGCAGCACCAGGCCGCACACGGTCATGGAGAACAGGAACACGAACGGGTTCAGACCCTGCGGGTAGCGCTTGATGGCGACGGAGTAGAGGCCCCAGGCGATAGCGGCCAGGAGCACCAGCAGGTCGCCGCGGTTGAAGGTCAGGGTGAGGATGCGGGACGGGTCGCCCCGCAGGATGATGGCGGCGACACCGATAAGGGACAGGGCAATTCCGGCGTGCTGGCGCAGCATGACCCGCTGCCCGTAGAAGATGCGCGCGAACATGATGATGAAGATTGGGATGGCGGAGTTGACCAGTGCCGCGTTGATGGCGGTGGTCCAGTGCATGGCCGTGTAGATCAGGAAGTTGAACAGGGTGACGCCGAACAGGCCGGAGATGCCGACCAGCGGCAGGTTGGCCCGGATGATGGGCCACTGCTCGCGCAGACGCGGCAGCACCACCGGGAGGAGCACGATAAGCGCCACTACCCAGCGCCAGAACACGAAACCGGCAGGGGGGATCACGTTGTTCATCGCCCGACTGATCACGAAGTTCCCGGACCAGATCAGGGCGCTCAGGGTTAGGAGGAGGTACGGCATCGCATATCCTGTCACAGAGTAAGGGTGGCGCCAAAGGCGAAAGACTCTCTCATTTTAGGTACTTGTGTCAAGCAAATTGAACAGGGATAAAAGGGATAAAGGCGGATGAAAAACAAAACCCTCCCGGAAGGGGAGGGCAGGGGAGGGCAGGGGAGGGCAGGGGAGGGGGGGCAGGTTGAACTCGGGTTGTGTGGCCGTAAGAAAAGGGGACAGGCACCTGCGGAGCCAGTCCCCTTCACGCAAAGTGCCTAGAACTCCTGGGACATTGCCTTCACTTGGCGGGCGGTGAAGACCGGGCCGTCTTTGCAGACGTAGACGTTGCCGACGTTGCAGCGACCGCACTTGCCGACGCCGCACTTCATCCGGTTCTCCAAGGTGGTGTAGATGTTGTCGTCGGTGAAACCGAGGCGCTCGAGAACCGGGAGGGTGAACTTGATCATGATCGGCGGGCCGCAGACCAGCGCAATGGTGTTTTCGGCGCTGGGCGCCGCTTCTTCCAGCACGGTGGGGACGAAACCGACTTTGCCGTCGAAATCCGGACCGGCGCCGCCGGGATCCACGCACTTCACCAGGCGCACGTCGTCGCGCTCCTGCCACTCCTTCAGTTCGTGCTTGTAGACCAGATCCGCTTCCGAGCGGGCGCCGTAGACGATGGTGATGTCCTTGAACTTGTCGCGCAGGTCCAGGCAGTTCCAGATCACGGTCCTAAGCGGCGGCAGGGCGATGCCCCCCGCGATGAAGACCAGGCTTTTGCCGTAGAACTCCTCGATGGGAAAGGAGTTGCCGTAGGGGCCGCGCACGCCGACAGTGTCGCCGACTTCGAGCCTTCTCAGCGACTCGGTCACCCGCCCCACGCTCCTGAAGCAGCACTCGATGTACCCCTTGCGGGTAGGAGCCGACGCTATGCAGAAGGTCGATTCGCCGAAGCCGAAGGAGGAGTATTCCGCGAACTGGCCGGCGCGGAAGCTGAAGTTCTCCCGGACCTGCTCGTCCTGGAACACCAGGCGCAGGGTCCTGACGTCAGGGGTCTCGTCGACGATGGCCTCGATGGTGGCAAGGTTGGGGAGGTAGATATTGTCTGATTTGCACATGTAAATTTCTCCAGAAAGCGAAAAACATCAAAAGCAGTTACGCAAAGGACACGAAGAATCCGCGAAGCACCCAAAGAAGGGCTTTTCAGGGTTTTAAACCTTTAAGAGCTTCTGATTTAATTGCGCCCTTCGCGACTACTCGGCGTTCTTTGCGTAACAGCTTCCAGGTTTTGGGTTTTGCGCTTTATTTGCTGTTTATCTGCTCCAGTATTTCCGCGATGTCGATGCCGACCGGGCAGGCGCGGATGCAGCGGCCGCAGCCGGTGCAAAGGGTCTTGCCGAACTTGTCGTCGTAGTACTTGAACTTGTGCATGATCCGGTTCCGGTAACGCTTGTTCTGCACGTCGCGCGGGTTATGGCCGGACGCGTGGTTGGTGAACTTGGCGAAGCCGCAGGCATCCCAGTGCTTGCGCCTGACGCCGTCGTCCGTGCTCCCCTCGTCGTTGATGTCGAAACAGTGGCAGGCCGGGCAGATGAAGGCACAGGCGCCGCAGCCGACGCAGATGTCGGCGATCTTCTCCCAGAGCGGATCCTCGAAGTGCTCTTCCAACCACTTCTTGATCTTGACCAGGTCGAGCTTCTCGACCGCCTGATCGACGAAAGGTTTCGGCTCGGCGCCCGCCCCCTCGGCGAACAGGTTTTGGTGCGCTGCCACCAGGGCCTGCCCTTTTTCCGTCACCGCCTTGCAGGCGTAGGAGCCGTCCTTGAGCGGGGTCAGGAACAGGTCGCTCCCCGCCTCGGCGTCCGGCGCGAGTCCTACCGCGCGACAGAAGCAGGCATCGTCACCCTTGGTGCAGGCGATGCCGACGATGGTGCTCTTGCGGCGGCGCTCCAGGTAGAACTCGTCCTTGTAATCCCAGGACATGACGGCGTCCAGGATGGCGGGGGAGCCGGCATCGCAGGGGGGCGCGCCGATCAGCACCGCCTCAGGGAACTTGGAGCGATCCATGTCGGACACCTTCATGGCGCCGTTTTCCCGCTTGTAGGAGAGGATGTCCTCGCAGATCGGGAAGAACAGCTCCTTCGAGGAGCGGCGCGGCAGCGCATCGAGGGTGAGGTCCGAGCCCGCCGTCAGCGGTTCATAGAGCACCACCGACCCGGACAGTTTCGGTCCCACCACGAGTTTGGCTTCCTTGACCAGGAGGTCGATCAGATTGCGAAGGTTCTGTTCCGTAATGATCTGCGGCATAGGGTTGTCTCTTTGTGTGCCGACCTTCTTAATCCCCTCTCCCTCCGGGAGAGGGGCAGGGGTGAGGGCCGCTGCTGACTGTTGAAATCAGGCTCTGTTTGAGCTCCTCCCCCCGGAGGGGGGAGGCTGGGAGGGGGGAAGCTTGGCGGTTGAAATCCCCCTCCCTGTCCCTCCCCCTCCGGGTGAGGGGACGTGAGGCTACGGTTTCAGCTTCTTGTATCTACTTGATGAAAGACTGGTCGTCGTTTTCCTTGTACTCGTTGAGCGGTCCCTTCTCCACCGGTGTGAGGCCCGCTTCGAAATCGTAAAGCTCCTTCAGTTCCTGGGCCATGCGACGGTTCAACAGGTTGAGCGGGATGTCCATGGGACAGACGCGCTCGCACTCGGCGCAACCGCCGCAACGCCCGGCAAGGTGCATGGCGCGCACGAGGTGCCAGGCCATGTTGCCGGCGGGGCGTGGCGAACTCTCCACCGCCTGCGGCCGGTTCTTGTCGCACAGGCACTGTTCGCAGTAGCAGAAGGGGCAGACCTGGCGGCAGGCCATGCAGCGGATGCAGCGGGAGAAATGCTCCTTCCAGAACGCCCAGCGCTCCGTCTGCGGCATCGCCTCGATGCGCGCCATTTCCTCCGCTTCCTCCGGGGTCAGATCGGCAAGCTCGGCGTGCGTTCCGGCGGCGACGTCGGCCCCTTCCGGCATGTGCACCGTGCACTCGCGGCACTTGCGGGCGATGTTTTCCTCGGTGAGAGTGCCGGTCCGCTGCACGCCGAAGCCGTACACGCCAGGGCAGACCACGCCGATGATGAAGAGGTCCTCGCGCTGGAGCTGCGATTCCGTCATCAGTCCGGCCAGCGCGCGCATGTCGCATCCCTTGGCGACGATGCCGACCTTGCCCTGCTTCAGCACCCCTTTCTTGGCCTTGGTGAGGTAGACCGAGAGGTTGTTGACGCAGGCGGGCGAGAAGATGAGCTTTTCCGCTTCTTCCACCGTGGTGACCAGTGCGGGGCTCGCGGTCCCTTTGCGGCGGCCGGGGAGGTAGCCGACGACGCCGACCACCGTCTCATTCTTCAGGATCTTTACAGCTTCCTTGCGGATCGCCTCGGTGATCGCCTCATAATAGGCGGGCTCGATGCTGGTCACGTGGTTCTTGTTTGCTTTAGCGTTCATGTCTGATCCGTTGGCGCCGCGGCAGATGCCGGACGCAAGTTGTGTCGGTAGGGAGCGGAATCCTCCCCCTCCCTAACCCTCCCCCTCCGGGGGAGGGGACTATGGCGCTTCTTCTTGCTCCTCCCCCCGGAGGGGGGAGGTTGGGAGGGGGGGCTACCCCCAGCCAATCAGCCGATGCTGTCGTAGGCCTCTTTAAGCTCCGGGGTATTGATGGCGCCAGACCACTGTTCCTCGTGCTCGAGCTCCTTGAATTCCGGCATCGGCCCCATGGTGCGCACCCGTTCGGTCAGCTCCGTCACCACGTCGACCCACTTGCCCCCTTCGGCAGCCGAGACCCAGGAGAACTGGAGCCGGTTCAGGTCGACGCCGACGAAGTTCAAGAGCGCCCGGAACGCGGCGAAGCGGCGCCGGGCGTGGAAGTTGCCCGCCATGTAGTGGCAGTCGCCCGGGTGGCACCCGGAAACCAGCACCCCGTCCGCCCCCTTCTGGAAGGCGCGCAGGATGAAGACCGGGTCGATCCTTCCCGTACAGGGGAACTTGAGCACCCGGACGTTGGGCGGGTACTGCATCCGGCTGGTGCCCGCGAGGTCCGCCCCCGCGTAGGTGCACCAGGTACAGACGAAGGCGACTATCTTTGGTTCGAAATCGTGCATGGAAACCTCAGAACCCGTTCTACGTTCTATGTTCTACGTTCTACGTTGAGAGGCAGAACCAGACCGAAGACGAGCTTTAGATTTAGGTGTTAACGTAGGACATAGGACGTAGAACGTAGAACTGCCGTTAAAGCGCCTCTATCATCGCCATGATCTGCTCGTCGGTATAGCCGTCGAGCTCGATGGACTTGGACGGGCAGGTGGCCTGGCAGGTGCCGCAGCCGCCGCAGACGCCCGGGTTCACATAGGCGACCTTCTTCACCAGGTTCCCCTGGCGGTCCCGGATCTCCTTCTCCTCGATGGCGCCGTAGGCGCAGACCTTCTTGCAGGCGAAGCAGCCGACGCAGTACTTCTCGTTCACCTTGGCGACCACCGGGTCGCGCTCCAGCTTGTCCTTGGCGAACAGCGTCATCACCTTGGCCGCCGCGGCCGAAGCCTGGCTTACCGTATCCGGGATGTCCTTCGGCCCCTGGCAGGCGCCGGCAAGATAGATCCCGGCAGTGGCGCACTCGACCGGCTTCAGCTTCGCGTGGGCCTCGGAGTAGAAGTTGTACTTGTCGTAGGAGATGCCGAGCTTCTGCGCCAGCAGATCCGCGCCGTCCTGGGGCTGCACCGCGGTCGCTAGTACCACGAGATCGGCCTCGATCTCGACCTGGACGCCGACCTGGATGTCGCTCCCCATCACGACGATCTTGTCGCCGCGCTGGTACATGCGGGAGACCATCCCCCTGATGTAGACCGCTTCCTCTTCCTCGACTGCGCGGCGCCAGAATTCGTCGTACCCCTTGCCCGGCGTCCTCGCGTCCATGAAGAAGACGTAGGCCTGTCCGTCGTGCACCTTGTGGTGGTAGAGCATGGTGTGCTTCGCGGTGTACATGCAGCAGACCTTGGAGCAGTAGGAGATCCCTTTCTCCCTGGCGCGTGAGCCGACGCACTGGATGAAGACCACCTGCTTGGGCTCCTTGCCGTCGGAAGGCCTGAGGATCTTGCCGCCGGTAGGTCCCGAGGCGGAGGCGAGGCGCTCGAAGGTCATGCCGTCGATGATGTCGGGGATGGTGCCGTAGCCGAATTCGCCGTAACCCTGGATGGGGCTACCTTCGGGTTTCCTGTCAATGGTGTAGAGCTTGAAGCCGGTGGCGACCACGATGGCGCCCACGTCCTCGACGGTGAGGGTGTCCTGCTGCTCGTAGTCCACCGCGCCCGGCCCGCAGACCTTGGCGCAGACGCCGCACTTGCCGCTTTGGAACATGGTGCAGTTCTCGCGGTCGATCACCGGCGTGTTGGGGACCGCCTGCGGGAAGGGGACGTAGATGGCGGGGCGCATGCCGTGCCCCTGGTCGAACTCGTTGGGGATCTTCTTCTTCGGGCATTTGGTCATGCAGACGCCGCAGCCGGTGCACTTGGACTCGTCCACCGAGCGCGCCTTGTGCTTCACGGTCACCTGGAAGTTGCCGATGTAGCCGTCCACCTTCTCGATTTCGCAATAGGTGTAGAGGGTGATGTTCGGGTGGTTCGCCACGTCGACCATCTTCGGGGTCATGATGCACTGGGAGCAGTCGAGGGTCGGGAAGGTCTCGGAGAGTTGCGCCATGTGGCCGCCGATGGAGGGCTCACGCTCCACCAGCACCACCTTGTGCCCCGCGTCGGCGATGTCGAGAGCCGCCTGAATGCCGGCGATGCCGCCGCCGATAACGAGTGCGCGCTTGGTGACCGGCACGGTGATCGGCGCCAGCGACTTCCCTTTCCTGACCCTTTCCACCATCAGCTTCACGATGTCCTTGGCCTTGGCGGTCGCCATGTCCCGGTCCTCGTGGACCCAGGAACAGTGCTCGCGGATGTTGGCCATCTCGCACAGGTACGGGTTCAGCCCCGCCGCCTCGGCCGCTTTCCGGAAGGTCTTCTCGTGCATGCGCGGGCTGCAGGCCGCCACCAGGACGCCGTCCAGCTTGTGCTCGGCGACCGCCTTCTTCAACAGGGTCTGCCCCGGGTCCGAACACATGTACTTGTAATCGCAGGAGAAGGCGACGCCGGGGATCTCCCCCGCGGCCTTCGCCACCTGCTCCACATCCACCGTGCGGGAGATGTTCTCACCGCAGTGGCACACAAAAACGCCGATTCTGGACATAAGCTCCTCAATCCATGCGCTGCCGCCCGCGGGCTACAGCAGCTGTTTATCTCTCAACAGCGGTTTCGGGTCGGTGATGACGCTTTCGAAACCGAGGCTCTCCGAGGCAACCCCCATCGCCAGCGCCGCCAACTGGGTGACGTAGAAGATGGGGAGGTCGCGCTGGTCGGGGGCGCTGCCGCCGTGCAACTCGGAACCGAAGATGTTGCCGAACAGGGTGGAGTCGGGAGCGCCGTAGGCCTCCTTGATCTCCTTCTGGCGGATATCCAGGTTGCCGTGGCACAAGGGGCAGGCGACCATGATGCAGTCCGCGCCGGCGATGCGCGCCGACTCCAGGATGGCGTTGGAGAGTTTGAGCACCACGCCCGGACGGGACAGGGTGAAGTTCGCGCCGCAGCATTCCATGCGGTGGCTCCACTTGACCGGCTCGGCGCCCAGCGCGCGCAGGAGGTCTTCCATGATGCTCGGGTCCTCGCAGTCGTCCAGCTCCGGTACTTCCGGGGGGCGGGTCAAGAGGCAGCCGTAGTAGGGAGCGACCTTGAGTCCCATGAGCGGCTTCTTGACGCTCTCCTCGAGCTTGCCGAGGCCGTATTCGCGGGCCAGGATCTCCAGGATGTGCTTGACCGGCTTGTTGAGCGCAGCCGGCCCGTCGATGGCGACCTCGACCTGCTTTCTCTTGGTCTCGTCCCCTTTCAGATGATGCTGGGTGGTCTTGAGGCGCGAGAAGCAGGCGGCGCAGGCGACGGCCAGGTCACCCTCGACCTCTTCGGCCAGGGAAAGGTTCTTGGCGCAGAGCGAGAGCGACAGGAGTTCGTCCACGTTGTGCGCCGGGGTGGCGCCGCAGCAGAACCAGTCCGGCACTTCCTTCAGCCCCACGTTGAGCGCCTTGAACAGCGCGCGGGTGGAGATATCGTATTCGCGCCCGGAGGCGTGCAGCGAGCACCCCGGGTAGTAGGAATAACTAAGACGTTTCTTGCCTGGTGTCACAGCGCCTCCCCTTTCTTGCGCATCTCCTCGATCCGCTTGAAGATCCCTTCGATCTCCGCGATGTTCTTGTTCTTGGAATGGAACATCTTCAGCTTGCCCTTGGAGATCAGCTTAGGTCCGAGCATGAGGTCCTTCAGGAACTGCCCGCTTTTCATGTTGAAGGCGGCGCCCAGGCGGAGCTCATACTGACGGCCGTAGGTGCGGATGTTCTCGATGAAGAGCCTGTTGGCGAGCTGCACGTAGCTTTCTTTCGAGGGACCGTCGGCATCCCAGGAGAGTTTTCTCAGCGCGTCCATGATGGCGGCGAGATCGACCTTGTTGGGGCAGCGGGTGGTGCAGGTCTCGCAGGAGGCGCAGTACCAGATGGAGCGCCCCGCGAGGATGCGCTGCCCCTGCCCCAACTGCAGCAGGCGCACCACCCGGTTGGGGGGATGCTCCATGAAGGTGGACATGGGGCAGCCTGCCGAGCACTTGCCGCACTGGAAGCAGCGCCGCACGGAACTGCCGGAGAGTGCTTCCACCTTCTTCACGAACCCGATGTTCATGGTCTCGTTGGAGAGGTGCATCAACTTGTTTTTCACTGCGGACCTCGTGATTGGGTAATGGTCGTTCGACCAATCGGTTGATAAACGGCTAAAGATGATACGCCCAATGAAAGCCAAAAAGCAAGGGCTTCATGGGACGTTATTTTGAATTACAAGAACATCGTTTTAAAATGAAGGAAATTTCTGTCATACGAAAATTTCGAATGGACTATACGCCATTTTAAAACAAAAAAGCAAGCATTTGTTTTCGATGAAACTGTCTGAAAAAGATAGACTTTTGTCAGAATGTCACTGGAAATGGCCGTTTTGGGTGGCGCTATGACAGAAAAAAAATCCAAAAAACGCGAAATTTTAGAACAAGCGATCGCTTGTTATTGTCTCGGCTGAAAGTAGCTGATGTAGCGCGGGAATTGGTTAAAAAATTCCGATTTCGGGAAATTCTGACTGCACAGCGGTTTGGCGGGGTCAAAACGCGGCGTTTACGTTTTTTTAAAACATCGCCGGCTAATTATTGGAATTGGCAAATACTTTGACAGAAAAAACGAAATGTAATAATACTGTCGGCGCGTTATCTCGCGAGGTGAGCCATCGGCGAATTGACAAGACTATACCGCTACATGCGCAGCCGCCGGGGGGCTTACCTGTTGGGAGCCCTGCTGCTGGTGGGGACCAACCTGTGCGGGCTCGCCATACCGTGGCTCTTGAAGCTGGCCATCGAAGCCTTGCAGGCGCCGGCCAAGGCCGGCTATACCCCGGCACAGTACGGCGGGATGATCGCCGCCGCCGCCGTGGCGCAGGGAGTCATCCGCGTCTTTTCCCGCATCACCCTCTTGAACGCCGGGCGACGCATCGAGTATGAACTGCGCGAGGATCTCTACGCGAAGCTGCTCACCCTGGATCGTACCTACTTCTCCAACTGGCGCACCGGCGACATCCTGTCCCGTCTTGCCAACGATCTCACCAACGTGAGGATGCTGCTCGGTTTCGGTGTCCTGAGCCTTCTGAACACGGTGGTGATCTACACAGCCTCTCTGATCCTCCTCACCCGGATTTCCCCGTTTCTCACCCTGTGTGCCGTGCTCCCCTTCCCGGTCATGATCCTGATCGTTAAGCAGATGAGCGCCAACATGTTCCGCGTCTCCAAACGGACCCAGGAAGCGCTGGCCCGGCTTACCACGAAGGTCGAGGAAAACGTCTCCGCCGCGGCGGTGGTGCGGGCGTACTGCCGTGAGGACGGAGAGATCGAAAGTTTCGGCGCCGTATGCGACAGCTACAGCGACGCCAGCATGGCGATGGCCAAGATCCGCGGCATGATGCTGCCGGTCATGGCGGCGACGGGAGCCATCGGCACCCTGGTCATCCTCTTTGTCGGCGGCAACCAGGTCATCAGCGGCAAGCTTACCCTGGGCGGCTTCGTCGCCTTCAACGGCTATCTCGCCATGCTGGTGTGGCCCACCATCATGTTCGGATGGATCCTCAACCTGGTGCAAAGGGGGGCCGCATCGATGACCCGCCTGGGCGAGATACTGAACGCCACCGCCGAGGTCGTGGAGCCGGAGCAGCCCGTCGATCCCGGCGAGATCGGGGGGGAAATCGAGTACCGCAACTTCAGCTTCAGCTACGGCAGCGCCGAGATGTTGCGCGGTATCGATCTTAAGATCGCGCGCGGGGCCCGCATCGGCATCGTCGGGGTGGTGGGGAGCGGCAAGTCGACCCTGGTGCGCATGATTCCGCGGCTCTTCCCGGTGGCCGACGGCACGCTCTTTATCGACGGCGTCGACCTGAACCGGCTCCCCCTGCAGCGTATCCGCGCCGCAGTGGGCTTCGTGCCCCAGGAGACCTTTCTTTTCTCCCGCACCATTGCCGAGAACATCGCCTACGGCAAGCACGGCGCCACCCGTGAAGACATCGAGCGCGCCGCCAGGATCGCGGGGCTGTCCGGCGATCTCACCAGGTTCCCTCAGGGGCTGGACACACTGGTCGGGGAGCGGGGTGTGACCCTGTCCGGCGGGCAGAAGCAGCGTGTCTCCATCGCCCGGGCGTTGATCAAGGAGCCGAGCATACTGATATTGGACGATCCCCTTTCCGCCGTCGATGCCGACACCGAGGAGGAGATTCTCTCCGCACTCTCCGGCTATTACGGCAAGAGGACCGTGCTGATCGTATCGCATCGGCTGTCGCCGCTGCGTAACTGCGACCGGATCATCGTCCTGGAGCAGGGGAGCATCGTGGAAGAGGGGAGCCATGCGGAGCTGTTGGAACTCGGCGGTCGCTACGCCGCCATCCACAGGGAAGAGCAGTTGAAGGCGGAGATAGAGAGGCTTTAAAGGCCAAGGCGTCAACGCAAAGGCGCAAAGGCGCTAAGACGCAGGGAAAAGCAGGAAGCGGGTTTTAAACCTTTTCAAAGATTCTCTTTGCGTCTCCGCGCCTCCGCGGCTTTGCGTTAATGCTTCAGCTTTTCATGTTTAAAAGGGAGCGGCATGCACTTCGGCGGGATATATGAGGATGAAACGGTAGGTAAGGTGTACGACCGGCGCCTGATGGGGCGCTTTGTCGCCTACATCCTGCCGTACCGCCGCATGCTGGTAACGGCGCTCCTGCTGCTCCCCCTAATCGCCGCTTCCAAACTCGCCCAGCCCTGGATCATCAAGGTCGCCATCGACGACCACATCGTGAAGGGGCGCATGGAGGGGCTTCCGACCCTCGCCGCGGCGTTTCTCGCGATCATCTTCGCAGAATCGATCCTCATGTTCGCCCAGGTCTACCTGCTGCAGTGGGTGGGACAGCGGGTCATGTACGACATCAGGGTCAAGCTTTTCAGCCACATCCAGCGCCTCTCCACCCGCTTCTTCGACCAGACCCCGGTCGGGAGCCTCGTTTCACGACTGACCAGCGATATCGAGGTGCTGGGCGAGATGTTTGCTGCCGGCATCGTGACGGTGGTCGGGGACATCCTGGTGCTGGCGGGCATCGTCGGCATCATGCTCTGGATGAACGTGCGCCTCTCGCTGGTCACCTTCTCGGTGCTGCCGGTGCTGATCTGGGTCGCGTTTGCCTTCCGCAAGTGGATGCGTCTTGCGTTCCGCCAGGTTCGGGCACGCCAGGCGAACCTCTCCGCTTTTCTGGCGGAGAGCATCGGCGGCATGGCAGTAGTGCAGCTCTTCAACCGAGAGCGGGACGAGGCGAAGGAATTCCGCAGGCTGAACGCCTCCTACGTCGAGGCGAACTTCCCGGTGATCACCTGGGACGCGGCTCTGTACGCGGTGGTGGAATCGCTCTCCTCGGTGGCCGTGGCGCTGATCATCTGGTACGGCGGCGGCGAGATCGTGAAGGGGACGCTCTCCTTCGGCTCGCTGGTCGCCTTCATCCAGTACATCGAGAAGTTCTTCTCCCCGATCCGGGACCTCTCCGCCAAGTACTCCATCATGCAGGGGGCGATGGCCTCACTGGAGCGGATCTTCGCGCTTTTGGACAATAACGACCGCGAGCCCGAACCGGTGCCGTCCCCGGAAGCCGCAGCTGGGACGGTAAGGACTGACAGCCGACTGACTCAAGCTCCCCCTCCACCGGAGGGGGAGGGCAGGGGAGGGGGAAGTACGGACTCGCTTTGGTCTTCCCCCCTCCCGGCCTCCCCCCTCCGGGGGGAGGAGTTGCGGACCAGAGTGCAGGCGTGCCAGGGATCGCCCGAGCACGCGCTGCAGAACATCTGCTTCAACGACATCTGGTTCGCCTACAAGGACCGGGATTACGTGCTGAAGGGGTTCTCCCTGCAGATGAGGCGCGGCGAGAAGGTGGCGCTGGTCGGGGAAACCGGCGGCGGCAAGACCACCGTGACCAGGCTTTTGTCACGGCTCTACGACGTCGAGCGCGGCTCCATCACCATCGACGGCACCGACATCCGTGAGTTGCCGCTCCCGGCGCTGCGCAAGCGGATCGGCGTGGTTTTGCAAGATCCCTATTTATTCTCCGGCACCATCGCCTACAACATCTCGTTGGGAGATCCCGAGGCGCTCAAGAGGGTGGAGCAGGCGGCGGCCGTCGTCGGCGCCGACCGTTTCATCCGCGAGCTTCCCAAAGGCTATGACGAAGAGGTGCGTGAGCGCGGCGTGAACTTCTCTGCCGGAGAACGGCAGCTGATTTCCTTTGCCCGCGCCGTCGCCTTCGACCCCGAGATCCTGGTGCTGGACGAGGCGACCGCCAGCGTGGACACGGCGAGCGAGCGGCTGATCCAGCAGGGGCTCGAGGGGCTGATGCAGGGACGCACCACGCTCGTGGTTGCCCACCGGCTCTCCACCATCCGCGATGCCGACCGCATCGTGGTCATCCACCACGGCGAGAAAGCGGAAGAGGGGACGCACGCCGAGCTGATGGCCGCGCAGGGGCTGTACTACCGGCTGTACCAGTTGCAGTTTAAAGACTGACAGACCGCTGCTTTAAGCTCTCCCTCCCCCGGAGGGGGAGGGCAGGGGAGGGGGAAGTACGGACACACTTTGATCTTCCCCCCTCCCGACCTCCCCCCTCCGGGGGGAGGAGTTGCTGGCAGAGTTGGAAAGACTGATTGACCTTTGATTCAAAAATTGAGATATAGGAAAGAATTTTTTCACGGAGCACCACCATGAAGCATCTCATTCTCGGCACTGCCGGACACATAGATCATGGCAAGACCTCGCTGGTGAAGGCACTGACCGGCGTCGATACCGATCGCCTCAAAGAGGAGAAGGCCCGCGGCATCACCATCGAGCTCGGCTTCGCGCACCTGGAACTCCCGGGTGACCTGCGCTTCGGCATCGTCGACGTGCCCGGCCACGAGCGCTTCGTGCGCACCATGGTGGCCGGCGTGGGCGGGATGGACCTGGTGCTTTTGGTAATCGCGGCGGACGAAGGGATCATGCCCCAGACCCGAGAGCACCTGGAGATCTGCCAGTTGTTGGGCGTGAAGCGCGGCATCGTGGTGCTCACCAAGAAGGACATGGTGGAACCGGACTGGCTTGACCTGGTCACCGAGGAGGTGCGCGACTACCTCGCGGAAAGCTTCCTCTCCGGCGCACCCATCATCAGCGTTTCCTCCCGCACCGGCGACGGCATCGAGACCCTGAAGGCTGAACTCACCAAAATGGCGAAGGAGATCGAGCAGAAGCGGGTCGACTCGCCCTTCCGGCTCCCGGTGGACCGCGTCTTCACCGTTACCGGCTTCGGCACCGTCGTTACCGGCACGCTCCTCTCCGGTGCCGTCACCGTCGGCGACGAGGTCGAGATCCTGCCGTCGGGCATTGCCTGCCGCGTGCGCGGCGTGCAGTCCTTCGGCTCCAAGGTGGAGAAGGGTGGCGCGGGCGAAAGGCTTGCGGTCAACCTTCAGGGTGTGGACCATACCGACGTGCAGCGCGGCGACGTTGTGGTGCCCAAGGGGCTCTACAAGCCGACCAGCGCCGTCGACGTCCGGCTCAACTATCTGGCCTCCATGGGCAAGGAGTTGAAGCACCGCGCCGGCGTCCGCCTGCACTCGGCAACCTACGAAGTCCCCGCCAAGGTCATCCTGTTCGATCGCGACGCGCTCCAGCCTGGCGACAGCGCCTACGTGCAACTCCGGCTCGACCACCCGGTGCTGCTCCTGCCGGGCGACCCCTTCGTGCTCCGGACCTATTCGCCGCAGGCGACCCTCGGTGGCGGCACCGTTCTTGACCCGGCTCCGCCGCGTCGTCGTCGCCGTTCCGCTGAAGCCCTGGCGCTCCTGGAGGCGGCCGAGTCCGGCGTGGACCAGGAGCGGATCCGGCTGCTGGTCGAGTCCTCGCTGCTTTCCGGCATCTCCATCCAGGAGATGGTGAACCGCTCCGGGATGTCCGGTAAGAGGATTGAAGCCGCGCTTGCCCCGCTGCTTTCCAGCGGTGCGGTGCTCCAGGTGGTGAAGGAGCCTCGCATCTTCCTCAGCAAGGATGCCTTTGCGCAGCTGAAGCAGAGGCTTTCCGAGGAGTTGCACGAGTACCTCCAGGAAAACCCGATGCAGGAAGGTATCGGCAAGGAAGAGCTGAAGTCCCGGATCCCAAGGCGCAGCGACGCGCGCTTCTTCGGTCCGGTGCTGGCGAGCCTTGAGAAGGATGGGCTGGCGCTTTCCGATCGCGAACTGGTGAAGCTCCCCGGGCGCAAGGTCGGCGTGACCCAGGACCAGGCGAGCGTGCAGCGGGCGCTCGAAGAGGCGCTGACCAAGGCGTGGTTCGAGCCTCCCACGTTGAAGGAGCTTTGCGACCTGGTCGGTGCCACCGAGAAGCAGGTGCTCGATCACGCCAACATGATGTTCCGCGAGGGGAGGGTGGCCAAGATCAAGGGCGACATCTTCTATGCCCCTGGCGCCGTCAACGAGCTGCGCGACAAGCTGGTGGCCCATCTGAAGGAGAAGGGTGAGATCACTCCGCCGGAGTTTAGGGACATAACCGGCCTGTCCAGAAAGTTCATGATTCCGCTGCTGGAGTACTTCGACCAGGAAAAGCTCACCATCCGCATGGGTGACAAGAGGGTGTTGAGGAAGGGGTAAAGAGGCAGATTAAGACTGAGATTAAGATAAAGGAAAACGAAAAGGCCCTTCGGTTCGAGGGGCCTTTGTCATTTGTCTGTTGCCGGAGCCATCGTCTCAGTTATGCTTCTGTGCGTTTCGTCTCAGCTCCCTCCCCCGGAGGGGGAGGGTTGGGGAGGGGGGAAAGCATGGACGCAGACAATCCCATATTCGACCCGCCGCCATTGCCAACTGAACTCCTTAAGGCTGCTCGCATGTTGCGCCAGCATATGACGGACGCGGAGCAACTGCTTTGGTTTTGCTTGCGACGTAAGCAGATGGGTGGCTTCCGGTTCCGGCGGCAGCACCCGGTTGAGAAGTACGTGCTGGATTTCTATTGTGCGGAGGCAAGATTTGCGGTGGAGTTGGACGGTGGGCAGCACAACCAGCCTCTCAATGCCCTACGTGATCGAGGAAGAACAGATTTCCTGGAGGCGCAGGGCATTTCTGTTCTCAGGGTATGGAACCATGAACTCTTCGTGAATTTGGAAGGAGTGCTGGAAAGAATTTACGAGGTGTTGCTACAGAGGGCGGGAGTTAGTTACGGCAGGTATAAAGATCTTCCCCCTCCCTAACCCTCCCCCTCCGGGGGAGGGGACACTTTGATGAGTTCGAGGACTGAAATAGGGGAGCAATCACATCGGCCGCAGCTCTTTCTTCTGGTGGGAGGCGTCCAGCTCCCTCCCCCGGAGGGGGAGGGTTGGGGAGGGGGAAGACTTGTCGCATTCCTACCAGATGTAATCCTTGGCAATATCCCGCTTGTCACGCCCGTACAGAATGTGGAAGGCCCGCAGCTTCTTCAGGGCAACGGGGGACAGGCTCCCCAGCGGCAAGTAGATGATCCTTTTTCCCAACCGCGCCGCGTGCTGCTTCAGGAAACTCCTGGGGGGCTTGGCGGCGGCGTACACCACGTCCTTCTCCAGCGAATAGTCGAGCGCCGCCATCAAGAGGTGCTCACTCTTCCCGAGCGCATACCGGTAGTCCGGGTCGTGCCAGACGTCCACCATCCGCCGCGGCGGATAACTCAGTAAAAACCCGCCGTACTCGCAGCGCGAAATGCCGGGCCCCACTATGTTGTCGGTAGGCGGCGTGGCATAGAAGGCCATGTCGGACTCCTGCGCATGCTCGCCGAGCCAGGTCATGCAGTACGGGTATTTCGTCCCCTCCTTGTCCTCGTCGAGGATCACCACCACGCACCCAACGCCGCTCTTTTGCCGCTTGTTCTCCCGGACGTAGATCTTCCCCTCGTGCAGGTTGCGCAAGGTCTCGCGCATGTCGATCCCGTCCAAAAGCGACGATGTGAAGGGCTCGGACTTGCTCGCCTCCTCGCTCAACTGCCGGGCCCCGATCCGCTTCAGGTTGCGGCCGTATTCCTCGATGTTCAGATCCTCTGGGGGGAAGGAACAGATGTACGGATCGTCGAATCCCTCGATCCAGTCGCCAGGGCGCTTTTCCTTCTTGCGGTTCATCATCTTGAGCCGCGAGAGCCCCTTGGCGCGCACCTGCTCGCGCGGGCGGAACCTGATCCTCTTGGTGGCGGACCAGAGTTCGGCGGCGGAGAGGCGCAGGGTGGGGAGGTCGCTCCCCTCCTTCTGCCAGGGGTAATGGGCGGCCAGCCGGAAGAAGGCATAGGCGAAGTTGTCGTCCAGGCAACCGCGCGCGGCGGCGAGCATCTGGAACAAGTCGGGAAGCAGCATGCGCGACAACAGCGCGTAGTTGCGGGCAAAGCGGAAGAAGGCCCGCTTCTGCCAGAAGTGCACCTTGTCGCCGGTTTCCTGCCGGTAGTGGCGGGCAGCTTCCAAAAAGAGCCGCAGCAAGATCTTCTGCCGGTCGGGCGGTTCCCCTTCGGGACCGATCCGGTGTGCACTTCTCTGCACCGATTCGGCCAGCGCCTCCTCCTCGGGAATGCTCTGCTTTCCCCCGAGGATCAATTCGAATGCGTTGAAGCTCTTTCTCAGCGAGGGTCCACCCGGTGCGGGCTCGGGAGGGAGGGGAGAACGCCTGGTCTCATAGAGGGCGGAGAGGAAGGGGTATTCGGCCAGCACCTCGTGGCAGCATTCCGGGTGCAGGTTGAAGATGGTGATCCCTTCGCGGTGGGTGCGGGTCAGGGGCTGGGCCTGTGGCGCGTCGAAATCCTGGCGGATCCGCTCCAGGTGCGACATGCCACAGATGAAAAGGACGCGCTCGTGCTGTGCCGAGAGCTGCCTCAGGCGGTAGGCCATGCCGCGCTCGCGGCGCAGGTCCTCCTCACCGGGCGGGATCTCACGGTACAGTTTGGCCACTTCACGGTAGAACGGCTCCAGGCCGATGCGTTGCACCGAGTAGGAATCGGGGAGCTGTTCCGGGTGTGAAGGGTAGGAATCGAGGTCGATGTCGACCAGGTGCAACGGGATTTCGTTTTCCAGGGCGAGCCGTGCCCCCTCGATCAGGGGATCGGCGGGTTCGATGATGAGGAACACGGACTGGGCTGCGACGTGGTAGGCGAGCACCGAGATTTCCGGCAGGCGCCGCACGCCGCGCAGGAACTGCTGCTCCAGCGTTTGCGGCAGCTCCAGCGCGATGCAGTCCGGCTTTACCGCGTCAAACGCCTCCCGCACCAGGTGGGCGAACTCCATCCGGTAGTGCAGGATGGGGAGGGCGTGGACGTTGCCGAATTGTTCCAGGTAGAGGTGATCGGGCATAGGTATGTCCAAAGCTCCTCCCCCCGGAGGGGGGAGGCTGGGAGGGGGGAGGCTGGGAGGAAGGATGGTAAAAGGACCGAAAGCTTCCCCCTCCCTGACCCTCCCCCTCCGGGGGAGGGAATTAGACCTCAAAAAAAGTTACTTCAAATACCGTAGCGCTTCCTCGCCCAGAATCCGCTCCACCGCGAGCGGCAGCAGCTCACGCGGGTCTTTCTCGGTCGCCGTCATCATCTTCAGGGCGTAGCGGGCGATGTTGATGCCGTCGCGCACCGAGTAGGGCTCGTCCGCCGCATGGCCGCGCTGCAGGAACTGCACGACGTAGTTGAGGATGGAGCTGCCGGCGAAGGGGAGGTTTTCCTTCAGGATGGCCAGTTCCTCGTCCGCCTCGGGGAAATCGATGAAAAGCTGCGGCTGCAGGCGGGAATGGATGTACTCAGGCACCTCGAAGGTGGAGGAGTCCTCGTTCATGGTCACCACGATGCGGAAGTCCGGGTGGGCCTGGATCCTGAGGCCGGTGATGATCGATTCGACGTAGCGGCGGTCGTCCAGAAGCGGCGCCAGCGACGCCCAGGCCTTCTCGCTCATCCGGTTCCCCTCGTCGAGAATCAGCACGCCCCCCGAGATCATCGCCGAGACCAGCGAGGAGGCGGCGTACTGGATGGTTCCCTCCGGACCGATCACCGGTGTCACGATCAGGTCCTCGGGGCGGGTATCCATGGTGGCCTGGAACAGGTAGACCTTGCGGCCGAGCCTCTTGGCGGCCGCGTAGGCGAGGGTGGTCTTGCCGACGCCCGGCTTGCCGATCAGGCGCGGGTTGAAGGGGATGTCGCGCTCGTCGATGACCATCCAGGCAGCCAGAAGCTGCCGGAGCAGTTCCTCGTCCCCGACCCAGCGTAGCGGCAGCTCGATGGGGTTGGCGAGGGTCAGGTTGATGCCGTCTATCGTGATCCGGTCCATAAAAACTCCAATAAAAACCTTGCTGTTGGCCACGGAGAACATCTGAGGACATCTGAGAAAATCAAAACATAAAGCTTTGTTTTGGTTCTCTCAGACTTTCTCCGAAGTTCTCCGTGGCTAACGGTTTCAGGGTTTTAGGTGTTCATCTCGTGCCCATACATCATGACCAGCCGGGCGCGGTTCTCGCGGCAGCTTTTGCACAGCTCGCCGGCGTCCTTGAAGAATTCCTCCGCCAGCCACTCCCCCGCCTCGCCGTACAGCGAATCAGGCTCGTTCTCGTCGTACTCGGTCTTGCAGATGCTGCAGGTTTTCATGCTTTTACCGTGGTCCGCACCAGGTCCGCCAGGCAATCCAGGAACATGGGATCGGAGTTGAGCGATTCGGTCCTGACGAAGCGCTTGATGCCGTGCGCCTTGGCCTCCTCGGCGTACTGGATGTCGATCTCGTACAGGGTTTCGATGTGATCGGAGACGAAAGAGAGCGGCACCATCAACAGGTTCTCCCTTCCCTCCCTGGCCAGCCGCTGGATGGTCGCCTCGGTGGACGGCTCCAGCCACTTGACCTTGCTCGCCTTGGACTGGAAGCAGAGCAGGTGGTTCGCCTCCCCTACCTGCTCCATCACCAGCCGCACCGTTTCCTGGATGTGTGCCAGGTAGGGGTCGCCTTCGTCGATGAAGGACTGGGGGAGCGAATGGGCCGAAAAGACGATCTCGACATCTTTGGGATCCGGGAAGGCCTGCAGCCCGCGCATCACCTTGCCGGCCAGGGCCTTTATATAGAGCGGATGGTTGTAGAAACGGTCGATGTAGGTGATCTCGAAGTCCGCCTTCGCCTCCTTCAGGACGCGCTGCAGTTCGTTGACGCTGGAGCCTGTGGTCGCCTTGGAGTAATGCGGGTAGAGCGAAAGCGCCACTACGCGTTTGATCCCCTCGCGCTTGATCGCAGCCAGGGCGTCGATGGTGGTGGGGCGGGAGTAGCGCATGGCGACGAAGGAACGGAAGCGTTCGCCTAAAAGAGCCTGCAGTCCTGCGCCCTGGGCCTCGGTCAGCTCCCGTATCGGGGATTTGCCGCCGATCCGGCGGTAGAACTCGGTGACCTCCGGTGCCCGCTTGTTGACGATGCGCCGGGCGATGAAGGGCTGCAAAAAGGCCGGGCCGATCTTGATGATGTCGCGGTCGGTGAAGAGGTTCATGAGGAACGGGTGCACGGCATCGAGCGAGTCGGGGCCTCCCATCTGGAGCAGCAGGAGTGCGGTTTTGTCAGACATGGCAACCTCTTGGGCGAGAATAGTGGCCCAAGAAATGTAGCAGAAAACGAGGGGAAGTAGAACCGGTTTAATTCATTGGAGGGAGAAGCAGGCAAAACAAATTAACAGGGATAAAAAGGATAAAAGGGATGAACGGCAAAAACCATACGGCTTGGGTTTAAAACCCAAAGCTTTTGGTTATGCAGTTATCCCCTTTATCCCTTTTATCCCTGTTAAATGCCTTTAGCGGACGCCGGCCTTGCTGAGGTGGGGGGCGTAGCGTTTGTCGGTCCCCTTGATGTGGTTCACCAGCCAGTTCTGCAGGAACTCGATGACGTCGTGGGTCAGCACCGTTTCGCCCGAGTTGAACTTCTGCTGGAGCTCGACCACCTGGCTCACCAGGGCCCTGTGCTGCTGGACGTGCGCAGCTTCCTCGGGATAGCCGGATTTGCGGAACGCCTCTTCCTCTGCGGCGAAGTGGCTGCCGGTGTACTCGATCAGGCGTTGCAGCACGGAACCGATCGCTTCCTTGCTCCGCTTCTGCTGCATCGCCTGCGCCAGCTCATTGATCATGGCGAACAGCTTCTTGTGCTGCTCGTCGAAGGTGTTGATGGTGGTGGCGAAGCTCTGGTCCCAGACCATGGCGTCGGAGAGCTGGAAGTGGGAAACCAGTTCGTGCAGCTCGTCCACCTGCTGCACCAGTTTGCTGGTGGCCGCCTTGGTGTTGCGGGCGCTCTCCACGTTGCTGTTGACCACGGAGGTGATCATCTGGATGTTGCCGGTGATCTCGTGCGTGGTGGCGGTCTGCTCCTCGGCGGCGGTGGCGATCTGGGAGAGCTGCATGGTCAGGTCGTTGATCATGCCCAGGATCCCGTTCAGGGCCTCGCCGGAGCGGCAGGTCTCCGCGGTCCCCTGGTTCACCTGCTGCACCCCTTCGCTCATGGCGCCGACTGCGTCTCGCGTCTCGCTCTGGATCGACTTGATCATGGTGTCGATCTCCTTGGTGGCGCGGGTGGTGCGTTCGGCCAGGGCACGCACCTCGTCCGCCACGACGGCGAAGCCGCGCCCGGTCTCGCCGGCGCGCGCCGCCTCGATGGCGGCGTTCAGGGCAAGGAGGTTGGTCTGGTCGGCGATGTCCTCGATGGTGCCGGCGATGGCGCCGATCTGGTCGGAGCGCTCGCCGAGACCTGCTACCGAGGTCGAGGTCGAAGTGACCCGCTGCGCGATGTTCTCCATGAGGACCGCGCTGTTCCTGACGATCTCAGCGCCGGCGGTGGTCTCGGCGGTCGCCTTGTGCGCGTTTTCGGCGGCGTAGATGCAGTTGCGGGCGATGTCGGCGGAGGTGGCGGACATCTCCTCGCTCGCCGTGGCGATGGTGGACGCCTGCATGGCGACGTCTTCGGCGGCGGACGCCATGGCGTCGTTGGTGGCGCTCACCAGAGCGACCGAGTCGCGGACCAGGTCGGTAACCGTGAAGAACTGGTGCATGGTCTTGTTCCAGTCCCCCATCATGTTGTTGAAGGCGTTTGCGATACGTCCGATTTCGCCGCTGGGGATGTCTTCGACGCGGCGGGACAACGTCCCCTGGGAAGCAGCCTCCAGCGCGTCGGCAATCTCCCGCAGCACGCGGGATTCGGAGCGGGCCACGAACCAGCTCGCCAGCGCGGAAATGAAAAAGATGAAGGTCCCGGCCCCCACCATCGTCAGGATGTTGCCGCAGTTACCCAAAGCAATGGTAGAGGTGACCGTCGCACAGACAGCAATCAGGTTGATCGTGATTAGGCGGGTACTAAAAGACATGAACGATCTCCTTTTCTAGGCTTTTCACACTCAAGGAGATTATCGTCTGTGACACTGAAAACTTTAAAGGTATTCGATTGTTTACAATTAAAATCCACAGCGGACCCTGCCGAAGCCGGCGGTTATCCGGTTAGGGCATCGACTGGCCGAAAAGGTCCCCGGTTGTGCGGTTGGCGTGGTTGTTACCAGGAAAGGCGTCCGCTTTGGTGCAAACGGTCTTGGACGGCGGCGAGGTTGGCGGCGATTTCGGGATTGGTGATCTGCTGGTTTCTCTGCCTCTGCTGGACCTTTTCGGACTGTTCGATCTGCATCACGAACCCGCAGGAGAGGATGATGGCTGCCATCACGATCTTGCAAGGAAAACTCTTCATGACCGGCCTCCTTGTTGCCGGGAGAGCTTCGGGGCCGCTCTCCGGGCTGACTGCCAGATGAGGAAAAACATTGGCACAGTCTAATGTAACCGAAAATTAAGTCAAGTTTAATCTTTTCCGGTCCCGCAAACACCCGAGAACATGGGGGGGAAAGAGCGGGCCGGGGGATTTTCTCCTAAATAATTTTCGCCTCATGTGGACAGCCGGGAAGATTGATTTATAATGAGCACTTGTTTTTCCCATGAGAGGTGCAATGGAATTGACCGGGATCATTGGTTTTATCAGGCGGGCGGTGCTGTTGGGAGTGGTGGTCGTGTCGCTGCTTCCGGCTGTCGTACATGCCCACAGCGAGGAGGATGCCTCTGCGCATCAGTCCCACCAGGGCGCACCGCAGGCGGATGCGAACGTGGGGCTCGATGAGCGGCTGGGGGCGAGGATCCCGCTGGACCTGGTCTTCAACGACGAAAACGGGCGCCAGCGACGCCTGCATGACCTGATCACCGGACCGACCATCATCCTCCCCGTATATTACTCCTGCACCAACGTCTGCAATTACCTGCAGGAAGGCCTGGCCAGGGCGCTTCCCGAGATCAAACTGGAGCCCGGGAAAGAATACCGGATCATCTCGGTCAGCTTCGACGACCGTGAGAACCCGCAGCGGGCGCTGAAGTCGAAGCACCTGTATCAGACGGTGATGAAAGGGAAATTCCCGGAGGGGAACTGGACCTTTCTCACCGGCGACGCGGCCAACATCCGCAAGCTCACCGACGCGGCCGGATTCCACTTTCAACGCAAGGGTAACGATTTCGTGCACCCCGTCGCGAGCTTCATCGTGGCGCGGGACGGCATGATCGTGCGCTACCTTTACGGCACGCAGTTCCTGCCCAAGGACCTCACCCTGGCCCTGATGGAAGCGCGCCAGGGACGCATCGGCACAACCATTAGCAAGATGGTGAGCTACTGCTTCAGCTTCGACCCCAATAGCAAGAGCTACGAGTTCAACATCCTTCGGGTGAGCGCCACGGTGATCATAGTCTGCGTGGTGGGCTTCATCATCTTCCTCGTGGTGGGCGGCAAAAACGGGAATAACGGTAAACACGGGAATAACGGCAATAACAAGGGAACCAACAACAACGCCTAGCTGCGCGGGCGCTGCATGTTTCGGGGGAACAATGAGTCAAGAATCGGCAATGGCGGAAGGCGGCTTCTGGCGGGATACCGGGAGGACCGGGATCGGAGCCTGGATATTCTCGACCGATCACAAGCGGATCGGGTTGATGTACCTGTACTGTGTGCTCGGCTTCTTCCTGGTGGGAGCCTTTCTCGGGCTTTTGATCCGGCTGGAGCTCATGGCGCCGGGACCGACCATCATGACCGCGCAGACCTACAACGCGATGTTCACGGTGCACGGGGTGGTGATGATCTTTCTCTTCATCATTCCGGGAATACCGGCCTCCTTCGGGAACCTGGTGCTCCCCATACAGCTCGGCGCCCGGGATGTCGCCTTCCCGCGGGTGAACCTCTTCTCCTGGTGGCTCTACGCCATCGGGGCCGTCATCGTGCTGACCTCGCTCTTCACCGGCGGCGGCGCCCCCGACACCGGCTGGACCTTCTACGTCCCTTTCAGCGCCCGGACCACGACCAACGTCTCCCTGGCGGTCTTCGGGGTTTTCGTGCTCGGCTTCTCCTCCATCCTCACCGGGATCAACTTCATCACCACCATCCACAGGATGCGCGCGCCGGGGATGACCTGGACCCGCATCCCGCTCTTCACCTGGAGCCTCTACGCGACGGCCTGGGTGCAGGTACTGGCCACCCCGATCATCGCCATCACCCTGCTGCTCGTGGTGACGGAGAGGATCCTGGGGCTCGGCCTCTTCGACCCCACCCGCGGTGGCGACCCGGTCATGTACCAGCACATGTTCTGGATCTACTCGCACCCGGCGGTCTACATCATGATCCTCCCGGGGATGGGGGTCATCTCCGACATTATCCCGGTCTTCTCCAGAAAACCGATCTTCGGCTACAAGATGATCGCCTTTTCGAGCCTCGCCATCGCGGCGGCCGGCTCGGCGGTGTGGGGACACCACATGTACACCTCGGGGATGAGCGATCTCGGCGTCCTGGTCTTCTCCTTTTTGACCTTCATCGTGGCGATTCCCTCGGCCATCAAGGTGTTCAACTGGGTCTCCACCATGTACAAGGGTTCGATCTCGCTGGAAGCGCCCATGCTCTTCGCGCTCTCCTTCATTCTGCTCTTCTCCATCGGCGGCCTCTCCGGCCTCATCCTGGGCGCGGCGGCCACCGACATCCACGTGCACGACACCCACTTCGTGGTCGGGCACTTCCACTACGTCATGTTCGGCGGCACCGGCTTCGCCTTCTTCGCGGCGGCCCACTACTGGCTTCCCAAGTACTTCGGGCGCCGCTACCAGGAGAAGCCGGCCATTATCGGCTGGGTGCTCATGTTCATCGGCTTCAACATCCTCTACTTCACCATGCAGGTGCTGGGGATGGAAGGGATGCCGCGACGCTACTACGACTACCTCCCGGAATTCGCCCGGCTCAATTTCGTGGCGACGGTGGGGAGCTGGATCATGCTGGCCGGGGTGGCCATCGTAGTCTGGAACCTGTGGCGCGGGCTGTTCAAGGGGGAGCCGTTCATCGGCAACCCTTGGGGCGGGGCGAGTCTCGAGTGGAGCATCGCGACCCCTCCACCCACGGAAAATTTCGAAGAGGACCCGGTGGTGTCCCACGGGCCGTACGATTTCAAAGGGGCGGGGGTTCCATGAGTCACCTGGAAAAGGACAGTTTCGGCGCCAAGCTCGGCATGTGGTTGTTCCTGTTCACGGAGATGCTCCTCTTCGGCGGCGTCTTCATCCTCTACTCGGTCTACCTGACCCGCTACCCCAAGGAGTTCGGGCTGGGGGGACACCAGTTGGACTTGGTCTACGGCGCCACCAATACCGTCGTGCTCCTGACCAGCTCACTGTTCGCGGCCATGTCGGTTACCGCGATCAAGTCGGGAGCGAAAAAACTCACCCTGGGGCTTCTTTCCGGGACGGTGGGATGCGCGTTCATCTTTCTCGGGATCAAGTACCTGGAGTGGAGCGCCAAGTTCCACCACGGCATCTATCCGAACTCCCCGAAGCTGATCGCGGGGCCGCCGGGAGAGTCCATATTCTTCGGGTTGTACTACCTGACCACCGGCCTGCACGGCATCCACGTCATCGTGGGCGCGGTGCTGATGACGTGGACCGCGGTGATGGTGCAAAAGGAAAGGTTGAACGCGAACGACAACGTGACGCTGGAAAACGTCACACTGTACTGGCACCTGGTCGACCTGGTCTGGATCTTCATCTTCCCGCTCTACTACCTGATCCTGTAGCAGGCGGGTTAGGGCGAGGGAGTTCAAACGCTTGGAGTGAACGGTATGACAGAGGAACACGCGGAACACATCCTGAGTTACGGAAAACTGACCACCGTCTGGGTGGCCCTGCTGGTTCTGACCGCGGCGACCATCATGGTGACCCGGGTCGAGCTGGGGGTCTGGAAGGTCTGGGCGGCGCTCGCCATCGCCAGCGTCAAATCCGGCCTGGTAATCGCCTTCTTCATGCACATGAAGTACGAGCCGCGGCTGTTCCGGATCATCCTGTTCGTGGCGCTCTTCACCCTGGCGAGCTTCATCGGGGGAACCTTCTTCGACGTACTCTACCGTTAAAGGGGCGAACGTGGAAAATCAGCTTTTGACAACGACGCAAGCCGTCGACCCGGTCTTCAAGTTCCTCTTCGGCGCCTGCACGGTGCTCCTTTTGGGGATCACCATCACCATGATCTTCTTCGTGGTGCGCTACCGCCGCTCCAAGAATCCGGAACCGACCTCCCAGGTATCGGGAAGCCCGCTGCTCGAGGTGGTCTGGACCCTGCTCCCAACCCTGCTGGTGATCGGCATGTTCTATTACGGCTGGACCAGCTATCTGTCGCTGCGGACCGTGCCCAAAAACGCACTGCAGGTGACGGCGGAAGGGCGGATGTGGTCCTGGAACTTCGTCTACGACAACGGCAAGAGCAGTCCCAAGCTCTACGTGCCGGTCGGCAGGCCGGTGCAGGTCAACCTGGTTTCCAAGGACGTGGTGCACGGCTTCTACGTTCCCGCCTTCAGGATCAAGCGCGACGTGGTGCCCGGTATGAAGAACCACGTCTGGTTCGTCGCCACCAGTCCCGGCAGCTACGATCTCTTCTGTTCGCAGTACTGCGGCACCGGCCATTCGGCCATGATCAGCACGGTGGAGGCGCTGCCGCCGGAGCAGTTCGCAGCCTGGCTGGGGCAGAAGCCGGCCGGCGTGGGGGCGCAGGGACAGGAGCTGCTGCAGAAGTACGGATGCCTGGGATGTCATTCCCTGGACGGGACCCCGAAGGTGGGACCGACCTTCAAGGGGCTCTACGACAGCCAGGTGAAAGTGACCCGCGGCGGCAAGCCCGAGACGGTGAAGGCGGACGAGAAATACCTGCGTGAATCCATAGTCGACCCCGGTGCGGCCGTTGTGGAGGGCTTCCCCCCGATCATGCCCAAAACCGAGATCCCGGAGGCGGAGCTGAAGGCGATAGTGGAATTCCTGGAAGGGGACAAATGATCGCAGCTGCAATTTGGAACGGATGTAAAGGGATCTACCGCCTGTTCCGGCTCCCGCTGTCGCTGATGAACGCAACGGCGGCGCTGGGGGGCTACCTGATGTGTCGGGGGCGGTCGGATCTGGGCGCGCTTTCCCTGTTTGCCGGGGTGGCCCTGATGGCTTGTGCCGCCTCGGCGCTGAATCAGGTGCTGGAGCGCGACCTCGATGCCCTCATGGACCGCACCAGGTTACGTCCCATCGCCTCCGGCGAGCTCGGGGTGGCGGGAGGTTTGTTCATCGGTCTGATACCCCTCGGCCTAGGGGTGCTGTTCCTCAACCTCAGCGGCCTCCTGCCGCTGTGCCTCGCCCTCTTCACACTGCTCTGGTACCTCCTCTGCTATACCCCCCTCAAACGACGCACCCCGTTGGCACTCTTGGTCGGCGCCGTCTGCGGTGCAGCGACGCCGCTCATCGGCTGGAGCGCAGCCGGGGGCGCCGTCACCGATTTCAGGATCGTCCTGCTCTGCGGCATCCTCTATCTGTGGCAGGTGCCGCACTTCTGGATGCTGCAGAAACGGCACGCCGAGGAGTACCGTCGGGCCGGCGTGCCGCTGTTCGCACCGTGCACGTTCCGCGGTCCGGCGCCGTTTCTGGTGCTCTGGCTTCTGGCCACCATCGTGGCAACACTCATGCTCCCGGTCTTCGGCCTGATCGCAGGTCAGCACGCCCCCTTGTGGTGCCTCGCCTTCTGTCTGCCGCTGTTGCTGTATCCGTTCGAGCGTTGGGAGCCAGCGGCGTTCGCCGGAGTCAACATCTTTCCGGCGCTGCTTACCCTGGCGCTGTACGGCACGCCGTAACCGTCGATCCGCGCGCTGTTGTGGGCACCCTCACCCGCTTCGGGACCGACTAGAGCTATCGAGCGGGAGAGGGGACCAAAGAGACCTGCACAGGAGGTTTGTTGGATGGGAGAAAAAGAGAAGTGTGAGCAGCCGGCACTGCACAAGGCTCACATGTGCAAGCTGAAAAAGGACGGCAGGATGGAAGAATTCGACCGCCGCGCCGAAAAGCCGATCGTCTACTGCAACAAGTGCAAGGTGCAGGCGAACGACCCTCTGGTGGTCTGCAACCCCAGGAGTATCAAGTCTTCACGCTGACCCGCCGAATCCCGCCTAGAAAAATACCGTTGCCTTGGTGGCCACCAGGTACCAGTTACGTTTCGACGCGTCGGTATATTCCGACATGTTCCAGGTCCCGTCGATCAGGTGCCCCTCGACTTTCAGCACCAGGTTGCGCATCGGGTCGAAACGAAGCGTCAGTACCTTTTCCTTCTGCCACGTCTGCCAGGGAGCGCCCACGCCCAGATCCTCGAACGTCGATCCGTCCCGGTGATGCCGGTCCGCGTAGATCTCCGTGTAGTATCCGCCAAGCTCGAACCAGTCCGTGAAGCGGTAGGCGGCGCTGACGTACCAGCCGTCCGAAGCCTGTCTGGAGGTGAAGTTCTCCAGGGCAGGGTTCTGGTAGTCCGCCGACACCGTGTAGTCGTCCCGCTGGTATTCGGTGGCGAGGGTCAGGTCGTCGAGGATGTACTCGACGCCCAGGATGTAGCGGTGCCAGGAATCGAACTTCCATTTCGCCGTGACCGGCGTGGTGGCGGAGGTCACCGGATCGGTGTAGATCCCGGAGGCGGTGCCGTCGAAGGAGGTGTGCAGCCCGCTGAAGGTGGCCCGCACCCCGACCGGCGTTCTCCATTCCAGGTGGTGCACGAACGCGGTGTCGGAGTTCACGTCGGTGGTGGTGAGGGGGGCGTCCACGGTGGAGATGTAAGCCGAGTAGTTTTTCGCCGACGCGCCGTCCAGGGGGATCGGGGTGGTGCCGATCTGGAACTGGTAGTTCACGGTCCCCGCCGGTCCGACGGGGACCGACCCGTAGACGCTTGCCCCGGTGATGGCGTTCACCGAATCCCGTTCGTAGTCGTAATACTCGTTCTGGGGGAGGAAGATGAAGGTGCGGGCGGCGTCGTTGTCACGCGACTCGTTGTACAGCCCCAGGGGGATCTTGATCTTGCCGGCCCGGAAGCCGAGCCAGTCGGTGAGGCGGTAGTCGCCGAAGCCCCAGTCGAGGGTGATCTTGTCCTTGCCGTAGCTGCCACGGTCCATGGCCAGCAACTGCAGGCCGACGCGCAGGTCCGGATTGACCTCCTTGGAGAAGTTCACGGCGAAGTCGTTGAAGTTGAAGGAGCCTTCTCCGCTGTTGGACACGGGGAAATTGTTGTCAGGGGAGGTCTTTATGTACCCCTGCGAGGCGAAACCGTGAATTTCGACGCCGGCCAGGTCCACGGCGTGGGCCGACCCGGCGAAGGCGAACAGCATCATCGCAGTCAAAGTTTTCTTCATAGCGAAATCTCCCCTACTTGATGGCAATGGTTTTGACGGCATCGCCCGTCTGGCCGGAAGCGACGAACCCGATGGCATTGGGGGTCCTGGCCACGAAGTCGATCAGCTGCTGACTGTCGGTAAAAGCGGGAGGCATGGAAGCCTTCCCGGTGGTCACCATCCGGACCCAATGCTGGTCGAATTGCGACGGGGTCTTGCCGAGGACCGTCTGCAGGAAATCCTTGAGCGTCCGCTCTTCTTCCAGCACCGCGATCTTGATGTGTTTCCGGTTGTTCCACTTCACCTTTTCGCCGAGGTAGATGCCCTGCAACTCGGCCCGGGTCAGGGTGCTTTCCGCGACGCTCTTGTTTGCGATGACGATGAAACCGGCCGCATGGGCGTTGGAGTGCCCCCAGGCGATCAGACACAACAGCAGCAGAATCTTTGTCCCCATGTTGCAGAACCGTTTGGGGTGGAACATGCAGCACCTCCCATGGTTTCTATTCACATAAAAGCATTTACTGGCATAAATCAGCCTTGAGACTCTATCGGCTGACATAAGAAGGACTTTAAAGCTGATTGTTAAAAGGTTACTGTTGGCTGACTCAAATTAACACACAATATCAATATTGCAATAGACAATAACGCTCGGTGATTGAGTCATGGCAGTTATGAGAGAGGAGTCAGAGGCAGGAAGTTTCCCTCCCCCTGTTGGCAAGGGGGAGGGGAGGAAAAGCATGCTCAGCCGATCACGCCGAGCTCGCGGCCGATAGTGGTGAAGGTCTTCAGACCCGTTTCCAGGTCATCCTGGGTGTGAGCCGCGCTGATCATGACGCGGATGCGTGCCTTGCCCTGCGCAACGGTGGGGAAGCCGATGGGCATGGCGAAGATGCCGGGCTCGGCGGCGAAGAGCCTGCGTGAAAACTCCTGCGCCGCGGTCGCTTCCCCCAGCATGACCGGCGTGATGGGCGTGACGCTCGCCCCGATGTCGAATCCCGCCTGCCGCATCCCCTCCTTGAAATAGCGCGTATTGTCCCAGAGCTTCTGCACCAGTGCGGTGCTTTCCTCGAGAAGGTCCACGGCGGCGAGACACGCGGCGGTGTCGGCCGCGGTAACCGCGCTGGAGAAGAGGAAAGGACGCGCTTTCTGACGGATCCAGTCGACGACCACCTTTTTCCCCGCGATGACCCCGCCCATGACGCCGAACGCCTTGGACAGGGTGCCGATCTCCAGGTCGAACTTGCCGTTGAGCTTGAAGTGATCCACGATGCCGCGCCCGCCGTGGCCGAGCACCCCTTCGCCGTGGGCGTCGTCCACCATGGTGATGATGCCGTGGCGCTCGCAGAGCTCGAACAGTCTGTCCAGCGGTGCGATGTCACCATCCATGGAGAAGACGCCGTCGGTGATGAGGAGCGCCCGCCGGTACTGTCCGATGTTCTCGTTGATGACCCGCTCGCAGTCGGCGAGGTCGCAGTGCTCGTAGACCAGGATCTTCGCCGATGAAAGCCGGCAGCCGTCGATGATGCTGGCGTGGTTCAGCCGGTCGGTGAAGATGACGTCGCCCTTGCCCACCATGGGAGGGATGGCAGCCTGGTTGGCGCAGAATCCCGACTGCACGTAGAGCGCGTCCTCCACCCCCTTGAACGCCGCCAGGCGCTGTTCCAGCCTGCGGTGCAGTTCCAGGGTCCCCGCGATACTGCGCACCGCCGCCGGACCGACCCCCCACTGCTCGACCGCCTCCTGCGCCGCCTTCTTCAGGCGCGGGTGGTTGGCGAGTCCCAGGTAGTTGTTGGTGCAGAAGTTGAGCACCTTCTTCCCGTCCACCACCATCCAGGGGCCGCAGGCCGAGCCGATGGTGCGGATGGTGGTCCTCAGTCCCTGCTCTTCCAGGGCGTTCATCTCTTCGGTGATCCAGGCGAATTTGTCTGCCATGTCTAGCTCCTATAAATGTAGGGGCGAATAATCATTCGCCCCCCATGTGCCTTCAGCACCTCTTGTGCCACAGGATACGTTGTGCGCGAGAGGCTGGGCAAATAATTATTTGCCCCTACAGGTAAGCTCCCCCATCGAATGCCCAGTACACGGTGCAGGTGGCGACCCAGTCATTACTGCTCGCCATCCTCCACCCAATTGAGGATGACCTTGCCCGCGTTGCCGCTGCTCATCACCTTGAAGGCCTCCTCGAATTCGGTGTAGTGCATCCGGTGCGTGATCACCGGGGTGAGATCCAGCCCGATCTTGATCAGCGACTGCATCAGGTACCAGGTCTCGTACATTTCCCGGCCGTAGATCCCCTTGATGGTGAGCATGTTGAAAATCACCTCGTTCCAGTCGATGGCGAGGTCGCCCGACGGGATCCCCAGCATGGCGATCTTGCCGCCGTGGCACATGTTGGCGATCATCTCCTTGAAGGCGTTGCCGTTGCCCGACATCTCCAGGCCGACGTCGAACCCCTCCTTCATCCCCAGTTCCTTGCGCACGTCCGCGAGGGTCCGCTCCTTCACGTTGAGCGCCACCGTCGCCCCCATCTTCTTGGCCAGTTCGAGCCGGTAGGGGTTCATGTCCGTGGTGACGATGTAGCGCGCCCCGGCGTGCCGGGCGATGGCGGTAGCCATGATGCCGATCGGCCCGGCCCCGGTGATCAGCACGTCCTCCCCCAGCACCGGGAAGGCGAGGGTGGTGTGGGTCGCGTTGCCGAAGGGGTCGAATATACTCAGGATCTCCATCGGGATGGACGGGTCGGCATGCCAGACGTTGGTCACCGGGATGCAGATGTACTCCGCGAAGGCCCCGGTCCGGTTCACCCCGACGCCGTTGGTGTCCTTGCACAGGTGCCGTCTTCCCGCCAGGCAGTTACGGCATCTGCCGCAGACGATGTGCCCCTCGCCGGAGACGATGTCCCCGATGTTGAGGTCGGCGACGTTGCTCCCCATCGCCACCACTCGGCCTACGAACTCGTGTCCGATCACCATCGGCACCGGGATCGTCTTCTGCGCCCACGCGTTCCAGTCCCAGATGTGCAGGTCGGTGCCGCAGACCGCCGTCTTGTGCACCTTGATCAGGACATCGTTGATACCGACCTCGGGTACCGGCACCTCATCCAGCCATAGTCCCGGTTTGGGGTATTTCTTAACCAGCGCACGCATGGTCTTTTGCATAATGAACTCCTCGACAGTAGTGGCCGTTTCGGCTCATTAATGTTACCAACAACGCAACTCTTGTAAATAGCGGCCCGGCAAAACACGGCAAGGGGTCACTGGTGGCATATGGATAGTTTTGAATAAATTGATTATATGTCTTGCAAAAAAATGTGACTTTATTCACGTCAAAGTGCTCCAGACAATAGTATTTCGAAAATACTGTGTTGATTATTCTAAAAAATTGGATGATATTGGCGGGTGCCTTTGTCGTACACATTGATTTGCGTGAAAGGTTTATAGTGTGTTTATTTTAAATCGGTACGCTGTAATTTGCAGGATGGCAGCAATGAAACGATCCATTTCACTCTGCGCGCTGGTTATGGCTGTTTGTTGTAGCGCGGGGTGTGCGACGTTAAAAAAAGAAGCGGCAACCCAGCCGCCGACACCTGAGGTCATTAGGATTGGTGGTGGCGATGCCGCATTGACCGAAGTCATCGTACCGGTGAAGGAAACCTTCGAAGACGAAAACCCGTCTCTGCGCCTGGTCACCATACAAAGCAAACCCGGGACGGAACTGGCGGACCTCGATGGTGGCTCCCTCGATGCCGTCGTCTCGACCGTCGATCTGCATACATTCCTGCAGCGGTCAGCTGAAACCGGAACGGCGGTCGACGGTGATGCTTTTCGGGAGGTGCCGGTCGGCACCAACGAAACCGTCATCTTTCTTAACGACAGTGTAAAGATCAAGAAGCTGAGCAGGAAGCAGTTAAAGGGGATCTTCACCGGAAGGATCACCAACTGGAAGAAGCTTGGCGGCCCGAACCGCCGCGTTGTCGTCGTCTGGTCGCCGGCCGCCGATGCGGAAAACGAGGCGTTCATCGGAAAGGTGCTGGATGGCGAACAGGTCGTGTCGACGTTTTGTCAGGTGGCAAGCGTCGAGGAGATGAGGGCGAAAGTGCTGGAGACGCCGGGTGCCATCGGTATCGGCCCCAGTGCGTTGGTTTCGCGCGGCGTGCGGGTCCCGGGGAGTCTGACGGTTGCCGCCTCGATCATGCTGATCACCAAGGGAGAGCCCTCGCCCAAGGTGCAAAAACTGCTCGACCTCCTCAACGACGTCGCCTTCCTGCGCTAAGGGCGATAGCTGTCAGCTGCGCTGGGCCGTCTTTTCGTTGCTAGGCAGCCAGTAGTTTCTGAAGGGTTTCCGGGTCCTTGATGGCGATAGTGATCAGTGATTTCGCGGCTCCTGACGGCTTTCTTCTCCCCTGCTCCCACTCTTGCAGTGTTCGGAGCGATACACCCAGCATGCTGGCAAATTCACTCTGGGAGAGTCCTATTCTCTGACGGGCCGAGGCCAGCGGAGAGACTTCCATAGTGGATATTCTCCCGACGTTGCCGGCCTTTATATCCCGCACAGCTTGGAGCAACTCCTCGCCAATGTTACGCTTGGCGTCACGTTCAAGTAGCTCTTTTTCATCGACTGGCATGTTCCATCTCCTCCTTAAGCTGTTTCAGTATGTGTCCGGGTATGCTTTCTACAGTGCTCTTCGCATATATCAGCAACAACCATATTTCTCCTGCGCTGGTGCGAGCGAAATAAAGGACCCTGACCCCACCACTTTTGCCGACCCCACGACGTGACCAACGTATCTTGCGAACCCCGCCGGAGCCGCGGACTACATCACCGACCTCTGGGTTGGCGGCGAGAAACCTCTGGAAGCCGCCATACTCATCATCAGTCAGGTAGTCGTGAACCTGTTTATTGAAAAGTGGTGATTCGACAAAGGTAACCATGGGGACGATTATACGGCATTGACGTATGGTGTCAACGGTTCACGCATCAAGACGGAGGCCAGGGAGACAGCAGGTTGTTTGCCCGTAGGTGCAATTGATGGGGCGCTATTCTGCAACAAGGGGTTGATGTTCCGCAGCAAACCCGCTATGTTCGACTTTTTTACGGATTGTCAGTTGAAAAGGATCGAAAGACTGTGACAAGAACCAAGGATGCTATCTACGCGGCGCCGCTGCAGGAAATGATCGATTTCAAGTTCGACGAACGGGTGGTCGCTGTCTTCCCCGACATGATCCAGCGCTCGGTCCCGGGCTACGGCATGATCATCTCGAATATCGGGATCCTCGCCGGCAAGTACGCCCAGGCCGGGAGCCACTGCTACGATCTCGGCTGTTCCCTCGGGGCGGCCACCCTCGCCATGCGCCAACGGATCAGCCAACCGGACTGCGACATCATCGCCGTGGATAACTCCCCCGCCATGATCGAACGCGGCCGTGAACTGTTGGCTCGCGATGCCGGCTCGGCCGTTCCGGTGACCATGATCTGTGCCGATCTCCAGGATGTCACGGTCGAGAACGCCTCGGTGGTCGTGCTCAACTTCACCCTGCAATTCATCCCCCCGACGCAGCGCCAGGCGCTAATCCAGCGCATCCATACCGGGCTCAGACCTGGCGGCATCCTCATCCTCTCCGAAAAGATCGCCTTCAGTGAACCGAAGCGGCAGCATTTCCACGTCGAACTGCATCACGACTTCAAACGGGCCAACGGCTACAGCGATCTCGAGATCAGTCAGAAACGGTCCGCGCTGGAGAACGTGATGATCCCGGAAACCCTTGCCTGTCACCACAAGCGGCTGCAGGCGGCCGGGTTCTCTTCGTCGGAAGTCTGGTTCCAGTGCTTCAACTTCGCCTCGCTGGTCGCAATGAAATGAATTACGATTCCCTCTACTCCCAACTCGCAGCCATGGGGCAGGAGCGCTGGGCTGAGCAGCTGCAGGCGACCCTGCCGGAAAGACTCCAGCTCGAGAGCCACGGCAAGCTCGCGGGGTGGCAGAGCGCCCTGGAATCGCTGCCGGCGATACGCCCTTCCCGCATCGAGCTCAAAGACAACGTCACCATAGGCTCCAGCGCCGATCTTGGCGACATCCGCCGCGAAGAGGTCATAACTCAGCTCCAGGCGTTTCACCCCTGGCGCAAAGGCCCCTACAGTTTTTTCGGCATCGATATCGATACGGAATGGCGCTCGGACTGGAAGTGGGATCGGGTGCTGCCGCATATCGAGCCCTTGGCCGGGCGCAAGGTGCTCGATGTCGGCTGCGGCAACGGCTATCACGGCTGGCGCATGCGCGGTGCCGGCGCCGACTTTGTCCTGGGCATCGAGCCCTTCCTGCTTTCAGTGCAGCAGTTCCAGGTGATGCAGCGCTACCTGTGCGATCCGCAGCACCACGTCATCCCCATCGGCATCGAGGATGTTCCGGAAAACCTCGCATGCTTCGACAGCGTCTTTTCCATGGGGGTCCTCTACCATCGTCGTTCCCCCCTCGACCATCTCTTCGAGCTCAAGGGATGCCTGAGACCGGGAGGGGAGTTGATCCTGGAGACGCTGATTGTGGACGGCGACCGGGAAACGGTGTTCATGCCGCCGGGACGCTACGCAAAGATGCGCAACGTCTGGTTCCTCCCGTCCATCGAGGCGATGATCCTGTGGCTGCAGCGCTGCGGGTTCACGCAGATTGCCTGCGTCGGCACCAACCGCACCAGCCGCGACGAGCAACGTTCGACGCAGTGGATGCAGTTCGAGTCGCTGGCGGATTTTCTCGATCCTGAAGATGCGGAGAAGACCATCGAAGGGCACCCGGCACCGTTACGGGCGGTATTCACGGCAAAAAGGGCGTGAAGCGAAGCAGGTGGAGCGAGAAAATAATCGAGGGACGTCATAGAAGATTGCGTGCAGACAGCGGCAAAGCCAACACGGGCCGTGTATAAGAAAAACGAGATCGTCTTCAGATAAACCGAGGCCGCAGGTAACCGAAAGCACACCACGCACAAACGAAACCGAACCGCAGTTAAATTAAACATGGTCGCAATTAAAATAAAGTAGACCATGTTTAAAGTAAACATGACCGTGTTCAAATTAAATAAGGGTGTAGTTAAACTAAAGCAGCATCTTCATTAGTGATCGACGGTGGTTTCGAACGAAAAGGTGAGGATTTTGGAAAAAGCAAGGGTGCAATTACGATAATGGAGGTGGACCTGGATTATAAAGTGGGGTGAAAAATGACCAGGCTCGGCTTTAGCGTAAACTTCAAGCCTCCGATTCGAGCCGGCGGCGGCTGTTTTTAGCAAAAACAGGTGTCATTTAATATAAACATGACCGCATATTAGAAAAAGCAGACTTATATTAGAAAAATGAGGTTGGAGGTGGCCTGATGACAACGGCAACCTGCTGCTGCCCCCCGACGGCGCCGCCCCACGTTGTGCAGGAGGCGGTTCCGTCGGGTTTGCGTTGAATCCGTTTACCTGCGCCAGCCGTACGGGCCGCGGCCGTAGCGACCGTCGTAGTCGCCGTAATAACCTCCGTGATGGTGTCCACCGTAAAAATCATCCACCGGCACGACGACGCAGGCCGACAGCAGTGACGGTACCACCAGTAGTGCGATTAGATACCGGATTTTCTTTTTCATCTCGATTCTCCTTTTTCCCGGGGCACGTTGCCAGTGTCTCCAGGGTAGGAGGAAATTGAGGATGAAATATGGAGCAAAAAAGAAAACCGGAGCTACTTTGCTTTCAGGTGCCGCACAAAACGTTCTTGATGGTGTCGTAAATCTCCCTTGGCTCGAAAGGTTTCTTCAGTATCCCCTTGGCCCCGACTTTCATCACCGCGCTGGTGTCGCTGGGGCAATCTGAGGCGCTGCTGGTGAGCACGTTGGCGTTTTTGTTCAGCGCGATCATCTCCCTCGTGGCGTCAATACCGTTTTTGACGGGCATATAAACGTCCATGATCACGATATGCGGGCGATGCGCAAGGAACATCCGAACTCCCTCGATTCCATCCGCCGCTTCGGCAACCACAGTGAATCCGATCCTGCCGAGAATGTCGCGCAACGAATCACGATAAAACTTCTCATCATCGACTATCAGTATCCGTACATCCTTCAGGGCCATCGGTCCTCCCCTTGCGCTTGGCGCCAAAGAGTTTTCAGGAAGAAGATGTTATGACTCCTTGACCTGCCGCATTGTGATATTTACATGAGGCTGGATTTCGAAGAATATATAAATCTTTCCTTCTGCCAGGTCAATTTAAAATATATGAAGTATGGAATGTTGGCGCCAACAGCCGTGAAGACCTGCTATGATGGATCATCAACTCGCACAAAAGGAGAACGACATGAGCGAGAAGGAAGACTGTCCAAAACCGAAGCAACACCCGGCGCATATGTGCCAGTTGAAACATGAGGGTAGGATCGAGGAGATCGACAGGCATTCGGCCCGACCGAACTTCGTCTGCAACCGGTGCCGCGCCAAGGCTGACGAGGAGGATTACCTCTGCAACCCGCGGCCACTGTAGCACCGCCTGTATATCAATATAGCCACGGCCGCCGACTCGGGCGGCCGTTCTTTTTCAGCTCCTCCGAGTCGACGACAGGGTCACACTCAGCACCATTCCCGTCATTGTATTGGTGTAAATTAATTCCCTTCGCCGCTGGAATCTTTAATCATTTCAAAGTAAATTTTATTTGCCCGGCTTGGCACAGCGCTGGCTGAAATGTACCTTGGCCTCTGATCGAAGCCGGCTGTTCTTTGATCCCGTCTGCCTGTTCCAGGCATGTGAATGTCGACAGACAGTTAAAAGGGAAAAATGTGATAAGGAGGTAACATGAGAAGAGAGAAACAGTTGAGGGGGGCTTTGCTGCTGACGGCTTTGGTCTCGGTGGGGGCCATGTCCGGCTGCGCTCATTACGAGGTCAATAGCGGGCGCGGCAATATTCCCGGCTACTACATCGTCGCCGACGTGCAGCAGGCCGATAAAGCGATCGAAGCGGCCCGTGCCGAGGGTAAGGACAAGCTCTGCCCGGCAGAGTTCGCACAGGCCGAAGCCGCCAAGAATCACGCCTACGACGTCCTGAGGGCCTGCCACACCGAAGAGGCGATTGCGCTTGCCAAGGATGCCACCGCCAAGGCCAAGGCACTTTGCCCTGCCAAGGCACCCGAACCTGCGCCCAAGCCGGTCGAGCCGCCGCCTCCCGCCCCGGCTCCCGTCGCTCCCACCGATCAACTGACCGTCACCCCGTCGTCGGTCACCAAGGGGGATTCCGTCACTCTCAATTGGCAATCCAGCAACGCGACCAACTGCGTCATCGAACCGGGCATAGGACCGGTGCAGCCGGCGGGCTCGATGGTGGTCACCCCGCAGGACAGCGTCGGCTATACCCTGACCTGCACCGGGGCCGGCGGCAGTGCGAAGAGCACGGCGAAAGTCGACGTGGCGGTCCCCGCACCGAAGCCTGCACCGGTGGTAGTGGTGCCGCCGCCCGAACCGGCCAAGCTGTGCAAGCCGACGGTGATCAACATCAAGTTCGACACCAACAAGTCGGACATCAAGGCGGAGTACCATGACGAGCTGAAGGCGCTGGCGGACTTCCTCAAGGAGTTCCCCAACGCCAAGGGGACCATCGAAGGGCACACCGACAGCGTCGGCGACAAGGCCGCCAACATGAAGCTCTCGCAGCGTCGCGCCGACAGCGTGCGCAATTACCTGATCAAGAACTTCGGCATCGCCCCCGACCGCATCAAGGCCGTCGGCTACGGGCCGACCAAACCGGTGGCCAGCAACAAGACCGCGGCAGGCAAGCTGCAAAACCGCCGCATCGAATCCAACTTCAGCTGCGACTAGCGCTTCGCAAGCGATAGCCGCAATAGTCAAAAATAAGGCGCCCCCTGCCACGCAGGGGGCGCCTTTTCATTTAGGAACCCTGTTGTTGACTTACACCTTATATGTTGTATATCATCCGGATGACCGGGAAACAGCTTAAAAAGCTGCTGCTTGAATCGGGATGGCGGCTCGATCGCATTTCCGGCAGCCACCACATCATGATCAAGGATGGCCGCCGCTCCATTCCGGTCCCTAACCATGGCAACGTGGACCTGCCTAAAGGGCTGGTGCACGCGGTGCTCAAACAAGCGGGAATAAGGAATAAAAATGCTTTCGTATCCTGCACGCATAAAGAAGGACGCGGACGGTTACCTGGTGACCTTCCCCGATTTCGAAAATGTTATGACTTACGGGCTGACGATGGAGGAAGCCCTGCTTAACGCTGAGGAAGCGCTTAACGGTTGTCTCGAGTCGGACTTCGAGCGCAATTTCAAAATAGCGGAGCCATCACATGTCAACGGGAGGAACGTGCACCAGGTTCCGGTGGCTCCGCATGTGGCGGTAGCGATCATGCTTCGGACGCTGCGTGCCGAGCGTTCGCAGATGGAAATCGCCAAGCAGTTGAACATCGCCTACCAGGTCTACCAGCGCCTGGAAAACCCCCGCAAGGCCAACCCCACCATAAAGACACTGGAGAAGATCGCCAAGGTCTTCGGCAGACGCGTCGAACTCGGTTTTGTATGAACCTGCTGTCTCAATTACTGATGAGCTCCCCCACTACCCTGTCGAGTCCGGCGACGACGCGGCTTAGCTTGCCGTAGTCGATCTTGTCGGGGGTGTCGGAAGGCTGGTGGTAATGAGGGTAGCGGAAGGGGGCTGTGTCGGTGATCATGATGCCGGGATAGCCGAGCTGCCAGAAGGACCATTGATCGGACCAGCCGATGCCGGGAAGGCGTTCGGGGGCGGCCACCCCCTGGGACGGGAAGCGGGTGGTTTTGCGGAAGGTCCCGATGGCCCGGTGCACGATATCCCGTGACTTCACGTTTCCCACGAAGGCGATGAAGTCGCCGGTATCGGGATAGAAGCGGTCCAGCGGTGCCGGGTACCGCTGGCTTCCGGCTTTGTCGTAATAGCACCCCATAGTCTCCAGCGACAGCATGGCTACGATATTCTCGCCGCGCTCCCGGCAGCGCCGGGCGTAGATCATGCTTCCCATGGCCTTGCCCTGGAAGTACGGCGGTTCCTCGTTGGTGAAGGCGACGAAACGCAGGGTGCGCTCCGGCTGTACCGCGGCAAAGCGGCGTGCCAATTCCAGCAGGGCCGCCACTCCGGTGGCGTTGTCGTTCGCGCCCGGCGTGCCGGGAGCGGAATCGTAGTGGGCACCGATCACCACGACCTCTTCCGGAGACCGGCTCCCCCGCAGCACCCCCTCGAGATTCACCACCGTCCTTCCCTCTACCAGCTCGCTCTGCTCGCCGACCGTGAGGCCGTACTCCCGGAGCCGGTCGCCGACGTACTGCGCCGCGTCCTGGAGTGCGTGATAGTGGGCGACGTTTCTTTCCCCGATCTGTCCGGCCAGCACCAGGACATGCTCGTGCAAACGGTCGGCGAGCTGCTTTTCCTCCGGGGTGAGGGGAGGGAGCGGGCCCTTGTGCGTTTTGCCGGGCATCTTGACCATCGTTCCGCCCACGGCGCCAACGATAAGAAGTATCAGCACGGCGCAGGCAGCTACCCACACTATGGCTGTCTTGTAGTTCATAGAAGATTCCTTCCGGTAGGCTGCAACCAGCGAAAAGGATAATGTCGCCACCCCGGATGTCAATGTCATGAAAACCGCCAGAACCGAAGCTCGACGACTGCGGGAAAAGATCTGGTACTATAGAAGAACCGCTGTTCAGACAGAAGTGCAACCGTATTGTCACAGGGAAATGTGGAGGCAGACATGGATCTCAGAACCACTCATAGCGTAGTACTGAACGAAGGGGACCCGGAACAGAAACGCGCCGAGATACTGGAGTACTTCAACGCGACGTTTACCATAGACGAACTGCTCTACGACACCCTGAAGGACGACGGCGCTTTTTACCTGAGGGCCGACCGGCTACGCCACCCGCTTATTTTCTACTTCGGGCACACCGCCTCCTTCTTCGTCAACAAGCTGATGATAGCCAGACTCATCGAAAAGCGCATCGACCCGCGCCTGGAGGCCATGTTCGCCGTCGGCGTGGACGAGATGTCCTGGGACGACCTGAACGAGGCCCATTACGACTGGCCCACCCGGGCCGAGGTGAAGGTCTACCGAGACAAGGTGCGCGAGCTGGTGACGGGGTTGATCAAGACCCTGGCGCTTACCTTGCCGATCACCTGGGAGAGCCCGTTCTGGGCGATCATGATGGGGATCGAGCATGAGCGCATCCACCTGGAGACCTCCTCGGTGCTGATCCGGCAGCTTCCCATCGACCGGGTGCGCCGCCACGAGTTCTGGGAGATCTGCCGCGATGCCGGGGTGGCCCCGGAGAACGGACTGATCCCCGTTCCGGGAGGGCAGGTGGTGCTGGGCAAGGAAGAGGGGCATCCGCTCTACGGGTGGGACAACGAGTACGGCCGCCACGAGGCGCAGCTGCAAGGGTTCGCCGCGTCGAAATATCTCGTGTCGAACCGCGAGTTCCTTTCCTTCGTCGAGGGCGGTGGCTACCGCGAGGAGCGCTGGTGGACCGAAGAGGGATGGCACTGGCGCAACTTCAAACAGGCAGAGCACCCGCTGTTCTGGGTGGAACGCCCGCAGGGGTGGGGGCTGCGCACCATGGTCGAGGTGATCGATCTCCCCTGGAACTGGCCGGTGGAGGTGAACTACCTCGAGGCGAAGGCTTTCTGCAACTGGCTCGCCGACAAGACCGGCAAACGGCTCCGCCTGCCCAGCGAGGATGAATGGTACCGGATCTATGATGCTGCGGGTGTCCGCGACCCGCAGGAGTGGCGCGAGGCTCCCGGCAACATCAACCTCGCCTACTGGGCCTCGTCCTGCCCGGTGGACCGTTTCCGCTTCGGGGAACTCTCCGACGTCGTCGGCAATGTCTGGCAGTGGACGGAAACCCCCATCTACGCCTTCCACGGGTTCCGTATCCATCCCTGGTACGACGACTTCTCGACGCCGACCTTCGACACGCGTCACAACCTTATCAAGGGGGGCTCCTGGATCTCCACCGGGAACGAGGCGACCCGCGACTCCCGCTACGCCTTCCGGCGTCACTTCTTCCAGCATGCCGGCTTCCGTTACGTCGAAAGCGACAACCAGGTGCAGCTGCACGAGGACCCGTACGAGACCGATGCGCTGGCGGCGCAGTACTGCGACGCACACTACGGCCCGGAGCGTTTCGGGGTTCCCAATTTCGCCAAGGCTTGTGCAGATATTTGTTTGGAGGTAACATCCGGGCGCACCAGGGGGCATGCCCTCGACCTCGGCTGCGCGGTGGGACGTGCCAGCTTCGAGCTGGCGCGTGGCTTCGACAGGGTGACGGGGATCGACTTCTCCAGCAGGTTCTTCAGGCTGGCGGCGCGGATGCAGGAGGAAGGGTACCTCCGCTACGCCCTTCCCGAGGAGGGGGAGATCGTCTCGTACCATGAGCTGAGCCTGGATGAGTTGGGACTCGCCGCGCTGCGGGACCGGGTGCAGTTCTACCAGGGGGACGCCTGCAACCTGCCGGACAAGTTCTCCGGTTACGACCTGATCCTAGCCGCGAACATGCTGGACCGGCTCTATTCGCCGCGCCGATTCCTGGCTGGCATCCGCGGCCGTCTCAACAGCGGCGGGCTCCTGGTGCTGGTTTCCCCCTACACCTGGCTGGAGGAGTACACCAAGAAAGAAGAGTGGCTGGGAGGATACCGGGAGGCGGGCGAGCCGGTGTGGACCCTCGATGCACTCAAGGCAGAGCTGTCACCTCATTTCCGCATGCTGGGCGAGCCGCGCGACGTTCCCTTCGTGATACGGGAGACGCGCCGCAAGTTCCAGCACGGCATTTCCGAACTGACCGTATGGGAGCTTAAATGACGCAGAAGAAGTACGATTTCGACGAGATCATCGACCGGCGCGGCACCGCGAGCGAAAAATGGGACAAGTACCGCGGCCGCGACATCATCCCCCTGTGGGTGGCGGATATGGATTTCCGTTCGCCCCCTGCCATCATCCAGGCGCTGCACGAGCGGGTGGAGCACGGCGTGTTCGGCTATACCGCGCCGCCGGAGAGTCTGGTGCAGGCGGTGATGGACTCGTTGGAGGCGGAGTTCGACTGGCAGGTGCGCAGGGAATGGATCACCTGGCTGCCTGGGCTGGTAACCGGGCTCAACGTGAGCTGCCGTGCGGTGGGTGAGGCGGGGGACGATGTCGTCACCTTCACGCCGGTCTATCCCCCCTTCATGTCGGCGCCCCCCCTTTCCGGCCGTAACGTCATCAACGTGCCGCTTCGCTGTGACGGGAATGTATGGGGGCTGGACCTGGAGGCGCTGGAGGCCGCGGTGACACCAAGGACCAGGCAGCTTCTTTTGTGCAGCCCGCACAATCCGGTGGGGCGGGTCTGGACCCGAGATGAACTTGCGGCGCTGGACGATTTCGCGGTGCGGCACGACTTGGTCATCTGCAGCGACGAGATCCATGCCGGCCTGGTCCTGGAGCCGGGGGTGCGTCACATCCCGATCGCCACGCTCTCCCCGGAAACCAGCCGGCGCACCATCACCTTGATGGCGCCCAGCAAGACCTACAACGTGCCGGGACTCGGCTGCTCCTTCGCAGTCATCTCCGACGACACCCTGCGCCGCGCCTTCAGGAAGGCGATGGGGCGCATCGTGCCGCACGTGAATCTCTTGGGTTATACCGCCGCCGAGGCGGCCTACCGCGACGGGGAGGAGTGGCGCCGGGAACTTTTGGAATACCTGCGGGGCAACCGGGATCTGGTGGAAAAAGAGGTGACCGGGATGGGGCTAACCGTGGCGCGGGTCGAGGCGACCTACCTCTCCTGGATCGATCTGCGTGAGACGGGGATCGAGGACCCGGTGCGCTTCTTCGAGGAAGCCGGGGTCGGTCTTTCCGGGGGGAGCGACTTCGGTCTTCCCGGCTATGTGAGGCTCAATTTCGGTTGCCGGCGTGAACTGTTGCAGGAGGCGCTCGGGCGCATGCGGCTGGCGCTGGAGGGAAAAAGGGGGTAGCAGAAAGGGACAGGCTCCGTTAGGTGCCTGTCCCTCTAGCGGAACGCTCGGTTCCCCCCAACCACCTTATTCAAGCCCCTAAGGGGACAGGCACCTGGCGGAGCCTGTCCCCTCCTTCGGTGTAGGGCTGGGCAGAGCGGAAACGAATAGGGCATTACCCGAAAATCCTGTTCTCCTGTTCCCCCACCCTGATGAAGGTGGTGCGCTTGGTCAGCTCCTTGAGCGCGGCGGCTCCCACGTAGGTGCAGGCGGAACGCACCCCGCCCAGGATGTCCCGCACCGTCTCGTCGATCGGGCCGCGGTAGGGTACTTCCACCGTCTTCCCCTCCGAAGCGCGGTAATGCGCTACGCCACCGGAGTGTTTGTCCATGGCCGTAGCCGAACTCATGCCGTAGAAAAGTTTGAACTGCCGACCGCTGCGTTCAACGATCTGACCGCCGCTCTCATCGTGGCCCGCGAACATCCCTCCCAGCATGACGAAATCCGCCCCGCCGCCGAAGGCCTTGGCGACGTCCCCCGGGCAGGTGCAACCGCCATCGGACACGATTCTTCCCCCCAGCCCGTGCGCGGCATCGGCGCATTCGATCACCGCCGAAAGTTGCGGATAGCCGACCCCCGCCTTGACGCGGGTGGTGCAGACCGAACCGGGGCCGATGCCTACCTTGACGATGTCGGCACCGGATAACAGCAGTTCCTCGACCATCTCGCCGGTGACCACGTTGCCCGCCACGATGGTCTTGTCCGGAAAGCCGTCCCTCACCTTCTGCACGAATTCGACGAAGCTCTCCGCGTAGCCGTTGGCGACGTCGATGCAGATGAACTGCAGCTTGGGATGGTTGGCGATGATGGCCGAGAATTTGTCGTAGTCGCTGTCCGAGGTCCCGGTGCTGACCATGATGCGGTTGTAGATGTCGTCGCCGTGGTTGTGGTTGTCAAGCCAGGTATCCCACTCCGCCACCGTGTAGTGCTTGTGCAGCGCGGTCAGCATCCCGTGCTCGGCGAGCCGGTCCGCCACCTCGAAGGTGCCTGTGGTGTCCATATTGGCGGCGATCACCGGGATGCCGCTCCAATCGTACTTGCTGTGCAGGAACCTGAAGTGTCGCTGCAGGTCGACCTGGGCCCTGCTCTTCAGGTTCGACCGCTTGGGTCTGATGAGTACGTCGCTGAACCCCAGCTTTATGTCGCTTTCCAGGAACATGTCGTATCCTCCGTTAGGGTTTCCCTTTCTCTCAGGATCTGCCATACCACTGACACAGCCAGTAAAGAGAGTACCGGAAATCGATAGGTCCACAAGGTGTATGTGATTCCGCGCGCTTGGTTGAGTTTGACCCGGCGCTGTGCTAGAGTGCGCGGCGGAGGAGCGTATACAATGGTCGATGCACGTCAGCGCCGCCAGCGCTGGTTGATATTTTTCATCCTGTCCCTGATCTACATCCTGGTTTACTTCTATCGCGTATCGCTCGCCGTCGTCGCCAAGGACGTCTCGCGCGACCTGCACCTCACTCCGGCGCAACTGGGCTCGCTCTCCAGCATCCTCTTCTACGTGTATGCGGCGGCGCAGATCCCGCTGGGGCCGATGATCGACCGGCTGGGGAGCCGCGTGGTGATCAGCGGCTGCGGCGTGTTGACCGCCATCGGGGGGATCCTCTTCTCGCAGGCGGGAAACATGGGGCAGGCGCTGGCAGCGCGCATCCTCATCGGCATCGGGACCGCGTCGGTGTTGATGGCGACCTTCAGCCTTTTCAGCCACTGGTTTACCAGGCAGGAATTCGGCAAGGTTTCCGGGCTGATGGTCGCGGTCGGGAACATGGGTAACCTGGCCGGGACCGCACCGTTGGCATTGGCGGTGGCGTGGATCGGATGGCGCAACTCGTTTCTTGCTATCGGAGTGATGCAGGCTGTCGCCACCGTGCTGGTCTTTTTGCTGGTGCGCGACCGGCCCACGGTGGCCGTGGAAGGTGCCGGCGAGCCGGCGCCGGCGAAGATGGGGATGTTGCAGGCCTGGAAGCACATCACCACCAACCGGGACTTCTGGCTGCTGGCGGGCCTGGCGTTCGCCTGGTACGGGTGCTACCTGGCGGTGCAGGGGCTGTGGGGCGGGCCGTACCTGATGGAGGTGCTCAAGCTGACGCGCGAGGAGACGGGGCGGATGCTGATGTTCACGTCGATCGGCTTCATCTGCGGGAGCCTCGTCATCGACTCCGTCGCCCGGAAGCTGATGCATTCCTACAAGAAGACCTTTCTCTGGGGGCAGATACTGTTGCTGGTCCTGATGATCGGTTTCCAGGGGCCGCTCGATCATCTCCCCCTGCTGCTTCTGAGCGGATACTTCTTCTGCCTCGGACTCGCCGTGTCGAGCGGCGTCATGATCTATCCGATCAACCGTTCCATGTTCCCGGTTTCCATCGTCGGCACCGCGCTCACCTCCATCAACCTCTTCGTGCTGCTGGGAGCGGCTTCGGTGCAGCAGAGCATGGGGATGGTCATCGATGCCGTAGGCAAGACTACGCCGGAAGCGACGGTGCAGGCGTTCCATTCGGCGTTCCTGGTCCCGGTCGGCGTGCAGGCCGTGGCGGCGGCGTTGTTCTTTTTTGCCAGGGATTACTGGGAGGAGCCCAGGGGCTAGGGACTAGGGACTGCGGACTAGGGGGCGAGGTCTTCGACTGCGGCGCGGAAGGCGTGCAGGTTCTTGGCGCGCTTGAGCTGCTTCAGCTCACGCTCCAACTCGTGGTCCTCCACGTTGGAAACCACACCCTTGATCTTGCCGAGCACCTGCATGTCCCCGCAGAAGAGTTTGCCGTAAAGGGGCAGCAGGTCGCTCAGGTAGCGGTGCAGCATGGCACGCCTCTCGGCACGATCCGGTTCGGCGGCGGCGCGGCCGCGCAGCCTCTCGAAAAGCATCGGCTCGCCGATGCCGCCGCGACCCAGCATGAGGCCGGCCGCCCCGGTTTGTTCCAGCAGTTCCAGGCCGAATGCGGCGCTCCTGATGTCGCCGTTGGCGATCACGGGAATGGAGGTCCGCTTGATCACTTCGGCGGTGACGGCGTGGTCGGCGAAACCTTCGTAGGCCTGGCGCACAGTGCGCGGGTGCAGCACCAGGAAATCGACCCGGGAGCTCTCGAAGAGGGGGAGCAGCGAGAAGATCTGCTGCGGATCGTCGTACCCGGCGCGGATCTTGACCGAGAACGAACCGCGGACTTCCTCACGCAATGCCGGAATGATTTCTTCCAGAAGCTCCGGGCGCTTCAGCATCCCGCCCCCGGTCAGCCCACTGGTCATGCGCCCGTAGGGGCAACCCATGTTCAGGTTGATGTGTCTCGCACCGGCGTTCTGTGCGGTGCGCGCGGCGGCAACCAGCGCGTCCCTGCCGTGCCCGATCAACTGCACCACCAGCGGCACCCCGTTTTCCTCCGCGGCACATTCGCGCACGTCCCCCGGCATGAGCAGCTTCTTCTCGGACTGGGAGTTGACGCGCATGAACTCGGTCCATACCACGTCCGGCCGCACCCACGTGGTGAACAGCTCGCGCAGCGCGCGGTTGGTGAGCCCCTGCATGGGGGCGAGCATGAGCGGCTTCTCTCCCGGAGTCCAGGGGAGCACGTTGGCCGTTTGAGGATTGGTTGCGGGATTTGCTTCGGTATTCTGCATGCTTTTCAGGATGATGCGTTTTGGGGTACGGGATCAGCTCCGGGACGGGGCTGTCCTAAAAACTGTAGGGGCGAATAATCATTCGCCCCCACACTTCGACCGGCAACTTGTGCCCCCCTACGGGGACGATCAAGTTACAGGATTTCCAGCAGTTCGATCTCGTAGGTGATGTCTTCGCCGGCCAGCGGGTGGTTGGCGTCGACCACGATGGCGGTCTCGTTCACCTCGACCACGACCACGTCTACCGGCTCGTCGTCGTCGCCGGTCAGCTCGAGCTCCATGCCGACTTCCGGCTCGATGTCACCGGTGAGCTGCTCGCGGCTGATGGCGAACACCTCGTCCTCGTCGTACTCGCCGAAGGCGTCCTCGGCCGGGATCACGATGGTCTTCTTCTCGCCCGGTGCCATGCCGACCAGCGCCTCTTCGATCTGCGGGAAGAAGTCCTCGTTGCCGATGGTGATCTCCATCGGGCCGTGCTCGCCGCAGCCGCAGCCGTCGTCTTCGCAGCCGTCATCGCCGCAGCCGCAATCGTCATCTTCGCAGCAACCGGAATCGCCGATGGTGGTATCGATGATGGTGCCATCTTCCAAGCTGCCGGTGTAGTTGATCTTTACTTTGTCGCCTTGCTTTGCAATTGCCATTTTTACTCGGTTCCTTCTAATGGGGTTGATGTCTAGCTCCAGGCTATTCCCGGATGGTACGTGGGACGGTGCCCGCTAGTCCAGCAAAATCTGGTGCCGGCTCTCTTTTTTTGTCCGCTGTGACTGCGTCGCAGCCCCCTTTGTCTGGACAATCGTCACTTTACTGCGCGGGTCTCCTTGTGGAATCATTATCTATAGGGGGGAAGGAGGATTCGGGTCATGTCGGAAACGAAGAAGAAAGTGACGATGGAAGAGTGGAACTCCAGGTTCAGGTCCCTCGGGGTGGACGACAACATCATGGGGCACTGGCATACCCTGTTCGAAAGGGAAAACCCCTCGGGGCACCAGAGCTTTCTTGAATGGCTGGGGCTTCCCGAGGAGCGGATCGCGCAGGTGCGCGCCAAATCCGCGGAGTCGAAAAAATAAGCCCACCTCAAAAAAAGCCGCCACGGGTAGTGGCGGCTTTGTCGAAAAGCAGGTTGGTATTCGCCCCCTTTGGGGCGTTTTTTTTTAGCTCGACCCCGCCTCCGCCTACCGGGAGGCTTTCTTCACCGCGAAGCTGTAGCACTGCAGGTAGGTGAGGATGGTGAGCAGGAAGCTGTAGATGATGACGCTGAGGATGAAGGGATCGGACGGGGCGGCCAGGGCGAAGATGAAGTAGAAGCCCAGCACGGACATCTTGGTCACGTCGGTCCATCTCTTTTTCTTGGCGAACTCCTTGGCCTCCTCCTGGGTCGGCGTCTTCCCGGCCAGGTCGATGTCACGCTCGGCTTCCTTGGCCGCGAACCTGTAGATGGGGTAGAACAGCAGCATCTGGATCACGAAGGCGTACAGCACGCCGTTCATGAAGCGATATCCCCTGTTCAGGGCCTGCAGCCGCTGCTGAAAGTTGACCGCAGTGTACACCAGCAGGGCGATCAGCCCGAACTGCGCCACGGCAAAAATCTTTATCGTCTTGTTGATCTTCTTCAGGTCCAGGGTCGCCGCCATGTCACCTCCTTGCGTGGATTTGCTGCTGCAGCCTTAACTGCGCCATACCATAGCAAATAAAATGATGTTATACAACAGAAGAGTCTTGGCAGCAGCTACCGCTCTTTTTGCATTGAACCATGTCCGGGAATCTAGTAAGTTGGAGCGACTTCACGCACGGGTAGGGCACAAAGTGCACTGCCCGCTGTTTTATTGATGATTAGAAGCCCCCGGACAAAGGAGCTTTTCCATGGATGCGACACTGAACGCCATCGAAGTCAGAGTGCTTGGTTCCCTGATCGAGAAGGAACTGACCACGCCTGAGTACTACCCCCTTTCCCTGAACGCGCTGGTGAACGCCTGCAACCAGAAATCGAACCGCGACCCGGTTACCAGCCTCGATGAGGCCGAGGTGACCGGTGCCCTGGACGCGCTGCGTTTCAAGCAGTTCGCGCTCCTCTCCGGAGCCGGCGGCAGGGTCTCCAAGTACCGCCACGCGCTGGTGGAGAAGTTTCGGTTCACCCCGGCCGAGCTCGCGCTTTTATGCGAGTTGATGCTGCGCGGCCCGCAGACCGTGGGCGAGCTGAGGACGCGAGGCGAGCGGATGCACGCCTTTGCCGATCTGGCCGAGGTGGAGGCGGTGCTGCAGGACCTCATGGAGAGGACGCCTCCGCTGGTGACGCGCCTGCCGGTTCAACCCGGTCGCAAGGAACCCCGCTACTGCCAGCTCCTGTCGGGCGAGCCGGATCTTACGGAGCTGGCGGCCGCGTCGGAAGGCGGAAGGGGTGGCGCGGACAACAAACGGATCGCGGAACTGGAGCAGGAGGTTGCCGCCCTGCGCGAGGAGGTGGCGGTCCTGCGCCAGACCATCGCCGATTTCAAGAAAACTTTCGAATAGGAGTTTGAGATGACTGATGCCAAGGAGGAACTAGCCACCAAGGTCGATATCGCCGACTGGCTTTCGCTCAGGGCGCACCTGGAGCGCGGCGGGGTGATCGTGGTGGATCCCTTGCTGGAACTTGCCGAGGTGGGGGCGGCGCTGGCGGCGGACGAGGTGCAGGCGGTGCAGCGTTGGCTGTCGACTTCGCTTTTGAGCAAGCCGAGCCTGGAGCAGATACAGAAGTGGGATGCCGACAAGGGGAAGATTTTCAACTGCCTGATCATCTCGCCGTACGTCTTGATTCAGGAGCCGACCCCGCAAAACCCTTAATGCAAAGAGGGGAGGGGACTGGCTCCGCCAGGTGCCTGTCCCCTTGGCGGCTGAGCTGAAAGGAGCGTTCCGATAAAGGGACAGGCACCTAACGGAGCCAGTCCCTTCCCTGATGATCTTTGCTTGCAGCCTAAAAGGAGGGCGATATGGAAAAGGAATACGCCGAGGTAACCTGCGCTAGTTGCAGCGCGGTCTGGCAGAAGAAAGGAACCACCAACTGCTGGAGCGGCGATCCCGCCACGGCACCGCCCAGACCGGGCAACTGCCCCGCCGACAGACATGCCGCGGTGGTAAAGGAAACGGCGGAGCTCATGAAAGGGGAGAGCGAGGACGCCAAGATGGCCTTCGTGGCGGCCCGCGTGGAAGGCCTTTGCTACCAGCCGATCCCCGGCAGCGATGCGGTGAACGCGCGCTGGACCCGCGTCGAGGATACCATCGCTTTCGCAAAACTCATGGGGTACCAGAGGATCGGCATCGCCACCTGCATCGGGCTGCTCGACGAGTGCGAGCGGTTAGTCGCCATCCTGAAGGCCCAGGGCTTCACCCCGTTCAGCGTCTGCTGCAAGGCGGGGAGCATCGACAAGAAGGAGTTGGGACTGGCCGAGACAGACAAGGTGCGTCCCGGCACCTTCGAACCCGCCTGCAACCCGATCGCCCAGGCGGAAATCTGCAACGACCTCGACACCGACATGAACATGATCGTCGGTCTGTGCGTCGGCCACGACATGCTCTTCAACAAGTACTCGAAGGCCCCGGTCACTACCCTGGTGGTGAAGGACCGCGTCACCGGCCACAACCCCGCCGCCGTGCTCTACGGCCAAAATTTCTACTATAAGCGGCTCCAGAAGGGGCCTATGGTCGTCGAGTAGCGGAAAGCGGCTGCAGCACCCACCTGTTTTCTGCGGCCACGAATACCGGCACCTCCCTCCGCCCGTAGGGGGGAGGTGCTATCGCGGTCGCGCCGGCTGGAACGTTCAGACCGCCGGCCATGGCATCATCGGCATAATCCTCGCCGAGGTAGAGGCCGTCTTCCGTATTGAAAAGGTAGATCTTCATGTCGTCCTCCCCATGTTTTCCGTAATCTCCGATCTCCCGACCGGTTCTCCCAATCTCATGATTTCACCATAGCGCTTCGCGGATAAAGGCGGGATCAAGATCGAGCGCAAAGGCGTCATGAACTGATCAAGATCTTCCGACGCCGCACGCCCTCTTGATACTTTCTTGATGCGCCCGGCCGCATCTTGACACCCTCTTTATGCCGCACGCGGTAGCATCGTCCCAGGGCCGAAAGAGAAGAGGCCGGTTCAGGGAGGAGCGAGCATGGGACAGGAACTGCCTGCGGCAAGGCAAAATCTGGTCAAACGAGTGGCGACGGCTGTTTTCGGGGCGCCGAAATACCTGAAGGACCCGAGCCTTTTTCACAAGATGTCGCTCATCCCGGTGCTGGCCTGGGTCGGATTGGGTGCGGACGGGCTTTCCTCGTCGTCCTACGGTCCCGAGGAGGCGTTCCGGGCCCTGGGAAGCCACACCTACCTCGCGATCACGCTCGGAACCTTCACGGCGCTCACGGTATTTATCATCTCCTACGCCTATTCCCGCATCATCGAGCACTTCCCGCACGGCGGCGGGGGCTACATCGTGGCGACGCACATGCTGGGGGAACGGGCGGGGGTGGTCTCGGGGAGCGCCCTCCTGGTCGACTACGTGCTGACCATCACAGTCTCCATAGCCTCCTGCGTCGATGCCCTGTTCAGCTACATCCCTACGCACTTTCACGCCTACAAGGTCGAGGTGGCATGTGTCCTGGCCGTGGTGCTGATCGTGCTTAACATCAGGGGGGTGAAGGAATCGATCGCCGTCATGGCCCCGATCTTCATGGTCTTCGTCGCGACACACGCGCTCCTTCTGCTGGACGGCATCTTCACCCACACCGACCGTTTTGCGCCGCTTGCCGCCGGGTTTCGCTCCGGGCTCTCACATGACCTCTCCACCATCGGCGTCTTCGGCATCATGATGCTCTTCCTGCGCGCCTATTCCCTGGGGGGCGGGACCTATACCGGCATAGAAGCGGTCTCAAACGGCCTGCAGATCATGCGCGAGCCGCGGGTGCAGACCGGAAAGAGGACCATGATGTACATGGCGAGCTCGCTTGCGTTCACCGCCGGCCTGCTCTTTCTCTGCTATACGCTGATCGGGGTCCGGCCGGTGGAGGGGAAGACGCTGAACTCGGTGCTGGCGGACGCCCTCTTCGCCGACTGGCCGCTGGGCGGCGTGCTTGCATTCGTGACCATCTTCTCCGAAGGGGCATTGCTCCTGGTTGCCGCGCAGGCCGGGTTCGTCGACGGCCCGCGCGTCATGTCCAACATGGCGGTCGACTCCTGGCTGCCGCACCGCTTCGCGGCGCTTTCGGTGCGCCTCACCATGCGCAACGGCATCGTCCTGATGGGACTCGCCTCCATCGTGCTCCTGGTCTACACCGGCGGCAGCGTCTCCGCGCTCGTGGTCATGTACTCCATCAACGTCTTTCTTACCTTTTCCCTGTCGCAGCTCGGCATGTCGCGGTTCTACATCCAGCGCCGCCACGAGGACCCGCAGTGGGTGCGGCACCTGTCGGTGCACCTGGTGGGCCTGGTCCTTTGTGCCACCATCCTGGCCGTCACCACCGTGGAGAAGTTCGCGGAAGGGGGATGGCTCACCCTGCTCATCACCTCGGTCGTTATCGGCGTCTGCTACCTGATCAGGGGGCACTACCAGTCGGTGCGCAAGGGGATGGCGCAACTGGACGAGGCGCTGCTCGATTTCCCGACCACCGGCCCGGTCAACGAGGCGGCGCCCTCGCGCAACGATCCCACGGCGATCCAGCTCGTCTCCGCCTACTCCGGCTTCGGCGTGCATACGCTCCTTTCCATCCTCACCACCTTCCCCAGAACCTACAAGAACGTCATCTTCGTCTCGGTCGCCGTGATCGATTCGGGCTCGTTCAAGGGTGCCGAGGAGTTGGAGGCGCTGGAGCGGTCGGTTCAGGAGGGGCTTGTCAAATACGTGGCGCTGGCGAGAAGGCTCGGCTTTGCGGCGGACTACCGGCTGGCAGTGGCGACGGACGTGGTGGAGAGCGTGGTCCACATCTGCAAGGAACTGGGCGAGGAGTACCCGCGCTGCACCGTCTTCACCGGCCAGCTCACTTTCCGGCTGGAGAAGTTCTACCACCGGATGCTGCACAACGAGACCGCCTTCGCCATCCAGCGCCGCCTGCAGTGGGACGGCCTCACCACGGTGATACTGCCGATACGGGTGAGCATCTGAGGTCCGGCTGTGTCCCGTCGACAGGAAAGGCGGGAAAACCGCTTGTATGGAGAGGCACTTCTGCTAGATTCGAAATATGAGCAAGAGCCGTGAGACATCCACATTAGAGAAAGCGCTGCTGCGGAGCAGACCGCACCCCGCGTGGTACCAGGGAGGGGGAGCGTACGCGGCCTCGGTCGCCCTGGTCGCGGTGGCGACGCTGCTGTGCGATCAGGCCCGCCCCTACCTCTCGCCGGTCAACATGGTGATGGGATACCTGCTGGTGGTGGTTGTGGCGGCGCTTTTTCTCGGACGCCGCCCCGCACTGCTGAGCGCGTTTCTCGGCGTACTCGCCTTCGACTTCTATTTCGTGCCGCCCCGCCTCTCCTTCAGGATCGCGGACAAGGAATACCTGGTCACCTTCCTTGCCCTGTTTTCGGTGGGGCTCGTGATCAGCTCACTGGTGGCCAAGGCGCGGGAAAGTCTCGACGCGCTCAGGGTGCGCGAGCGGCAGACGGCGAGTCTGTACCGGCTGAGCCGCGATCTTGCGGCCGCGACCGACACGGTTTCCCTGGCGACTGCGGCGGTTGCCAACCTCGAGGACTCGCTGGGCAGCCAGGTGGCGCTGATCCTCGGGCAGGAGGGTGAGTTGGCGCCGGCGGCGGCAAGCCTGGGGTTCACCCTTGCCCCCGAGGCCCTGCAGGTCGCCGAGTGGTGCCTGCGATCCCGGCGTCTGGCCGGAACCGGCACCGATTCCTACGGCAGCGATCCGCTCACCTACGTGCCGCTCAAGGCCCTGGCGGAGACGCACGGGGTGCTGGCCCTCCGGTTGGAAGAACAAGACCTGCGGCTTGACGCGGACCTGCAGCGGCTGCTTGCCGCCTACGCCACCCAGATCGCCATGGCCCTGGAGCGGCTGCGCCTATTGCAACAGGCACAGGAGACGCGCATCCTCAAGGAACGCGAGAACCTGGAGCGGGCCCTGCTCAACTCGATCTCCCACGACCTGCGCACCCCGCTCACGGCCATTACCGGTGCCCTGAGCGCGGTGCTGGAGGAAGGGGAGAAGCTCAACAGCGGGTCACGCACCGAGTTGCTGGAAACGGCCCGCGAGGAGGCGGCGCGTCTGAACCGTTTCGTCGGCAATCTCCTGGACATGACCCGGCTGGAGGCCGGCGTGTTGCAGTTGAAGAAGGAGCCGTGCGACGTGCAGGACCTGATAGGGACGGCGCTGGCGACGGTGGAGCCGCGCCTTCGGGAGGTGGCGGTGTCGGTGCGGTTGGCTCCGGAGCTCCCGCTGGTCTCCCTCGATTTCGTGCTGATGCTCCAGGTGCTGGTCAACCTGCTGGATAACGCGCTCAAGCATGCCGCAGCAGGAGGAGAGCTCGAGATCGATGCGCGCCTGGCGGGAGAACGGCTGGTGCTCGGCGTGGCCGACCGCGGCCCGGGGGTCCCGGAAGCGGACCTGCCGCACATCTTCGAGAAGTTCTACCGCACTCCGGTCCCGGAGGTGGTGGGAGGGACCGGGCTCGGGCTTTCCATCTGCCGGGGCATCGTCGAGGCGCACGGCGGGTCGATCCGGGCGGCGAATAGGAAGGGGAAAGGATTGAGGATCGTGGTGGAGGTGCCGCTTCATGCCGCTGAAGAAGGGAGAGCCGATGAAGGGTGAAGAACAGAAGACGAACCTGCCGCGGGTCCTTGTGATCGATGACGAGGTGGCGATTCAGCGCTTCCTGAAGACGGCGCTCGATACCGGCGACTACTCCGTGCATCTGGCGGACAGCGCGCATGCCGGGCTGGCCGCGGCGGTGGCGGTCCGCCCCGACGTCATCCTCCTGGACCTGGGGCTTCCCGACCTGGACGGCATCGAAGTGATCAGGCGGGTGCGCGAGTGGTCCCAGGTCCCCATCATCGTCATTTCGGTGCGCGAGCGCGAGGACGAGAAGGTGCGGGCGCTGGACTGCGGTGCCGACGATTACCTCACCAAGCCTTTCGGAATCGGGGAGTTGCTGGCCCGGATCAAGGTGGCGCTGCGCCGTTCGTTGCAGCAGGCGCCGGAACCGGTGTTCCAGGCGGGCGAACTGCTGGTCGACCTGCCGCGCCGCAGGGTCACCGTGCGGGGGGAAGAGGTGCAGCTCACCCCAACCGAATACGAGCTGCTGCGCATGCTGGTGACCCATGCCGGCAAGGTGCTGACCCACAGCCAGATCCTGAGGCAGATCTGGGGCGTCGCCTACCTCGAGCAGCCTCACGTCCTGCGGGTCAACATCAGTAACCTCAGGCGCAAGATCGAGGCCGATGCCTCCCGCCCCCGTCATATCCTGACCGAGGCGGGGGTAGGATACCGGCTCAAGTCGGAGTAGTGTTCTTCATTTGCTGCGGCGTCCCATGGTCTTCATTATTTTTGACAGCGCATCGGCAGAAGCAAGGACGGCGGCGACGGTTTTTTGACTTCTCTCCCGGGTTCCCTGCAGGGGTCACACAGATCTCACCGCGACTCCCGTAGCCGCAAATTTTTTTTTCTCTTCCTAACCCCGTGAGCTCTTCCTTGCCAACCCATTGTAGATATTAAATTTTGTCGGAGGCTGCGCTGAGGTTCACGGCACGGTGGACACTTCCGAAAAGGGGTCCGCTGCCGGCAGGAACCTGAAAACGGCACGCATGGTGAAAAAGGGATCTCCCTATCGGCCGCAGTACAAAAAAACCGGCAAGAACGCCGGGACCAAAACCAGAAGGGGGAAAACACCATGTCGACCAGCGATATCTCTTTAACAGCAGGAATGAGGACCAACCTCCTCAATCTCCAACAGACCAGCCAGCTCCTGAACAGGACCCAGCAGAGGCTCTCTTCGGGCAAGCAGGTCAACAGCGCACTGGACAACCCGACGAACTACTTTGCAGCGCAGAACGCGAACCAGCGCGCCAGCGACCTGTCCGACCGTAAGGACGGCATGTCGGAGGCGGTGCAGACGGTTGGCGCTACCAACGCGGGCATCACGGCCATCACCGGCCTGATCAACGCCGCCAAAGGTATCGCGCAGTCCGCTCTCTCCACCAGCGACACCTCGACCAGGTCCAAACTGGCCACCCAGTACGACACCATCCGGAGCCAGATCGACAACATCTCGTCCGACTCCGGCTACCGCGGTCTGAACCTGCTGAGCGCGACCAACACGCTGACCGTAAACTTCAACGAAGACGCAAGCTCCAGCCTCGACGTCGTCGGCTTCCTGGCCAACTCCACCGGTCTGAGCCTCTCCAGCGCCAGCGGCGCCTGGGCTACCAACTCGGACATCACCACCGACACGGCGAACATGGACACCGCGATCTCCACGTTGAGAACCAACACCCAAACCCTGGCGGCGAACCTGAACATCATCACCACCCGCCAGAGCTTCACCGATGCCATGGTGAACACGCTGCAAACCGGCGCCGACAACCTGACTCTGGCCGATATGAACCAGGAAGGCGCCAACATGCTGATGCTGCAGACTCGTCAGAGCTTGGGCACCACCTCGCTCTCGATGTCTTCGCAGGCAGCTCAGTCCGTACTCAAGCTGTTCTAAACCTCAACCCGGCCCGGAGGGGGACACTCCTCCGGGTCGACCTTAACCCCGCCCCACACCCCCTGAGCGACCGCTGATGTCGCTGCCGCACCACGCCCCGATACGATTCCCATAGATGATTTTTTGACTCGCCGCACAGCGGACTTCAGCGCCGACAGCGAGCGAACCATCCCGCGCTGCGCCTGGACAGGTCAGCCGCAGCGGTAGGTTTCTTCGATGCGGTGCATCGCGCCCTTCGGGGTAAGAACACTGGAGAAGAGGATGAACTCTTCGACGTTGAAAGGGGGGAAGCTGAGAGCCCGGTGCACCGACTCGAAGCGCGCCACGGCGGACGACGCGTTCTCCTTGATGCGGGCCAGGGTGATGTGAGGGGAGAAGCCGCGCTCTTCGGGGACGATGCCGGCGCCGACCACGGCGGCTTCCACCTGCTGCTGCAGGGAGAGGAGCGCCCGGGATTCCTCCAGGCCGACCCAGAGCACCCTCGGGTGACCGTGCGGCGGGAAGTGCCCCACGCCGCGCAGGGTGAGCGGGAAGGGAGTGAAGCTGACAGCAGCGAGGTTCTTTTTCAGCATGGCACAGGTCTGGGGGAGGACGTCCCCCAGAAAGCGCAGGGTCAGGTGGATCTGATCGGGCGGCACCCAGCGCAGGCCGGGGATCTCGTCGCGGAAGGATGACAGAGCGGCTTTTATATCGCCAGGTAATTCAACGGCTATGAACAGTCTGGCCACGGCTTCTCCTGTCACATCAGGTATGAGGAGTGCGGTCTGTGCAAAAAAAGAGTTGACTAACCGAAATTTGAATGTTAGACAGTATAGCTTTGGTGATCTGAAAGTAAAGGCGCTCAACGATGCTCGACGCTAGATACTTACGCGAAAATCTGGAGACTGTGGAAGCCCGGTTGAAGACCAGGGGCGAAGGCGTCAATATCGCCCGCTTCAAGGAACTCGACGGCTCCCGTCGCGAGCTGCTTCAGCAGAGCGAGACGCTCAAAGCGTTGCGCAACAAGGTCACCGAAGAGATCGCCCGCCTGCAGGACAAGAGTCAGGGCGCCGAAATGAAGGCGCAGATGCGCGAGGTCTCCCAGCAGATCAAGGGGATCGACGAGCAGCTGAAGGGCGTGGAAGAGGAGCTGCAGGGATTCCTGCTGACCGTTCCCAATATCCCCAACGAGACGACCCCGGTGGGTAAGTCCGAAGCGGATAACGTGGTGGTCCGCCTGGAAGGGAACATCCCCAGCCTCTCGTTCGAGCCGAAACCGCACTGGGAGATCGGCGAGAACCTCAACATCCTCGATTTCGAGCGCGGCGCGAAGCTCACCGGCGCGCGTTTCACCCTGTACAAAGGGCTCGGTGCGAGGCTGGAAAGAGCGCTGATCAACTTCATGCTCGACCTCCATATCGACGAGCATAAATATATTGAAATGCTGCCGCCCTTTATGGTAAACAGGGACAGCATGACCGGTACGGGCCAACTGCCCAAGTTCGAGGAAGATCTCTTCCACCTGGAAGGGGTCGATTTTTTTCTCATCCCCACGGCAGAGGTTCCGGTAACCAACATTCATCGCGGCGAGATCCTGAAAGGATCGGACCTGCCGATTTCATACTGCGCCTACACTCCCTGCTTCCGGAAGGAGGCGGGTTCTTACGGCAAGGACACGCGCGGCCTGATCAGGCAGCACCAGTTCAACAAGGTCGAGCTGGTCAAGTTCACCACCCCCGAGGAATCCTACCAGGAGCTGCAGAAGCTGCTCGGCAACGCCGAGGAGGTGCTGCGCAGGTTGCAGATACCTTACCGGGTCGTCGAGCTTTGCACCGGTGACATCGGTTTTTCGGCCGCCAAGACCTTCGACATCGAGGTCTGGTTGCCGGGCCAGAACTGCTACCGGGAGATATCCTCCTGCAGCTGTTTCGAAGATTTTCAGGCGCGTCGGGCCGGGATTCGTTTCCGCCCGGACGAGAAGGCAAAGCCGGAATTTGTCCACACGCTGAACGGCTCGGGTCTCGCAGTCGGCAGAACCGTGGTAGCGGTGCTGGAGAACTACCAGCAGGCGGACGGTTCGGTGCTGATCCCCGAGGTGCTCAGGCCCTACATGGGCGGGGCGGAGCGTATCAGCTAGGCTTTGGAGGAATGGCCGAGTGGTTGAAGGCGGCGGTCTTGAAAACCGTTGAACGAAAGTTCCGTGGGTTCGAATCCTACTTCCTCCGCCATTGATTTAGCGCAGTACCAAAAGCAGTAGAGGTTGAAACGGAGAGCTGGCCGAGTAGGTCGAAGGCGCACGCCTGCTAAGCGTGTATACTGGGAAACCGGTATCGAGGGTTCGAATCCCTCGCTCTCCGCCATTTTTTGCAGTAGGCAGTAACAGGGTTGTTGCAACTCCGGAGGTTGTGGTGAAGCGGTTGATGAAACTCACGGTTTTGTCTCTGATCGCTATCGGGTTCGCAGCAGGGTGCAACGAAAAGGAAAAGACGGAGCAGACGGCAGCCGCACCGAAGGTGGCCGAGGCTCCCTCCACGGTAGTGGTACCGGACCAGGTGAAGGGGAAGTGGAAGGCGGTGCAGATCCAGGTCGCCGACAAGAACGCCCACCTGAAGAAGGTCTACACGCTGAAGATAGGCTCGGATTTTCATCTTCCCGGGTCGGATCTGACGCTCAACGTGGAAACCTTTTTCCCGCACTTCGTGATGGAAGGCACCACCCTCACTTCCCAGTCGAACGACCTGGTCAATCCAGCGGCACAGCTGGTGATCCGGGAGAAGGGGAAGGAGATTTACAAGGGGTGGCTGTTTTCGCTCTACCCTACCACGCATGCGTTTCAGCATCCGCAGTACGGTTTCACCCTGGTCGACTACCTGCCGGCCAGTTGATAAAGAATGCGCTCGTAGCTCAGCTGGATAGAGCAACGGACTACGAATCCGTAGGTCGGGAGTTCGAATCTCTCCGAGCGCGCCATAAAAACAAGGGATTGGTTGTTTCGTCTGATCCCGTGTTTGATTTTTAAGCCTTCAAAGACTCTCCTTCGAAGGTTTGCAGTAAAAACAGCAGTTTGCGCCCGTAGCTCAGCTGGATAGAGCACAAGACTACGAATCTTGGGGCCAGGAGTTCGAATCTCTTCGGGCGCGCCATTTTGGAAAATAGAACGGCCTCTCCATTTTTACTGGAGGGGCCGTTCTATTTCGTGTGGTCTCTCGTGTGGTCTCCAAAGTGCTGATCGTGGATGATATATCCTGAAACCGTCTGCACGAAAAACCTTCTCCCTGCCATTACTGTCCAACTCTTTTCCCAGATATTGCTTCGTCCTCTTCTGTTACCTCGGGCCTCTTGCGTGAAATGGGCTATTGCGGAGGAGTTTTCTTTTAGCCCCGTACGTCCCTACGGGGGAATCCTAATCTTTCTCCCTCAGCAGGTTTTGATACCGCTCAGGCCTAAAGACCTGTCTTCCGGTTCAGGTGCCGGACCAGGGCGGAAAGGAATCGGTCAGGCGCCTTGATGGGTTGGCTATTCCGGATATGGGGGAGGTCGCAGACCGACCTTAAAAATAGGATTGTCGAAAACTCGTCTCTCTGCCATAGATCGCTTCAGCCCTCAGAGCCAATTTTCATGCTTCGAGTTTTCCGATGCCACTCGCCGATAGGATTTCAACACTCTGCGAAAGATCTTAAATTTGTACGAGATAAGGAGTGAGAGCAGAAAAGACGCCTTGGTGGACCTCCCACCCCCGCAGAATGTCGTCATCATCGGGTGCAGAGCCTGGATAAGCCGGCGTTGCCGGCGGCAACCCCTCGACCAGCTCCCGATCGCCGCGACGCCCAACTACAAAACACGCGTGACGGTGACGTGTGCACATGACGCACAGACGGCCTGCCTCGAGATGAAATTTGTCTGGTTCATCCAGTCCCGCCATCGGGTGCCAACAAACTACGACATCGAACTCAAGCCCCTGCAGCTTATTAGCGGTGTTGACCACGACGCCTGCCAACCCAACATCATTAAGCATCCCGCGGACCATGTCCTTCTGATCATTATGGGAAACAACCACGGCGATCCGCTCGGCATCAAGAGGAGCTCCCTTTTGGTTACGTTCACAGGTGAGAGTACAGGTCCGATGCATTAACCGACAGATCAGGTCTGTGATGAGCTGTCCCGTAACCGGATCCAGTATCAGGGTCTGGAAAGCCGGTTGCTCCAGATAGGCCCACCCTGACTGTGCAGCTGTGGACAAGGCCTTATCAAGGGCCTTCTCGCGTGAACTGACGGCTGTGGCCGGACCTAGTTTCATGGTCCTGACGCCATCGGCGACCGCCGCTTCGAAATGGTGATCGTGGGAATAAAAATTCCTCGCTATCAAAGCGCCACGGCTGTCGAGCCGCCTGGTGATCGGAAAGCGATGGAGCGGTGTGTTCGGGTGGTTTAGGCGGAGTACCCCTACCGCTGTCTGCAACGGGTCTTCAGCAAGGCCCTTCCACTGCAGCCCAGCCTCAACGGTGGTAAACGGCAAAATCTGGCCGCTATCGCCTACGCACAGATGCCTCGGCGCAATGCCAGCAACGGCGAAGTAGTTTGCCGAGGTAGCCTGGAAGCTCTCATCGATGATGAGCGCGTCAAATTGGCCCAAGGCAGGAATGAATCCGCTTTGCGGGTTAATAGCCGACGCGAGTTTGTGGATGGTGCCCACTAGCACGGTCTCACCGGTCGCTTGATATGCCGGGGATATGATGGCGACATTTGGCCGCAGGATACCAAGAGGAGGGATAACCTTCTCCCCGTGTATGTACGCGACACGCCCCGGGTCGCTGTCGGCAATGGAGCGAACGAGACTGAACACCTGTTCATTTGTAGGGGCACCAACAGCAACCCGCAACCCGAGCGCTCTACACTTTTTGACCGTGTCGGTGACAAAGTAGCTCTTTCCTGCACCTGCAACGGCGGAGACGATGACCGCACCATTCCCTGTGATCTTGAAAAAATCGTTCTGAGCGGCCCCTGCGACCTTACCCGCCGCCTCGATGACATCTTGATTGAACATGATCATGCCGCTTGTCCAGTTACGTCGTTGTAGTCAAGATCAGTGGTAGCTGCCGGTTCAGCAACTTTGTGCGTCCAAGGAACCTGCTTCGGCAGGTAGAGCTCATACCCGGGACGAGTGTTGAACAGTGAGAAGCAGGCGCGAGCACCGACTTGGGGTAGCCCTTCTTTTTGGGACCGATTGGTCTGTAGGACGAGGGTGACATCGGATCCACTACCTGACGCGGATACAGCGATTATGCGCCATTGTTTTGCGCTCGGTGCCCGCGTCCACCAGACCTCCGTGCCCACCTGCATCAGGCAAGGAACATCGGTGTGAACAGTGACGCCCGGGCGAAGGCATTTCTTGCCATTGATGAGCTCGCGGCGAGACGGGTTGCTATTGATCACAAGGCCCGCCAGCGCCTTGCCGCTAAGCAGATGAGGGGCCATGCGCAAGGGGTCATCGACGGCTTCTTCAGCCAGGACAAGGGCCTCTGTGCGTTCCAGCTCGTTGAGCCGGACTGCGGCGTTCCGGGCTGTCATGCGGGCCTTGCGACGTCCCTCCGCTGGCCCCATCATCCACGACAGGTGTACGGCGTACTCGAATCGATCCACATCGGCGCGCCGTGGGACGGATGCAGCTTCCTGCCTGCCCCGTTCCCTATCGATCACCTTCCAGATCAGGTCCCAGGTCTCCTCAGTCATATCCTGGTAAACAGCTCGCAACGGTGCGGAAAGCTTCTGAATGGTCTGCGAGTTCTTACTCCCTGCACGAGCCTTGTTGAACGCCTGCATCAACTTGAAAACCTGCTCGCCGTCTTTTGGCATAGGGAGAGGGCCAACTGCGTGGTCTTCTGCGACTTCCGCAGCATTGAAGCCGTGAGTGTCCGGAGCTGGCTCTATCCAGGCATCTAGCGCAGCCAGCGAATGCGACTCGAAGGTGCTCATGGCTGTGGCGTAGTGCGACACAAGCAGATCGGCTGCGGATAAGATCAGCTGCTGCCCCGGCAGATGCGCGTGGTTAGCCAGCCACATCAGGTGGCGGCCCAAGCGCAGGAGCAGCGGATCCGCCGGGTACGGGCCTTCTGTCGGAAGATATGCGAGACGGCGGCCAAGCCGCCCAAGGAGCCTGATCGTTTCGGAGTTGGCAACAATGATCTGAGGCATGGCTACGGGTACCGAAAGCTGCTCGCCGAAATGTGAAACATACTCGCATGGGCCGTTCGCGTAGCTCTCGAGGGCGGGGCAGAACTCCTTGGCAAAGTCCAGGAGCGCGGCGAACAACAGGTCGCGGTCAAGAGGATACCCAGGAACATACAGGTGGAACCCGGTTGACTGCCTGCCAATCGCTATAGCACCCGGGCTGTAAGGCTCGGCTCCGAGCTGCCAGGCAACGATACAAAGCGGATCTTTGGCGATAGCTCGATGCCTGTACAGGGCCGTGGGCTGGGCCTTCCCTTCTTCGTGCGCGCGCGCAGCCAATAAAGCCTGAAAACTACTCATAGCACCCCCTCGGCGAGCACGCGCCCGAGAACCTCATTTGCGCGCACCAGCGCGGCCGCCGCATGCACTTCCTGAGGAGAGGCCGGGGCACCGTCCGCCAGCTCGGCGGCGCGATGCAGTGACCCTATACCCGGAAAGTAGCGCACAACTGCGCTGCCGCAGAGAGCGACGTGCCCCGAGCCGTGCGCCCGTGCACGGCACAGCTTGGCCATTCCGCAGTCTCGAAGACAATCGGGCCGATAACAGGTGCCAATTTTGTCCATCATCTGCTCGAGCATATCGAGCCGCAGCTGAGGCTTCATGGTCTCGGCAGGAAACTGGAATCCGCACGAGAGTTCGAGGATATCCTCTTCCTTGGGAGCGGACTCGAGAAGGCGCTCCGCCCGCCGTACCCTGGCGGCTAGATCCTTTATCAATAGCGTCGGGCGCAGGCCAATACCCTGCGGCAAAATGATGAACCCGTTGTTGGAAACGGTGTCGGGCGGTAGGCCAAGCTCGCAAAGTGCACGCCGGCAAAGTAGGACATACCACGCTGCCTGGTCACAAGCGGCACCGAACTTGTCGGGGTCGCACTGGTTGTCAGTGATCGGAAATGACTTGATTTCAGCCGCGTGGATCTTGCCGCCCGAGGCAGCTGCCAGGCCGTCCGCCTCGAAATAGGCCTTCTTGCCTGCAATCGTGCAGGTCAGTACCGCTCCATCAATTATGTTCGGCGCATCCGGAGCATAGTTTGCGATCTTTCGCAACAGCTGTCGGGTTTCCACAGCACGCTGCTTCAACCCCTCTTTGTTGGGCGCTGTCCCTTGATGCAGGTCACGGATCCCAGCGTCTTCCAGGGGAAAACCTGCCTTCTCGCGCAGCAGCTGTATCAATCCGGCATAGCCGTTGTCCTTGACGCGGAACTCGAACATCTCTCCACGTTGGAAAGCTTGTGGGTCCTGCCCGAAATCGACTGAGTAGTAGGTGTCCTTACACATGTGGTCGAGATCGGTCCGAGCAGCCAGAGCCAATCTAGCAAATGTGCAGTCGCTATGCGACATGGCCGTAGCGAGCACGCGGACCGTAGGGGTCTTCTCAGAAGCGTCACCTCTCACCTTTGCGATTTGATCATCCACCGTCATTGATTACTCCCTCAGCCTATCTTGCCTTATTCGCAATCACGTGCGGTATCGTGCCGCCCCACAGCTGGTCATCCTCGTTGAGGCTGCGTACCGCTCGCTCAGCCTCCTTCTGGCGCCCCTTCTGATCTTCACCCTCTATCAAATTAAGCTCGGCAAGAACTGCCTTACGGATTCTAACAGTGTCCAGTTCCTCGCTGGAGTTCCATGCGTTCTCCAAAGCGTCAGGTACCGTGCGAGCCAACTCGCCTAGCAGCCTGCACATGCGGGCGGACATCTCAGGGTCAGCAACCTTTGCCTCGCATTGGTCAACTAAGCGAAGGCAAACCTTAAGGTGATCCACCCTTGGGCTCAGCGGCCCGACAATTCGCTGCCAAAGGGGCCAATGGGAGAGGACGAACTTGCCGCGGCCGGCAATGAACCAAGGCCCTTCCAGGGCAGGAAGGACGTAGGTATCACGTCTCGAACCAGACTCCCAAGAGCGACGCTCGTCCCGCCGGATAGATGCCATAGAGCGCTGATCCAAAGCGTCCCCGCTCCGAGCTTCACTGTACGCTGCGATCAACTTGGGAGAGCACGGCACGTTAAGCTCGGTAAGAGTACTGACAACGCGGTCACGAGCGCTCAGGCTCTTGCTGGCAGATGGCCGGGCTGCCCGCTGCTGCCCTATTCTTCGAGCCCTCTGCCATGCGGCTTCCGCCTCCAGCTGGAGACGTGCGACAGCGTCCATGTCCCCACGGCTCGATGCCTCAGCAGTTTCGGTGGCCAGGCGCGCAACTTCTTGCATTATTGCTATTAGCTTATCGTTCATGGAGGTCATCTTACCAGATATTTTCCAGACTGCAAGAATTTTTCCAGACTTTTTGTGCTCAAGACTTCCAGCCTCCAGACCGCACCGACAGGCAGGATGCCTGCCCTACATATTGCCATATCCTCCACCTTTCCCTCCCTTGCAGTACGCCATTGTCGTGCCTGCCCAAGAAATTTACTTACCGCTTGGAGTCTAACGGGATTGAGTTAGAATTCACCAATGTCTTATTGCCTGACCCGCCTTATACTGATGCACCAGGAGAAGACCAGGCGCTGGCAGCTGGTCTTCGGGGAGCCCGAGGCTATCCGCGAGGTGGGCGGGCCGTTCGCCGAGCGGCATGTCTTCTTTCAGCCCGGGCAGCTCTTCGGGGTAGAATTCTGGGAGGCGAACGAGTACGGCACGGTGAGCTGGCACGTGATGGTGCTGAGAGCCGTGGCACCTGGCGAGCGTGCGCACGTGCTGAAACAGGTTGCACCCGGGGCGGAGATCCTGCTCGACGCCGGGGGGAGGAAGAAGGTACGTGAGGCGCTTAAGTGGCTACGTGAACTTTCGCGGAATAGCCTGTCTCTTGTCGCACTCGATCCCGACTATTACCGCGCGTCGCACTATAAGCTGAAAGCGCGGCTGAAACCTCGCGACCCCGCCGCGCCCACGGGAAAAGTGCGCGACCTCTTGCGACGCTGAGAGAGTTGTTCACGTGTGCATTTCAGCGCGGCGCGAGCCGCGGTCGACGGCGGGGTTGAGTTCGGAGTTCTTTTCATCTTCCTGGCCGGTTTTCGGGGTGGTGGTTTTGAATGGCTGGAGGGGTGAGGGGGCGGTAACTGAAGCGGGTGGAAGGGAGGAAAGAGGGGATAAGGCAAGATAAAGGTGCAGGCGCCGGGTCTTTGCAAGCCCGCGTCTTGGCTCCCTCTTTTCGGCGTATCGCTGGAAAGCGTACGCCGTTCTCCCTGAAAAGCCCCGCTCAGAGCCGCTTGCCTCGGCGCCTGTTTTCGGAGGCCTTTCATGTCGCGAGGTTACCGAGAAGAGTCCGAAGAGGATGATCGCTTCCGGATCAGGCTCAAAAAGGAGCGCAAATCATCAGGTTCCGGCACCCAGTCAGCGTCCTTTTTCCAGGTGGTGCAGCGGGTCTGCCTGGCCGGGAAAGCGACTAAGGGGCGCGCATTTTCAGGCGGCAAAGGTTCACATCGAAACCAGAAAGGGAAGGGGACCTTCACCAGAAACGCGGCGAGAAATTTTCAGCGGGTGGTGGTGAAAACCAGGGTGGTGAAGAACTTCTCCGGCTCAAAGGGGGTGCGGGCCCTGAAGCTCCATGTCTCGTATCTGACCCGGCCCGGGGTGGGGCTGGAAGGGCCGGAGCGCGGACGCTGTTACGACGAAAACGGCCCGCTGGAGAAGCGGGAGCTCGGCCTTTGGGAGGAGAAAATTGCCAAGGACCGGCATCACTTCCGCTTCATCGTCTCGCCGGAAAAGGGGCGGGAGTTGGATCTCTCGGACTACACGAAGGAGCTGGTCCGGTCGATGGAAAAGGATCTTGGCACCTCCCTCGACTATGTCGCCGTGAACCACTACAACACGGACAACCCGCACGTACACCTGATCGTGCGTGGCCGAAACGACCGGGGGGAGAACCTGGTGCTCGGCCGGGACTACATCGCGAGCGGGGTGCGGAACCGGGCCAGGGAAATCGCCACTTCGCGGCTTGGGCGCCGTACCGAACTGGAGATCCAGGATGGCCTGGTCGCCGAGATCAAGCTTGAGCGCTATACCGGGATCGATCGTGAACTGGTCCTTTTACAGGAGCGGAGCCCGGCCCGGGAGATCGACTTGAGGGCACCGCCGGGGAGGGAAAACAGCATCGCCGCCTTCCACCGCAGCGTGAAAAAGCAAAGGGTAAAGGAGCTTGAACGGCTGGGGCTCGCCCAGGAAAAAGCGCCGGGGATCTGGCGGCTGGACGGGGAGACGGAGCGGGTATTGCGCGAACTCGGCCTGCAAAACGACATCATCAAGACCATGCACAAGAGCCTCGGCCGCGAGGGGGACCGGGAGCTGGTTATCTTCGATCCGACCGATCCCTTGCAGCGTGAGTTGCAGGGGAAGGTGTTGGACCGGGGTGTCGCGGACGAGCTATCCGATCGAAGCTACCTGGTCGTTTCCGGCAGCGATAACCGGACCTACTACGTGGGGCTGTCCCGCTTTTCCGAAGTAGAGGGGAGGGAGGCGCTCCCCGGCTCACTGGTGCGGATCTCGGTGCCACAGCACGAGCTGGAGTTGACCGATCTGGACCGGGAGATCCTGGGCCTTTCCCGGCAGGGGGGCGGCATCTACCGGGATGGGGTGGATCTTGAGACGAGGGGGGCGGGGCGTCTGCCGCCGGGACTTGATCTTGGTTCCACTGCCGAGATGCGCCTGAAACGTCTCAAGGTACTGGAGCGAAACGGGCTGACCGAGGAGCTCTCCGAAGGGAGCTGGCGGGTGCCGGACGACCTGCCGGACAGGATGCGGGATCTCGCCCTGAAGAAGGGACTCTCCCGCGACGTGCGGGTGGTCCTCGAGGCACCGTCGCGTGCCCAGGAGCTTGCCCAAACGCTGGAGAAAAGGTTGCAGCCCGAGCGTGATCTGACCCGCTAAAGGGAGGAGCCATGAGGCCAAAGCTGTTCGCTCTTTTGCGTCTGGTCGTCGCCGTTTCCCTGGTGGTTCTTGGTGCCTGGATGGCCACCCAAAGTTTCGCCGCCGTCTACGGTTACCGGGACAGTCTGGGGGAGCCCTGGTTCCGGTTGGCGGGGCGGGCCCTCTATCCTCCCTTCCGGTTTCTTTACTGGGATGCACTGCAAAACGGTAACGGCGCCGAACATTTCGCCCGGAGCTGGCGCTACCTTTACGGCGGCATTACTCTCGGCTTGCTGGTGTTTCTCTCCGGCGTCCCTGGTCGCTTTTCGTTCCGTGTGCTCAGACGGCACCTGGTGGTCCTTGGTTGCCTGCTCCCCGGTTTGGCCTGTGCGCTGGGCGGGCTCTTTCTGGCGGCGCAGCTGCAGGCGAGGCTGGCCCGGTATCCCGTCTCGCTCGGCGCTCCGTTTCGCTACTGGTACCGCATTCCCCTGTACCGTCCCCACTCTTTTCTGGCCTGGCGCATCATGTTCCAGCGTGACCCTGCCTATCGTCGCGACTTCAATCGGGTGCAGTGGCTCGCCTGGGGCGGGCTCCTCTTGGGCGTCGTCGTGAGCGGCAGGCTTTGGCTGCGCCTGAAAAAGCCGGAGCCGGTAGCCGACAGCCACGGTACGGCGCGCTGGGCCGGCGAGGAGGTGCTGGAACAGGCGCGGCTCTACGGCGAGCACGGGGTGGTGCTCGGCCGTTCCCAGTCGGGGAGGCTTTTGAGCCACGACCGGGAGGAGCACGTTCTTTTGCTGGCGCCCCCCAGAAGTGGGAAGGGGGTGGGGGTGATCGTCCCCACTCTTTTCTCGTGGCCGCATTCCGTGGTGATCACCGACATCAAGGGGGAGAACTGGGGCATCAGCGCGGGGTACCGCAAGAGTGAACTGGGGAACCTGGTGCTCCGCTTCAACCCGACCGCCGAGGAAGGGTGCGCCCGCTTCAACCCGCTGGAGGAGATCCGGGTCGGGACCCTTAAGGAGGTGGCCGATACCCAGAACATAGCCGATATCCTGGTGAACCCCTTCGGCGAAGGGATGCAGAACCACTGGGACAAGACGAGCTACGACCTTTTGGTCGGGACCATCCTGCACATCCTCTACTCCCCCGAGATCAAGGAGAAGAACCTCGCCACCCTGGCCCTCATCCTGAGCGACCCCGAGCGGAGTTTCGACGACACCCTGAAGGCGATGCTCACCGCCCGGCACGACCCGGAATTCAGCTTCGGCTGGCAAAGCGCCACCGGAACTCCTACTCCTACCCATCCCGTGGTCGCGAGCGCCGCCCGCGCCATGCTGGACCGGGCCGACACCGAGCGCTCCGGGGTGAAGTCCACCGCCCTGGCTTCCCTTGCCCTTTACCGCGATCCCCTCGTGGCCAGGAACACCAGCTGCTCCGACTTCAGCATCACCGATCTCATGCAGCACGAAAAGCCGGTGAGCCTGTATCTCGCCATCCCCACCTCGGAGATCTCCCGCACCAAGCCTCTCTACCGGATGATCATGAACATGCTGGGACGCAAGTGCACCGAGTCCATGGAATTCAAGGAGGGTCGCCAGGTGGTTTCCTACCGGCACCGGCTGCTCCTTCTGATGGACGAGTTCCAGTCACTCGGCCAACTCGAGTTTTTCGAGGCGGCACTTGCCTTCATCGCGGGGTACGGCATTAAGGCGCTTCTGGTGGTGCAGAACCTGGAGCAGATCAGGAAGTACTACGGCCCGCACAATTCGATCTTCTCCAACTGCAACGTCCGGGTGGTTTTCACCCCGAACGACATCGAGAGCGCGGAATTGATCAGCCGCATGCTGGGGGAGAAGACGGAGCTCGTGACCAGCACCAGTTATTCGGGACGGCGCCTCGACTTTTGGTTGCGTAACACGACGCACTCGACCCAGGAGATCGCGCGGCGGCTGTTAACCCCCGGAGAGGTGCTCGAATTCCCGGAAAAGGAGGAGATCATCTTCCTGGCGGGGCATCCCCCCATCCGGGCCAACAAGATCCGCCACTTCAAGGACCGCAGTTTCAAGAGCCGGGTGCGGGCGGCACCTGCCGTAAGCGATACCATCGCTGTGGCGGGGCGAAACCCGATCGCGGCGGTGGTCGCGGCGGCGCAAGGGGGTAAGGAAGAGGTCCGCTTGCCGATCTGGGGCGGGACCGCGTGGCAGACGGAGGAGAACGAGGAGGCAGCGCCCGTGCCCGTTCCTGCCCCCGTCCAGGAGCGTGAGGTCTCAACACCACCTCCTGCGGCACAGGAGCCGGGAGGGGGGACACAGGAGGAGATGCCGCGCTGGGCGCGCGAGCTTATGGAGTCGCGGCACAGGGAGGAAAAGCCTGAGACCGAGGATGACGGCACGGGAGGGGTGACGCTATGAGAGGACCGACGGTGCGCTACAGCATCAGGCTGTCGGCGGAGTTGAACGAGGCCTTGGAGGGGATCTGCGCCCGGCGCAGGAACCTGACCAAAAAGGCGATCATCGAGGCGGCCCTGAAGGAGTACCTTTATCCGGAAGGGGCGGACAAGAGGGAGCTTGAGTTCTCCCGGTTCATGGACCGCATCGAGAAGCGTCTGAAAGCGGAGGAGCGCTATCTGGAGATCGTCGGGGAGACCTTGTCCCTCTACATCCGGGTATGGCTGACCCAGACCCGGGAACTCCCCGAGGAGCAGCAGGAGCTGGCGAAACGGATCGGTGGGAAACGTTACCGGAGGTTCCTAGAGATCCTGGGCGAGAACCTGAGACAGGGCAAGAGCATCTTCGAGGAGCTGCCAGGGGAAGTTTACTGCGGCGAGGATGCCTTCTTCGAGGCTGGGGAGGAAGAGATCTCAGGGGAGGGTGTAACCGCCTGAGGTAAGACTCCGTCAGGGGGGAGGCTTCCCCCTCGCTGCAAACGCGGGGGCGTTTTCCGCTACCCCCTCTGCGGGGGAGCCCCGCAACGCCCC